>JAZUJI010000084.1:0-3429 GCA_045642685.1 Acutalibacteraceae bacterium | reverse complement strand
GAAATGCACCCCGGCTTCTGCGTTTATAACACAGAAAGCCTGCTCAAGCTGCGTGAAGCGGTCGGTCCGGAAATCGGTGCCAACTTTGACCCGAGTCACCTGATTTGGCAGGGAATCGACCCGGTCGCCTCCATTCGCAAGCTCGGTGATGCGATCTTCCATTTCCACGCTAAAGACACCAAGGTGGATAAGTACAACACCGCCGTCAACGGTGTACTGGATGTGAAGCCGTATTCCGATGAAATCAACCGTTCCTGGGTGTTCCGTGCCGTTGGCTACGGCAACGATGAAACCTACTGGAAAGAGATCATCAGCAATTTGCGCATGGTCGGCTACGACTATGCGATCAGCATTGAGCATGAGGATTCTTTGATGAGCCAGAACGAGGGCTTGTCCAAGGCGGTCGATATGCTCAAGCGTTGTATCATGACAGAAGATCCCTGCACGATGTGGTGGGCATAAAGAGGTAATGGAAATTATGGCAAAAAAAATCGGTCATGCCGTGATTGGTTACGGCGGCATGGGTCACTTCCACGGCGAAAGACAGAACAGCATTGATGCTTTGGAATTGATCGGTATTTATGATATTGACCCTGCCGTTGCGAAAAAGGCGGAGAAAGAGGGCGTTCACGCCTATGCATCCCGTGCGGAGCTGCTTGCCGATGAGCGCATTGATCTGGTGACGGTGGCAACGCCGAACGATGTCCACAAGGAGATCGTGATCGACGCTTTGCGTGCCGGCAAAAATGTTATTTGCGAAAAGCCGGTGACGATGTCCTCGGAAGATCTGGAAGAAATGATTGCCGCTGCAAACGAAACGGGCAAGCTGTTCACCGTGCATCAGAACCGCCGTTGGGACGGCGACTATCTGAAAGTTAAGCAGATTTTTGAGAATAATACACTTGGCAAGATCCACACCTTTGAGCACCGTGTTCACGGTTCCCGCGGGATTCCGGGTGACTGGCGCAAGGAGAAAATCCACGGCGGCGGTATGGTGTATGACTGGGGGGTTCATCTGCTCGATCAGATGCTGACCATGATGGGTGAGCGGAAAATGCTTTCGGTTTACGCTCAATGCACCAACATCACCAATTTTGAATGTGATGACGGCTTTAAGGCGATCATCGTGTTTGAGGGCGGCATCCAGTGGCAGATCGAGGTTATGACCAATAACTTCATCGAAATGCCTCTTTGGTATGTCTGCGGTGAAAACGGAACGGCAATCATTAAGGATTGGAACGGAAACGGCGAAATCGTGATGGTGTCCGATTGGGAGAATCGGGATGCCGTGCCGATCAAAGCCGGTGTCGGTTTGACGAAAACTATGGCTCCGAGAACGGATGACACGATCCGGCGTTATCCGCTGCCCGATGCCAAAGATGATTGGGACGCATATTATCAGAATATCTGCGATGTGCTGCTCAACGGTGCCGAGCCGGAGGTCACGCATGGCCAGCAGCGCAGGCTGATTCGGCTGATCGAGGCAATTTTCAAATCCAACGAAACCAACGAAGTTATTAAATTTTGATAGGAGACAGGAATTATGTTATCTGCAGTAGTAGGCATCAACTGGGGCGATGAAGGCAAGGGCCGCATGGTTGACCTGTTCAGTGAAAAGTTCGATGTTGTTTGCCGTTATCAGGGCGGCAACAACGCCGGTCACACGGTCGTCAACGATAAGGGCAAGTTTATCCTCAATCTTCTTCCCTCCGGTATTCTCAGCGAAACCACGGTGAATGTGATGGGTCCCGGCATGGTGATCGATGTGGAGCATCTGACCCATGAAATCGAGCGTCTGCGTGAGGGCGGCATCGAGGTCAGCCCGAAAAACCTGAAAATCAGCGATAAGGCCGTTATCTGTATGCCTTATAACAAGCTGCTTGACTGTTTGGAGGAGGATCGTTTGGGCGATGCCAAATTCGGCTCGACCCGTCGTGGTATTGCTCCCGTTTACTCCGATAAATACATGAAGAAAGCGTTCCGTATGGGCGATTTGCTCGACTTTGAGGCGGTCAAAAAGAAAATGCCCTTTATTCTGGAGTGGAAGAATCTGACCGTTGAAAAAGGCTACGGCAGCGCACCGCTTCAGGCGGCCGACATGATCCAATGGCTGGAAGATTACGGCCTGCATTTCGCCGATTATGTCTGCGACACGACCGCTTTGCTCAACGAGGCTGTCGAGGCAGGCAAGTCTGTTATGTTCGAGGCGCAGCTCGGTGCCCTGCGTGACATTGATTTCGGCATTTATCCGTATACTTCATCTTCCTCCACGATTGCCGCTTATGCGCCCATCGGTGCCGGTATCCCGGGCAGAAAGCTGGATGAAGTGATCGGTATTATGAAAGCGTATTCCAGCTGTGTCGGCGAAGGCCCGTTCACCTGCGAATTGTTCGACAAGTCCGGTGATGAGCTGCGTGAGGCAGGCGGCGAATACGGTGCCGCAACCGGCAGACCCCGTCGTGTCGGCGGCTTCGATATTCCGGCGTCCAAATACGGCGTGATGATGCAGGATGCGACCTGCCTGGCGTTGACGAAGCTGGATGTTTTGTCCTATCTGGATAAGATCCCGGTCTGCGTGGCTTATGAAATTGACGGTGAGCGTGTCGATGCGTTCTGCATCGGGGATCGTCTGAACCGTGCAAAGCCGATTTATGAGTACTTTGAGGGTTTCAAGACCGATATTTCCGCTTGCCGCAAAAAAGAGGATCTGCCCAAAGCCGCTTTGGATTATATCGACTACCTTGAAAAAGCGGTCGGCTGCCCGATCAAGTATGTTTCGGTCGGTGCCAAGAGAGAGCAGTATATTGAAATGTTCTGAGTCTGAATGTTGATTCTTCGGAATAATATGAATGGGGAGCTGTGACGGATTTCGTCACAGCTCCCCATTATTTTTATTTCAATTTTTATTTAACGGTACCAAATAAAGCCGAAAAGAACGATTTTGATGATCCACTGCCACCAGGTGTAGTTGACCGTAACGGTGCAGGTGCCCTGAACGGTCGTGCCGTATTCGTCGGTGACGGTGCAGGTGATCGCCGCACTGCCTCGTTTTGCGCCGTAAACCTTGCCGCTGTTTTCATCCACGGAGACAACACCCGGGTTGGAGGAGGTGTATTTGACTGTATAGCTTACGCCCTCATCCACCGTGATCTGCGGAACAAGAGCGGCAGAGGATTTGAATTGAACGGAAGCGTTGCCGAGCGTGACCGCTTTGGCGAAGCCTTTTGCTTCCACGATCGCCCAGTCGCTGAAATGGTTGGTTCGGAACACGATATAACCGTTTTCAATGGTCGAGGGAACGATTTCGGCGGTATCAGCTGCGGCGTTGATGTAATAGAGTCTGCACTTTGCCGCAACAAAGCCGTCCGGAACGGGAACTTTGACCGTTACATAGCCGTCGGGCTGAGCCTGAACGCCGTCCACGAGGGT
>JAZUJI010000083.1:0-3824 GCA_045642685.1 Acutalibacteraceae bacterium | reverse complement strand
AACAAAATCTGGTTGACGATGGAAACCGAGGTCATTTCCTCCGTTCCGACAGAACCGACCATGAAATTATCGAGCAAGCTGACAAAGTTCGTAATGAGATTCTGCAGCATCATTGGAATGGATACCGTTAACGCCATTTTGTAAAATGCACGATCGCCGAAGTATTTTCTCATGACTGATTACTCCAAAAACAAGGTTTTCATATTATAACAAACATACAGAAAAAAAGCAAACAAAACAAAGAAAAAGCCAATGCAAACCGCAGTATCTGCATTAGCCTTTTGACGGAATATCAAATGGTGTGGATTTTGATTAAATCCGTGTTGCCGGACTGCCCGTTTGTTACGCCGCCGGTAATAACGATCTTGTCACCGGGTTCCAGATTCAGCCGTGATTTTGTCAGCTTTTGCGCCGAATAAAACAGCACATCGGTGGAAGGAAAATTATCGCACATCGTCGGCAAAACGCCCCAGGAAAGTGCCAGCTTTCGCCATGTTTTTTCGTTGGTGGTCAACCCGACAATATCCATCGGCGGACGGAACCGTGACACCATGCGCACCGTCACACCGGAAAGGCTGCACACGGCAATCGCTTTGGCACCGATATCGATTGCCATACCGCAGGTTGCGTGAGAAATGGCATCCAGCATATTTTTGATGTTAAACTCAGAAGAATAATAGCGTTTTTCATATTGGATATTTTTTTCGGTGTTTTCGGCAATTCGTGCCATGGTGGAAACGGCAAGAACCGGATATTTACCGGTTGCTGTTTCACCTGAAAGCATGATCGCACTTGTGCCGTCGTAGACCGCATTGGCAACATCGGAAATTTCCGCACGGGTCGGTCTGACATTCTGAATCATGGATTCGAGCATTTCCGTTGCCGTAATTACACGCTTGCCGAGCAGACGGCATTTTGTGATGATATACTTCTGAATAGACGGCAGCTCCTCAAACGGGATTTCGACACCCATATCGCCTCTTGCCACCATGATCCCGGCACATTCATCGCAGATCTCTTCAATGTTATCAACGCCGGAACGGTTTTCGATTTTAGCAATTAAATCAATATCATCGGCACCGTTTTCTCTGAGAAAATTTTTAACATCCAACATATCCTGACGGCAGGACACAAATGAGCAGGCGACAAAATCAACACCGTGTTTTGCGCCGAAAAGCAAATCGCTTTTGTCCTGTTCGCTCAAATACACCTGGTTCAGATGTTTCCCGGGGAAGCTCATGCTCTTGCGGTCGGAAAGGATGCCGCCGATGTCAACACAGCACTTTACATCACGGCTTTCGATTTCCGTAACGGTAAATTCCATTAAACCGTTGTTGAGCAAAATGCGGTCGCCGACTGCCAGATCGTCGGCAAGACCCTTGTAACTGACGGAGACGCCGGTTTCGTCACCATCCATATCATCTGCACGGAATGTAAAAGAATCACCGTCCTGCAAGGTAACAAAACCGTCACGGAATTTTCCGATTCGATATTCGGGTCCCTTGGTGTCGAGCATAATGGCGATCGGCAAGTCCAGATCCTTGCGCACTTTTTTAATCAGATTGATTTTTTCCTCATGCTCCTCATAAGTTCCGTGTGAAAAATTCAGCCTCGCCACATTCATACCGGCAAGGCACATATCCCGCAGCGTTTTTTCATCCGAACAGGCAGGCCCGAGTGTGCAAACAATTTTGGTTTTCCTCATCTTTATCATTCCTCTTCATTACTATTTGCTATTATAGTACGGTTCTGCGGACTTTTCAAGCGCATTTTTCCGAATCGTATATGAATTGTTGAAATATACTTGTATCAACTTTCCGGTTTTGTTATAATATTTTCAAAAAGGAGGAGTAATATGCCAAAGGAAACAGCGGTATTTTTCACAGTGCTTTCCTTGCTGTTTATTGTTATGATTGCCCTTTTGACAGCGCTTTTGATAAACCGAAAAAACGACAGGCTTGACCGGGAGCAAATTGAGCGAAAGCTGGCAGATGAATTTGAACGGAACCGAAGAGAAATCTCTTTGAGTCAAAGCGATTTACGCACGCAAATTGCGCAGAATATGAAAGAAATGAGTGCACGCATTGAGGAAATGTCACGCTTTAATGCACAGGCACAAGCCCGTATGACCGAAGCACTGAACGAATCACTCGGCACCATTCGGAACAACAACATGGAACAGAATGAAAAAATGACAAAGGTTTTTTCCGATTCCATGAGCCGTATGCAGGAAAGCAACGAAAAAAAGCTCGAACAAATGCGTGAAACCGTTGACGAAAAGCTCAACCAAACACTGGCAACACGGCTGGATTCTTCGTTCAAAGCAGTATCAGACCGGCTGGAAAGCGTTAACAAATCACTCGGAGAAATGAAAGAGCTTTCCAACGGTGTCACCGGTCATGTGACTTCACTCAACCGCATTTTAACCAATGTCAAGGCGAGAGGCACATGGGCGGAAATCCAGCTTGAAAATTTGCTGGATCAGACCATACCGGGTATGTATGTCAAGAATTACGCACCACTCGAAAACAGCTCAGCCCGGGTCGAATTTGCCGTCAAGATCCCGTCGTCCGAAAACGGTTCCGTTGTGTATCTTCCCATTGATTCAAAATTTCCGATGGAAGATTATATCAAGCTTTGTTATGCAAGTGAACAAGCCGATTTTGACGGCGTTGCTACGGCAAAAAAGGCTTTGACGGCACGAATCAAAGAAGAAGCAAAGCAAATCAACAAATATATCGTCGTTCCTCAAACGACACCTTACGCCATTATGTATCTGGCAACAGAAGGGCTTTATGCTGAGGTCGCCGCATCCCCGGACGGCTTGCCTGAGCTGCTGAGAAGCGATTACAACATAATGATCGCAGGTCCGAGTACGATCACCGCTTTGCTGTCTTCCCTTTCTCTGGGGTTCAAGGCGATTGCCGTCAACGAAAAAGCAAATGAGGTGCGCAAAACGCTTGCGATCGCCAAGGCACAGTATGAAAAATTCGGCGATTTACTTGAAAAAGCTAAAAAGCGTGTGGATGACGCCGGTCGCGCCCTTGGCGAGGCACAGGACCGCAACCGAATCATTCAAAAAAAGCTAAAAGGAATCGAAGCACTTGATTCAACTGAACGAAAAACATTGGAAGAACAAATCTTTGAAGGAGAATAAGCTATGCTCAAACATTCGGATGTTCTTGAAAAATTGACTTTGGAAGAAAAGGCATCACTGTGTTCCGGTGCAGACTTCTGGCACTTAAAAAACATCAGCGGACAATCTTTGCAGCAGGTCATGGTTTGTGACGGTCCTCACGGACTGCGCAAACAGGGCGCAAGCAAAGAAAAAGTGGGGCTGAGCAACAGCTATCCTGCTGTTTGTTATCCGACTGCCGCCACCACTGCCTGTTCATGGGATCCGGATCTGCTCGAAGAAATGGGTAAATCCATCGGAGAAGAGTGCCTGAAAGAAAAAATCAGCGTTGTGTTAGGTCCCGGTGCCAATATGAAACGCTCTCCCCTTTGCGGACGGAACTTTGAATATTTCTCCGAAGACCCTTTTTTAGCCGGTCGTTTGGCAAGCGCCTTTGTAAACGGGATTCAGTCAAAAGGGGTCGGAACATCACTGAAGCATTTTGCCGTCAACAGCCAGGAAACACGGCGTATGACCGTCAGCTCCGTTGCCGATGAACGCACGCTGCGTGAAATTTATCTGCCGGCTTATGAGTATGCCGTCAAGCACGCTCAGCCGTGGACGGTGATGAACGCATATAACCGCTTAAACGGCACACACTGCTCGGAAAACGACTGGCTTCAAAACAAAGTGCTTCGTGAAGAATGGG
>JAZUJI010000082.1:0-3326 GCA_045642685.1 Acutalibacteraceae bacterium | reverse complement strand
TTTGCCGGGATGCGGCGCATGAGGTGCCGATCTATCGCCGGGATTTAACCCCGAAACGGTATAAACGGTACCTCAACGACAAAAACAACGCCTTAACGCTCGGTGCGCTCCGTCTCGGGCTGGAGGCAGGCATTGACATGGCAAACACACTCGGTGTGGACGAGGATAAACAGCAAAAATGGCAGGAGATGCTGGAACATCTTGCGCCGTTCGCCACCTATTACCGCTGGGGCAAAAAAGTGTTCCGCTACACCGAATCCGGTCAGATGTGGAACAACGGCGGCGATGTCGGCTTACAGCACATTTACCCCGGCGGCTGCATCGGGCTTTCCTCGAACGAAAAGGATTTGAAAATTGCACGAAACACCTACAAAATGAAAAGCCGCTACTGCTTTATTGACGATAACGCCGTATCCTCGTTCTTCCCCATGGGCGCAAGGCTCGGCGTTGACCCGAAACTGCTGACACAAAAGCTGCGGGAACTGAACAGACAGCGCAGACAGGATAATTTCATCTACTGCTTTGTCGGCGGCTGTTTAGAGGACTGCTCCATCCCCGCTGCCCTGTTCAACGAAATGGCGGTGCAAAGCCATCAGGGGCTGATCCGCCTGTTCCCCTGCTGGGATAAAAAGCTTGATGCAAAATTTGAAAACCTGCGTGCGGACGGTGCGTTTCTGGTTTCCTCCGAAATCAAAAACGGCAAGGTCGGCACCACCGTGATCCGCTCCGAAATCGGCGGCGTCGCTCACATTCTCATGCCATATTCCGGACTGAATGTGACCTGCCGGGGCAAAACCCGGCATTACCCCGGCAACCGCATTGACCCGGAAATGCAGCCCGGCGAAACAATCACAATCTCATAACCGGCAGAATTGCCGCAGCAAGAAGAAAAAGAGATGGTTTCGGAACAAACTCCGCAGCCATCTCTTTTTTTTCGAAATTTAATTCAAAGTGTTTTCAGATAATCCAACGAAATCTTTGCCTCCGGCGCAAAATCGTCATAGCGACCCTCCAGGGAAATGCGCTTTTCTTCGTAGCCGATCGTCCGGAGCATTTCAAAGAAATCGGCATAATTTTCACCGTCGCCGGGCATGGGCACATGACGGTCATTCATGGCACTTGCAATGTGAATATGCCTGACATAACCCTTGTATTCCAGCAGTCGCTCCAGCGGCTCATTTTCACAGCGGAAATGGAACAGGTCGATCAGAAGCTGGATTTCCGGCTTATTGACCGCCTTGCAGATTTCAAAACCGATTTTGGAAGAATAAACCATATTACATTCTTCGGAACGCAGCGGTTCGATCGCACAGATTAAGCCGTGCTTTTTCATCCATGGTGCGATGTGCTCCGAACAGACAAGGTTGAGCTGTTCATAGGCTTTTTCTTTCGGAAAATCATCGGGGCAGCGCCGTGCTCCGCCGCTGCCGAACACGATCACCTGACCGCCAAGCATTGCAAAGTTCTCCGCACCGTGATCCACAAATTCGTCAATGCGACCGTAATCGACATTCGTCCCAACCAAAGGAATATCGCTCGGGAACATCCCGTTGGCCACTTCGCACGGAAGCTCGATCTGCTGAATCAGCTCCGTATATTTTTTAAGATTTTCCCGGTCATCCACCGCCAGAACACGGAACGACGCTTCGCAGTAATCCGCACCTGCCTGCTTGCCTTCCCTTTGACGCTGTTCATCCTGGTAAGACATACAAATGCCGAATCTCATATCAGACATAAGCCACCTCAAAATTACATTTTATTTATTATCTAATAATAAATCAAAATCAAAAAAGTTGCAACCTCTGCGGTCAAAAATTTTATACCAATTCCGCTCCTGTCAATTTGGTTATTTTGCCCATTGACGCACTGCACTTTTTTGCTATAATGGGTAATCGGTGCATATACCACAATATCTTGTGGTGAAAGGAGGACGCTTCATGAAGATTTACGGTCTGCAAAAAACATCTCTTTTGGATTTTCCCGGTAAAATGGCGTGTACGGTTTTTACCGGCGGATGCAATCTTCGGTGTCCGTTTTGCCACAACGCCTCACTTGTCACAGGGTTGAGTGAGGTCGAACCGATCGATGAAAAAGAAGTCTTTGACCTGCTCAAAAAGCGAAAAGGGATTCTGGACGGTGTTGCCGTCACCGGCGGCGAACCGCTCATGCAGCCCGATATTGAGGATTTTATCCGCCGGGTGCGTGAAGAGGGATACGCCGTAAAGCTCGACACCAACGGCTGCTACCCGGACAAGCTGCGCCGTCTCTTAGAGGAACATTTAGTGGATTATGTGGCGATGGACATTAAAAATTCCCCCGATGCGTATGCCGAAACCGTCGGAATTCCGGGATTTGACCTTTCGGCGGTGCGGGAAAGCGCCGCTGTGCTGATGAACGGCGACACGGATTATGAATTTCGCACCACCGTTGTCCGGGAGCTGCACCGGGCGGAAAATTTTGAAAAAATCGGGCAATGGCTCAACGGAGCCAAACGACTTTTTTTGCAGTCTTTTAAGGATTCGGGCGATATTCTCGGCGGCAATTTGTCTGCCTGCACACCAAATGAACTGGAACAGTTCCGAATGATTCTTTCCCGTAATATTACGACTGTTTCTATACGGGGTGTTGATTAAAATTTGCGCATCTTGTGTTTTTTATGCTTGACACACCACAAGATGCTGTGTTAGAATAAAAAACGAGCTTTGTAAAACACAATTTATTGAAAAGGAGCAGCACCGATGTATCAGGTTATTAAGCGTGACGGAGTGATTGCGGAATTTGACATTGCAAAAATCAGCTCCGCCATCAAAAAGGCTTTCGAAGCCAATGATAAGCAGTTCAACGACAACATCATCGACTTGCTCGCACTGCGTGTAACGGCCGACTTTGAGCCGAAAATCAAAGACGGAAAAGTCAGCGTGGAAGATGTTCAGGACAGCGTCGAATCCATTCTGATCCAAGCCGGTTATGCCGACATTGCAAAATCCTACATTCTTTACCGGAAACAGCGTGAAAAAATCCGCAACATGAAATCCACCATCCTTGACTATAAGGAGCTGGTGAACAGCTATGTTCATGTAACCGACTGGCGTGTCAAAGAAAACTCCACCGTCACCTACTCCGTCGGCGGTCTGATTCTGAGCAACTCCGGTGCCATCACCGCCAATTACTGGCTCAGTGAGATTTATGACGAGGAAATCGCCAACGCTCACCGCAACGCCGACCTTCACCTGCACGATTTATCCATGCTCACCGGCTACTGCGCCGGCTGGTCAAGTCGGATCGTAGCCATGTCGTTCTGTGAGCCAAGGAGTTGACTCTCTACC
>JAZUJI010000081.1:0-3587 GCA_045642685.1 Acutalibacteraceae bacterium | reverse complement strand
TAAATGCGGCAAAAAAATGTTATGATAAAAAAGAAAGGACGGTGGCTCCCGTTGAAGAAAAAATTACTCTTTGTCATGTCTTCCATGAAAAGCGGCGGCGGTGAGCGCAGCCTGCTCACCCTTTTGAGCCTGCTTGATTATGACCGCTTCGATGTGGATTTGTTTTTGTTCGATCGTTCCGGCCTTTTTTTCGATATGCTTCCCGAATCGGTTCATGTTCTGCCTCATTCGCAGGATTACCGTGATTTCACGCTGCCCTTTTCCGCAAGCATCAAAGCTCTCGCCAAACGGGGGCGTTTTTCACTTTTGTTCAACCGCCTGCGCTACACAAAAACGCTGCGCACTTACGCCGGGAGTTCCCTGGAAGCGGACGCAAAAGCATGGCGTTATTTCAGACCCGTTTTTGAAACGACCGCTTACGATGCCGCCGTCGGCTATCTGGAGGGAAACCCCAACTATTTTGTTGCCGACTGCGTAAACGCAAAAACAAAAATCGCATGGATCCACAGCGACTATGCAAAGCTTCCCGCCGATGCGGCAAGTGACCTCGCTTTTTTTGAACGGGTCGATCGGATCGTGGCTGTTTCGCCCGAATGTGCCGCCTCGCTGAAAAAAGCGTTCCCGACCCAAGCTGAAAAGATTCGGACGATTGAAAATATTACTTCTCCTTCCGTCATACGGCGCATGGCGCAAACCGGCGATGCCCCCGAATTGACCGATGATGTTCCCTGCCTGCTCACAATCGGACGCATGGCGCCGCCGAAAGGCTACGACTTAGCCTTGGCTGCGGCGGAAAAGCTGAAACGGGACGGCGTTGCTTTCAAATGGTTCTGCATCGGCAAAGGTGAACTGAAAGAACAGATCGAACAGGGCATTGCCGAAAAAGGCTTACAGGACTGTTTCATTCTGCTCGGTGAACGCTCCAACCCTTACCCGTACATCGCTCACTGTGATATTTATGTTCAGCCTTCCCGTTATGAGGGCAAGTCGATCGCACTTGATGAAACAAAGTGTTTCGCCAAACCGATCGTCGCCACAAAATTTTCCACGGTCTATGACCAGCTTACGGACGGCAAAACCGCACTCCTCGCCGAAATGGACGGTGCGGACATTGCCGAAAAAATCAAAACGCTGCTTCAAAACGGATCGCTTCGCAATACGCTGACGGAAAACCTGAAAAAGGAAGAAGTCGGCAACGAAGCGGAGCTTGAAAAATTCTATGCACTCACGGAGGGAAACCCATGAGCCTGACCCTGTTTGTTTTGTTCGTTGTCCTTGCCCTTGTGCTGCTCGGCTGTCTGGTTTTGCTCGGGTGCGATTTTGTGCCCGTGGCGGCGAATTTTGTCAAGCGGCTGCACATCGGGCGATACGGCGACGAAACGGTGTGGCGCAGTGCCGCCGGACAAAAGGCGTTGAAGTGGCTGAAAAAAATGCCGCCGCTGCCGGTGACCGATGAAACGCATTATACTCTGCTGCCCCGTTTGCAGGGGAAATATGTCAACCGGGATTTTCTGTGCTGGCAGCAGGCAAGCCTGTTCCTCGGCATGGAGGAATCCGCCGAAGCAAAGAAATATACAAGAGATTATTTTGAAAAAAGCGATGCGGCAAACGCACCCTACACCGTCGGCAACGCCATGCTGCTGTATGCACTGCTGAAAAACGGTTATGCCGATGACCCGGCGGTGAAAGCGGCGGCAAAAAAATATGCCGATACGATCCTGCGCCTGGCAGGCGGCGGCACGCTGCCTTATCAGCCCGGGGGAGTCAACCGTTTTGTCGATACCCTCGGCATGGTCTGCCCGTTTTTGACTGAATACGCTCTGCTCAGCGGCAATCGGGACGCTCTGGAGCTGGTCAAACGCCAATTTGACGAATACGAACAGTTCGGTATCCACCCGGCAACGGGTCTGCCCGTGCATTGCTTCCACGCCGAACGCAAAGCGCCGCTCGGCATTTACGGCTGGGGTCGTGGCTGCGGCTGGTATGCCATTGCGCTGGCGGAATGTTACGACCGGCTCAACGGCAAGGATGCCTACGCCGCCGTGCTGAAAGAGCGCATGGATCGGTTTGCAAATGCCCTTTTGCCGTATCAGAACGCCGACGGCAGCTTTAACTGTATCCTCGGTACGGCTTCCCGTTCGGATTCTTCCGCAACGGCTGTGCTGGGCTGGTTCCTCGCCCGGTGCGGCAGAACCGAACAGGCAGACAAAGCCAAACGGTATCTTATGAGCGTTACCCGCCGAAACGGCGAAATCGACTTTGCCCAGGGGGATACGATGGGCGTGGGCAATTATTCCCGCCGCTTTGAGCCGCTTCCCTTTGCACAGGGCTTTGCACTGCGCATCGGCAAATAATGATTTTTTATAATAGGAGGGAAGCAAGCTGTGAAAAAGACGCTTGCCGTGCTGACGGCACTCACTCTCGGTGTGGCCGCCTTAGTCGGCTGCACCAAAACAACGGTTGACAAAGCAAACGAAACCACGACTGCGGCTTTGCCCCATGAGGGTGAAACGGCAGCGGATAAGGACGGCTCGGTTTATGCCGTGGGCGAAACCGTAACGGACAAGGACGGAAATAAAAAGGTTGCGCAGCCGGTTCTCGGTGCAGACGGCGAGTTGCTCGGCATCGAGCTGCTCACCCCTGAGGAAATCAGCTCACGCCGGGCACTGGAGCAGGCGGAATCCTCCTACACCGGGCAGACCAACCGGGAGAAGATCACCACCGTGCACACCCGGGGCACTTCCCCGAACCGCCTGACGAGCCGCCCGACTTTGGCACCCACCGAAAAGCAGAGCGTCTATATGCCCGAAACGCTTCCCTCTTACTATGTGCCCGAAACCACCGTAGCACCGAAGAGCGTGAAGGTCAGCTACCCGGGCGTGCTCACTTACACCGAAAACGGAACAGCCGTGCAGCTTCAAATCGACCGCTACCGCATCGAATCCCTGGAGGAGGGTGCGGTCATAAAGCTCACCGTTCACCCGCTGACCGCCCTGCGGGAGCCGCTCATTGCGCTCATCGGCTACAACTGCTACGATGCCGACGGCAAAAAGCTCAACAAGGAGCCGCTCTTTGCCCGTGGTGCACTCAACCCGGACGGAAGTGCCACCGAAGCCATTGCCGCCCTGTCGGGTCAAACGGCACGAGTGGAATTTTTCAATGCTTCCGCATAACGGCAAAAACGGCAAATTACCCGAAAAATTGAACGAAAGTCGAGTTTCTGAACACTAATAGGAATTTTGAAACGGGTTTTTGCACATTTTCCACAAAAAGTGCGTGAAAAACCCGATTTTTTTCTATCGGCAGCGGTTTAATTTTGAAAAAAATGCTTGCATATTTTGCAGGGATACGCTATAATACAGGTACATATTGTTTCCAGGTATGTGAACAAAAAACATTTTATCAAATTGGAGGAAAAAAACATGAAGAAACTCAGCATCATTCTGGCGCTCATCATGGCTCTCTCCTGCTTTGCTTTCTTTGCAGCAGCAGAAGACAACACCGATCTCCCCGCAGAAATCACCATTTGTGTCAAGTATGTCCCCGCTTTTGAGGATGGTTATCATTCTCATCAGATTCCCGACCAG
>JAZUJI010000080.1:0-21996 GCA_045642685.1 Acutalibacteraceae bacterium | reverse complement strand
CTTCTTTCTTGGGTAATGGTTTGTGGTGAATTCATTATACCATATTTTGAAGTTACTTCTCTTTTTTATTGGGTCATATCATTTTAGCACATACATTACGCGATATGTATGAATACAATTTCGCTGTTTTTCGCCGAAAGTCAGACGGAGATAAGCCGTCTGCCGTTGATTTTTAATAATAGGTTTGTTATATTTCTGTTAAAAGGAGGCGGTATTTTGACGGAAATTCTTTCGTTTATTCTATCGGTTTTGCTTGTGTTTTACACGGGAGTAATACAGAATCAAAAAAAACTTCAAAGCTTTTTAGACAGCTTCGGTGTGCCGTACTGCCTGTGCGGTGCGCTTTATGCTGATTTGGTACGCAGTGCCGAAGAAAACTCGCAGGATTATCCAAATGAAGCAACCTACAGAAAAAAGGTTCTTGCTGATGATACGGGAACCGATTTTGTGACGGAGCCTGAAACAACTTTATATGCGCAAACCTGGGTTGCAAATGAAATTTCTTTTGAAAGCGCAAAAACATACGGTGACCCGTTTGATGATGTTGATGTTGATTTGATCCTTGCCGGAAACGGTATTAAATTCATAATTCCTGCGTTTTGGGATGGCGGAAATACATGGAAAATCCGCTTTGCGTGCCCGTCTGCGGGGGAGTGGCTTTTTAAGACCGTATGCACGGATCATGCAAACTGTTCCCTGGACGGAAGAACGGGAAAAGTTATCTGCACGCAGTATGACGGCGAAGCAGATGTTTACCGCCACGGCTTTGTTACAACAACTTACGGCAAAAAGTATATGACTTATGATGACGGAACACCGTTTTTCTATCTCGGTGATACTCACTGGAGCCTCGGCGATGAAACCGCTGATATGGTTGAAACGATCTGCGCTAAACGCGTTGAGCAGGGCTTTACGGTTTGGCAGAGTGAGCCGATAGGGGCTTCGTTTGATTTTGCAAACGGAATCGATGAAAGTGATATTCCCGGGCTTAAATCATACGATGAAAAATTCAAAATTATTGCAGATGCAGGTCTTACTCATGCCAACGCCCAGTTTTTCTTCCCGTCATATATGGAAACAGCCATAGCAAATTCGGGCGGCTATTCCGCCGAATCAGCAGATGGCGCAAAAGACAGCACCAATCTTTTGAGTGACGGCGCAAAAAAATATCTCGAAAAAATTTCACGCTACTGGGTCGCAAGATACGGCGCATATCCTGTTATGTGGACGCTCGGTCAGGAGGTTGACAGAGATTTTTATGCGAGCAGCGACAACCATTCCGACTGGAATTATATGAATAATCCATACAAGCTCGTAGCGGAATACATAGATAAATATGATGCTTATTCTCATCCGCTGACGGCTCATCAGGAAAATTCGGGCGGTGTCGGTGCGTACGGAAACGGCAAAGGCACCGGTGAAAAACGGAAGTCGTATTCCGATACAAAGCCATCGGTATTCAGAGATGTGGAAGCGCACAGCTGGTATGCGGCTCAATGGTCACCCGCGCTCACCGAAAAAAGCAATCAGAAAAGAGAAAAGGATTTTTGGTATAATTCGCAGGGCAAGCCCGTCATAAATTACGAGGGCAGGTACTGTATGCTTTGGACAAAGAATTACGGCTCAAGGATGCAGGGCTGGGCTTCATACCTCAGCGGAATGTTCGGCTATGGCTGGGGCGCACACGATACATGGAGCTATCTCAATATTTACGATGAAAACAACGATTCGTTCGATGGCGTTGATACAATAACATCTGAAGAAAAAATAAGCGCCACATGGCGTGACGCACTTGAATATCCCTGCTCCTATCAGATGAGTTATATGAAAAATTTCTTTGTGTCGTTTGATTGGTGGAACCTTATTCCGAGATTTAATAATATCCTTTATTTTCGCCGTGATCCGGGCGTATATGCTTATGCTGCGGGAAACAGGGACAATTCGGAGCTTGTAATCTATTTTTACCGTTTCAGCGATGGAGCTGTTGCAGAAAGTCCGAACGGAAACCTTTTTACGGGCAGTATGACGGGGACGATCGGAAGCCTTGAACCGCATACAGAATATAAATATAAATGGTTCAACCCGTCAACGGGCGAATACTCGGAAGAAAAGAGCTTCACTTCATCGCCGTTCGGCACTTATTCGATCGGCAAAAAAGAGATGAACGGTCAAGAACAAACCTGCGATATGGTTTTTTATATGTATAAACAATGATAAGCAACCCCCTGTGTTCTGTGTCAAGATCCAAACAAAAAAGCTGGCCTCGACGAAATGCCGAAGTCAGCCTTTTTTCTGCCGGCGGCACGGTCGGTGCAGCCGGGGAACAAGTCAGATCCTGTGAATACTCTTCAATGCGATTTTGCCCAGTTCAATGACATCGATCGCTTTTACGGGGCACGCCTCGTGGCACTTGCCGCAGCCGATACATTTTTCATAGTCGACCTTTGCGCAGAAGTTTTCAACGCTGACGGCACCGTATTCGCAGGCTTTCACGCACTTCATGCAGCCGATACAGCCTGCCTTACATTCTTTACGGGTTTCGGCACCCTTTTCATGGTTGGCGCACAGCACGGTCGCTTTCGCCTGATGCAGCGGCAGCAGCTCGATGATGTGCTTGGGGCAGGTGTTGATGCACGCCTTGCAGGCACGGCAGGAGAGCGGATTGATGCGTGCGACACCGTCGCAGATTTGAATGGCATCGTAGGGGCAGGCTTCCACACAGTCGCCGAAGCCGATACAGCCGTAAATGCAGTCCTTTGGGCCGCCGAACAGCTGCGCTGCCATTTTACAGCTCTCAACGCCGCTGTAAATGAGCTTTTTGCCGGCATTCTGGGTGTTGCCCTGGCACAGCACAACAGCGGCCATCGGCTGCACCTCACCGGCGGCAAGGCCGGCGATTTTTGCGATTTTTTTGGAAACCTCGGAGCCACCGGGAGCACACAGCGTGGTGCAATCGGTTTTGCCCTGAGAAAGAGCGGCGGCGTAGCCGTCACAGCCGGAAAAACCGCAGGCACCGCAGTTGGCACCGGGCAGTTCGGCACGGATCGCTTCGGCCTTTTCGTCAACAGGCACCGCCATGACGATGGAGGCAATGGCAAGCATCAAACCGGCAATAATGCCGATTGCGGAAACAAGGATGACCGCAAGAACAATCGGATTCATATACAATACCTGCCTTTCTTAAAGGGTGATGCCGGGGAAGATACCTTCCACCAGACCGGTGAAGCCGAGGAACGAAACGGCGGTTAAGGAAGCCGCCACCAAAGTAATCGGAAGCCCCTGCATAAATTTCGGGATATCGCAGCTCTCCATACGCTCACGCACACCGGCGAACATCACCATGGCGAGCATGAAGCCGACACCGGCACCGAACGAGTTGGTGAGGGACTGAGCAAAGTTGTAGCCCTTGTCGATATTGAGCAGAACAACGCCGAGCACCGCACAGTTGGTGGTGATCAGGGGCAGATAAATGCCCAATGCGCTGTAAAGGGACGGAATGTACTTTTTCAGCACGATCTCAACGAGCTGAACCAGTGCGGCAATGACAAGGATAAAAACAATGGTCTGCAAATAAGCTAAGTCGTTCTTGACAAGCAGGGTGTTGATGGGGTAAGTAACCGCCGTGGACAGCACCATGACGAAGATAACGGCGGCAGACATACCGACAGCGGTGTTCAGCTTTTTGGAAACACCGAGGAACGGGCAGATGCCGAGGAATTTGCAGAGGATAAAGTTCTGTGTCAGAATCGCCGTCAGAAGGATGAACAGAAATGTTTTCATTTCACAGTCGCCTCCTTCGTGTTGTCACAGCTTTCGTCTGTGTTGATCAGCTTGCAGGAAGCCGCCATCGGGCAGCTTTCACACCCGTGCAGTTCCGCTTTGGGCTTGCCTTTGCTTTCGGCGATCTTGTTGGCGCACGCCATGAGGATGCCGAACACGAAGAAGCCGCCGGGAGGCAGAATGAAAATCGTCATCGGGCTGATGAAGGAGGGAAGGATCTGAACACCGGCGAGGGTGCCTGCGCCGAGCAGCTCACGCACGACCGCCATGGCAAGCAGAGCGGCGGTGAAGCCGATGCCCATGCCTAAACCGTCCACAGCCGAAGCGAGCACTTTGTTTTTGCCTGCAAACGCTTCTGCACGCCCGAGGATGATGCAGTTGACCACGATCAGCGGCAGATAAACGCCCAGACTTTCATCCAGTGCGGGAGCAAATGCCTTAACGAGCATCTGAACAATGGTAACAAACGAAGCGATCACGACAATGTATGCCGGGATACGAACCTTTGAGGGAATGACCTTGCGCAAAGCGGAAATGGCGATATTTGAGCAAATCAGAACAGCCGAAGCGGAAAGCCCCATACCGATTGCGTTGGTGACCGAAGTGGAAACCGCCAAGGTCGGGCAGGTGCCGAGCACCAGACGAAGCACCGGGTTTTCTGCCAAAAAGCCTTTTGTCAGCTCTTTTGCCAATGATTTTTTCTCAGCCATTGTTTGCTCCTCCTTTCACCGTGTTGAATAAATCAAGCGCATCATTGACCGCAAGCGTGACCGCTTTCGAGGTGATGGTTGCGCCGGTCAATGCCTGAATTTCGTTTTCACGGGGATTGTTTTTCACAACACCGATGCTGCTGATTTTGTCTTTGAACTGCTGCAGGAAGCTCTCTTCCTTGGCTCTCATGCCGAGGCCTGCCGTTTCGCTCAGCTCAAGGATCTGAATACCGGCGACCTTGCCTTCATTGGTGACACCGGTCATGACCTTTACATCGCCGCCGTATCCTTTGGTCACGGTGATGAACACGAACCCGACAATGTTGCCGCTGGCATCTTTTCCGATGCAGTAATCGGCATCGCCCTGTTTGGCTTCTTCAAAGCTTGCCGCTGCCGGCAAAACCTCCTGCCGGGTTTTCAACTCGGTTTCTTTTGCCAGAGTTTCGATTTTCGGTGCCGTTACCTGATTGGTCAAAGCAAGCAGAAGCGAGGACACTAAGCAGATGATCAGCAAAACCACGGTCGGTTTTATGATGTCGGAAACGCTGAATTTTTTCATTTCGCCTCAGCCTCCTTTTTCTTTTCTTTTTTCGGAGTGCCGAAAGGCTTGGGCGTGGTGATGCGTTCAATGTGCGGAACGAGAATGTTCATCAGAATGATGGAGAACGATACACCCTCGGGCAGACTGCCGAACAGACGGATCAAGCCGGTGAGCAGACCGCAGCCGATGCCGAAAATGATTTTGCCCTTGAAATTGATAGGTGTGGTGGAGTAATCGGTTGCCATGAAAATCGCACCGAGCATCAAACCGCCGCTGAGCAGCTGATAGCCGACAAATTCAAGGTTGCCCTTACCGGCAATGAGCATGATGACCGCAACCGTACCGATATAGGTCAGCGGGATGACGGGAGTAATGACACGGCGGATCACCAGATAGATCCCACCGAGAATCAAAGCGGCGGCGCAAACCTCGCCGACGCTGCCCAGCCGCAGACCGATGAGCATTTTCCACAGTTCGGGTGTGTTTTCCGCCATGGTGAAATTCCCTGTGGTGAACATCGTTTTGAGCTGAGAAAGCGGAGAAGCGGTGGTAGCCGCATCAATGAATTGGGAGCTGACGGTCCAGGTCGCCATTTGTGTCGGGAACGACGCCATGAGCACGATACGGCCGACCAGAGCCGGGTTGACAAAGTTCTGACCGATGCCCCCGAACATCTGCTTGACGACAACGATGGCAACAACGCTGCCGATAGCCGCCATCCACAGCGGAATGGAAACCGGCAGGTTGAACGCCAGAAGCAGACCGGTGACGACCGCACTCAGATCCGCAATGGTGTTATGCCGCTTCATGATTTTACGGGAAAAGAATTCCGCCAAAACAGCGGTGCCGACGGTGACAATGGTGATCATCAGCACACGGTAGCCGAAAATGACCGTCGCTGCGATGAGTGAGGGGATCAGAGCAATGATCACATCCAGCATAATGCCTGTTGTGGTGTGAGGAGAACGAACATGAGGGGATGCGCTGACGGTTAATTTTTTGCTGACACTCATTTCTTGGCACCTGCCTCTCTGAGAATGGATTTGGCAAGCCGCATATGCTGAACAAGGGGCTTGCCAGCCGGACACGCATAGGAACAGCTGCCGCATTCCATGCAAACCATGATCCCGGCGTTTTGCAGGTTTTCAATATCCTTTGCCTTGGCAAAACGGGTCACAAGCGTTGGCATCAGGCTCATGGGGCAAACTGCAGCGCAGCGGCCGCAGCGGATGCAGTCTGTTTCGGGCTTGACCTTAAAAGTACCCTCGGCAAACGCAAGGATCGCATTGTTCTGTTTCAGAACAGGCAGATCGGTGCCGATAACGGCAAGACCCATCATCGGGCCGCCTGCAATGATCTTGAAAGGTTCTTCCTTGAAGCCGCCGCAGAAATCAATGATATCACCGATATTGGTGCCAATGGGCACACGCACATTCTGCGGCGTGTGAATGGCGGAGCCGTCCACCGTCAGCGAGCGGCTGACAAGGGGCTTGCCGGTTTCGAGGTATCGGGCAATAAATGCGGCACTTGCTACATTCATCACGACGCACCCGACATCGGCGGGCAGCTTTCCGGGCGGCACCTTGCGGCCGGTGGCGGACTGCACCATCATTTTTTCGGCACCCTGCGGATATTTGGACTTGAGTGCCATGATGCGAATATTCTTTTCTTCGGGGGCAAGCTTTGCGATCGTTTCGCTGAGCTTGTCAATGGCTTTCGGTTTGTTGTCCTCCACCGCAATGACGACCCGTTTGAAACCGAGGTATTCTTTCAGGACGAGCAGGCTGCGGATGATGTAATCGGTGTTGTCGATACATTCCCGGTAATCGACCGTGATGTACGGCTCACATTCGGCGGCGTTGATGACGAGCGTGTCAATGTTTTTGTCGGGCGAAAAAGCGAGCTTGACATGGGTCGGAAAACCGGCACCGCCTAAACCGACCAGACCGGAAGCACGCACGGCTTTGACAAAATCATCACGGTTGTTGATTTTCGGCGGCTCGATGCCGTCAAACAGCGTCATCTCCCCGTCGGATTCGATCGTGACCGCTCTGGAAATCATACCGTTGGGCAGCTTGACATCTCCCACGGCAGAAACCTTGCCGGATACGGTTGCGTGGATCGGTGCACTGACGAATTTGTCTGTGTCGGCTATTTTCTGACCGACCTGAACGGTGTCACCCACTTTGACGATCGGTTCGCACGGTGCGCCGATATGCTGCTGCATGGGAAGAACGACCTTTTCAGGGGACGGAAACCGTACACAGGCACAGTTTTCGGTGTTTTTGCTGTGCGCAACGAAAACACCGCCTCTGCCCTTGGTTACAGCAGAGAGAATACCGCTTGCGGAGTATTCCTTCATTCTTTCATCTCCTATGGTAATTGATTATAGAATATCTTTATCTAAATTCGGTTTCACGAATGAGGTGAAACGAAGAATTTACTTTGTTTGATAAGCAGTGGCATGACTGCCCGGAAAACACAGCCCGTGACCGAGCCGGTCAGTACACCGAAAAGCAAAAGAGCCGGTGCGTAGGAAACAAGGCGGAAGGTGCCGGTGATCAGCATAGCGGCCAGAAGCTGACCGAGATTGTGCATGAGTGCGCTGAGCACACCGACCCCGACAAGCCCGAACACCTGCTTTTTCGGGCGCAGAAGCAATGCCATCATGCCCATGCTGAGGATTCCGCCGAACAGGCTGGTCAGCGCAGCGGTCGCACCGCGGGTGATCAGGGCAAATCCGGCTTTGATCAGCACCAGAAACAAACTTGCCGGTATGCCGCACTGCGAAACGGAAAACATAATAACGATGTTGGATAACCCGGGCTTGAAGCCGGGCGGAAGAAACGGAAAGGCGGGCAGCAGACTTTCCAGCCACGAAAGGGCAAGTGCCTGCGCACCGAGCACGCCGGTCAAAGCCACCCGATAAACCTTAGCGGAATTTGTCAAGCGAATGTTCCTTTCCCGTTTAATAGACGACTGCGTCCACTTCGTTTTTGCTCTTTTCGCCGATGAGGCGAACCGTCACTTTGGCGGGCAGACACACGGCGGTGTCGTTGACCCGGGTCAGCTTACCGGCTTTCATGCACAGCTTATCCCGGCACTGTGCGGAGGAAACAAAGACCGCACCCGGTTCGACCGTGAGCGTAACGGCTGGGCTTGAATCCAGCACGATGTCGTATGCCTGTGTGACTTCGGTCAGATCGATCCGCTGCACTTCGTTCCCCTCGACCGAAACAACGGCAACCGTGCCCGAAGCGGAACGGGAGCGCACAAGTAAAAGACCTGAGCCGCACAGGAGCAACACCGCAATCAGAATCAAATCCAGCGGTTTTATCAGTTTTTTCATGTCGGCTCCTCGTTGAGCGAGTATCGCTCATTGGTAATTTCGATCTTGCCGGTAAAATCGCCGACGGTGAGAATACGGTTGTCATCGGTTATAAAAACCGCTTTTGCGCCGTATGCTTCCAACAGCGCAAGGCTTTTTTCATAGCCCAACACGAAACAGGCGGTGGACAGAGCGTCACTGAGCAGTCCGCTTTGACAGAGGATCGTGACGCTTTGCAGTCCGCTTTGCGCCGGGAACCCGGTGGACGGATCGAAGATATGGTGGTATTTTGTTCCGTCGGCAGCAATGAAAAAGCGTTCGTAGCTGCCGGAGGTGGAAATGCAGCCGTTCCCCGTCGTCAGTATGGCGGCGCAGTCGTTCACTTCACCCTGTGGGTCGCGGATCCCGATGCGGAATGTTTCTTTTGAGTTTGTCGAATATAACAGAACGCTTCCGCCAACGGCGGCGATCGCTTCAGGGGTGTGCGTCTGTTCGAGCAAGGTGCGGATCTCATCGCAGGCGATGCCT
The DNA here is from genome assembly GCA_045642685.1 of Acutalibacteraceae bacterium. Lineage (GTDB taxonomy): Bacteria > Bacillota > Clostridia > Oscillospirales > Acutalibacteraceae > UBA8612. The sequence goes on along the minus strand of JAZUJI010000080.1, from coordinate 13,109 downwards.
TTCCCGACGGCACCGAGGTCAAGCACGGCACCGCTTTCAAGGGTCACGGTGCTGCCCTGAATGTTCCACTTTTTTGTATGCGAAAGAGCCGAAGAAATTTCCTCCCGGCCCGGAACACGCTCGTTTTCCGTTCCGATGCCCCAAAGCTCCGTTAAGGCACCCAAATCGGCGGAAAAAGCAAAATGACTTTTTTGTTCAAGCTCCTTGAGTGTTTTCAGCCATTCGGCGGTTTGCTCTGCAGCCGTTCCGCCCTGTGACCGGTTGATTTTTGCGACTTCGGATTCGGGGCTTGTGCGGGAGAGCTGCCGTGTGTCGAGGTTTGTTACACATTGCCGTATTCGTTCAAGCGTTTCATGCCGCCGGATTCCGCTGAGCTTGACGCTCACGGTGGTATTCATAGCGAAAAAGTCTGCGGAGTCGGTTTGCACAACGAGAGAGTCATAACCGATCAGAGCGGCTGTCAGCAGCAGAAAAACAGCGAGAACGGCATACAGAATTTTCTTTTTCAACCGTCTGCCCCCTGATGCCGAATTTCAGATTTCTTTTCTGTTAATTATATTACAAATTTCAACATAAATCAAGAAGAAGTTTGACAACTTTTACTGAATGTGAGGGACTGCGACATTGATTTTTGAACCGTTGTCTGCTACAATAAATATACGGAGGATTTGGCAAAAGAATCCGGAAAGCCGAAAAAATCCGGCAAAACGGGCGTTGGTTCTCGGCTTGTTTTTGGTTTTGTTTTGGGCGTGGAACAATTTTGCACTGCGGGTCAATTCACAAACGGTTTATTCACCGAAGGTAAAAGAACCGTTCCGTGTGGCGGTGGTGTCGGATTTACACGATTCCGTTTTGGCTTCTTCCGTTGTGCGCCGCATGAAAAAGCTCAACCCCGATTTGATTTTTCTGCCGGGTGATCTGTACACAAATGACGGTCACGAAAAAGCGGAAAAGGCGGTGGGCTTTGCCGGTTCACTTGCCCGTATTGCGCCGACTTATTTTGTCTGCGGTGACCATGACCACGAACCGTCCTATTACAAAATGCTTGAAGCCGACGGCGTGACTGTGCTTGACGGCAGGTGTGAAAAACGAAATATCCGGGGCAATGAGCTGAGCATTTACGGCATTTGCAGGGTGTGGTTTCTGCCGGAATACAGCCTTTTCTCAATTTTTCCGGAACCGGATAAAGCACGCATGAATTTGCTGCTTTCGCATATGCCTGCCATGGAGCATTTTGCGGATTTTGCGCCGGATTTTGTTTTTTCGGGGGATTCCCACGGCGGCATAGTGCGCTTGCCGCTCCTCGGTGCGCTGAGCTTTGACGGCGTGCTTTTACCCAAACTGTTTTACAATGGTCCTGTTTACGATAAAGGGTGGTTTTCCGTTGGCGGCAGTCGGCTTTTCGTCACATCGGGGGTCGGGTCTTACCCGGTCGCTCTGCGGCTGTTCAACCGCCCGGAAATTGCCCTTATTACATTCAAAGGAGAAGAAAAATGAGTTACGATTTTTATATGCCGGTGCGTGTGCTCGGCGGTGAAGGTGTGGTCAAAGCGCAGGCACAACGCCTGCGGGAATACGGCGAACGGTGCCTGATCGTGACCGGCGGCAGCGGTGCGAAAAGCAGCGGTGCTTTGCAGGAAACACAGGAAGCTCTGCACAGCGTCGGTATAGCATTTGATGTGTTTGACCGTATCGAACAGAACCCGAAAACCGCCACCTGCCGGGAGGCCGGCGAAGCGGCACGCCGGTGCAGTGCCGATTTCCTGATCGGCATCGGCGGCGGGTCGGCATTGGATGCGACAAAAGCCATTGCGATTTTTGCCGCTGATCCCGCATTGGATGCGGATGATATCTATAAAATGCAGTTTTCCGCTTCGCCGCTTCCGACGGTCGGCATCGGCACAACAGCCGGTACGGGAAGTGAGGTTTCGGGTGTCAGCGTGCTGACCGACACCAAAGGGGTCAAACACAGCATTAAAGGTGAAAAGGTCTATTTCAAGCTGGTTCTTGCCGATTGGCGTTATACGGCATCCTGCCCGTTTTCCGTCACGATTTCCACTGCGCTGGATGCGTTTATGCACGCCGCCGAGGGCTGGCTCGGTCCGAAGTGCGGAGAAGCACCGACGGCATTTGCCGCTGCGTGCCTGCCGAACCTTTGGAAAGAGCTGAAGCGAATGTACCGGACACGGGAGCTGCCGAACGCCGAACAGCGCAGAGTGCTGTACCATGCATCCCTCAGCGCCGGGTTTACGCTGAACCAGTGCGGCACGCTGTTCCCGCATCAGGCGGGCTACATTCTCACCGAGCATTACGGTGTTCCGCACGGCAGAGCCTGCGCCGCTTTTTTCTCGGAGCTGTTTGAGCGTGCCGAACAGTTTGAACCGCAGCGGGCAGCCTCTCTTCTTGCTCTGCTCGCCGATGAAAAAGATAAAATTCTCACCGTCATAGACGAGCTTGCCGACTGTCACGGTCTGCCGATTTGTGAGGAGGTCGTGAAGCAGCAGGTCAGGCGCTGGAGTACACCACCGGCGAATTTCACCTGCACACCCGGCGGATTTTCGGCTGAAGAAGCCGAAAAAGCACTTCTCAGCCTGTGAAATCGGGTCAGATTATTCAAAAACGGCGTTTGATTTGAGTAATATTTGGTTGAAGTTACAAAAGTTTACCAATTTGTACGATTCGCTTGCATATTACGGCAAAAAAAGATAAAATAATCGAGGTATGAAAAAAATCCCAATCATTTTCGGAGGTAATTATCATGTCAGTTAAAGTTGCAATTAACGGCTTCGGCCGCATCGGTCGTCTCGCATTCCGTCAGATGTTCGACGCTGAGGGTTATGAAATTGTTGCTATCAACGATCTTACTCAGCCCTCCATGCTCGCACACCTTCTCAAGTACGATACCGCACAGGGCGGTTACTGCGGCCGCATCGGCGAAGGCAAGCACACCGTTTGCGCCGACGACGAAGCAGGCACCATCACCGTTGACGGTAAGGTTCTTAAGATCTATGCTGAAAAAGATGCAGCAAATTGCCCCTGGGGCGAACTGAATGTTGATGTTGTTCTTGAGTGCACAGGCTTCTACTGCTCCAAAGAAAAGAGCATGGCTCACATCAACGCCGGTGCCAAGAAGGTCGTTATTTCCGCTCCCGCAGGCAACGACCTCAAAACCATCGTTTTCTCGGTCAACAACGATACGCTTACCGCTGATGATCAGATCATTTCCGCTGCTTCCTGCACCACCAACTGCCTTGCTCCCATGGCAAAGGCTTTGAACGATTACGCTCCCATCCAGAGCGGTATCATGTCCACCATCCACGCTTACACAGGCGATCAGATGATCCTTGACGGTCCCCACAGAAAGGGCGACCTCAGAAGAGCAAGAGCCGGTGCTGCGAACATCGTTCCCAACTCCACCGGTGCTGCCAAGGCGATCGGCCTTGTTATCCCCGAACTGAACGGCAAACTCATCGGTTCCGCACAGCGTGTTCCCGTTCCGGCCGGTTCCACCACCATCCTGACCGCTGTTGTCAAGGGTGCTGATGTGACCAAGGAAGGCATCAATGCCGCTATGAAGGCTGCTGCTTCCGAGTCCTTCGGTTACAACGAAGATGCAATCGTTTCCTCCGATGTTATCGGTATGCGTTTTGGTTCTCTCTTTGATGCTACCCAGACCATGGTTTCCAAGGTCGGTGACGATACCTATCAGGTACAGGTCGTTTCCTGGTATGACAACGAGAACTCCTACACCAGCCAGATGGTCAGAACCATTAAGTATTTCGCAGAGCTTGCCTGATTAAATCAGCCTTTATTTCAACAGATAGTTGAGCTTTTAAGACCCGACTTGTTTATTAAGTCGGGTCTTCGCTTTTTTTTAAGAAAAGAAGTCTTGATTATTCAAAAATCGGTGCTATAATAGGTAAATCCTTTGAAAAAGGAAAGAGGTGTCTTTTTGAAATCAACACTTTCTGAAATACTGGATGTCGAAAAAACGGCTCGCTTTCGCATTGATAAAGCCGAGGAATACCAGAAAAAGATTTTGGATTCCGCACAGGAGGAAGCCGACCGTATTCTGGAAGAGCAAATGGGTCTGGCACGGAAAAAAGCAGAAAAAAAGCGTGCCGAATCGGAAAAAGAAACACAAAAGGAAATTCACCGCATTGAACAAAAGCTCGAAACGGATTTGAAGGTGCTGGAAGAGATCAGCCGCCGTGAGAGCGAAGCGTGGGTGCAAACGCTCTATGAGCGAACGCTTTCTCAGCCGTAAGACACACGGCGAAAGACGCATATCTTGATCTACACGGAAAGGGAGTGAGCAGATGAGAATGCCGGGGCAGGGAAACGCCGTAACCGTGAAGGCGAAAGCCATGTATGCCGAACGCCTGACGCACGAAGATTATTCGGCGTTGATCACCATGACCTCTGCAGCGGAAGTGGCGGATTACCTGAAAAACGAAACCGGTTATGCCGGTGCACTCGAAGGGTTTTCCGCAGCGGCACCTTATCACGGCCAGTTTTCTCTTTTGCTTCAATCCCGTTTGATCGATGAGCTGCAAACGCTTATCCGCTATGAAAAAGCGGCAGGGCTGGAGCTGTACCGTGCCTTTATTGCCTACTATGACTGCATCCAGATCCTTCATCGGCTGCGTACGCTCGGCGAAGAAATTGATGAAGACTATGTGTCACTTATGCCTGTGCACTATAACGGCCTTTCTCAGCTCGATTTGTTTGAACTGATGAAAGCCAAAACTCTGCCGGATGTTATTGCCTGCTTAAGCAAAACCGAGTACCGTACTCTTTTAGGCTCACAGGAGCAGGAAGAATTTTCCCGTGAAAACATGATTTTTACGGAAGCTCATATTCAGAGCTTTTGTAACCGTAAATTTGTGCAGGCAATAAAAAAGGATTGCGGAAAAAAGCAATACGCCGCTCTCCTTGAATTGGCAGAATTTGAAAACGATATTCGAACGCTCCTTTCTCTTTACCGTGTGAAACGGCTGACGAATGAGCCGGAGGCGGTGCTGAGGCGGTTGCTTCAACCGGATTTTACCCGGCTTACCCATACGCAGACGGAAGCAATCCTGACGGCTGAAACAGCAGCCGGCATGGTGAAAGCGATCGAACAAACGCCCTATGCCGAAATGTTTCACGGTGAGGATGTGCAGGCAAGTGCCATGCACATGATCGCCGGGCGTCTGCGAAAGGCGATGTGCTATTCGCAGGATGCCGCACAGACGCTCTGGTGCTTTGTGAAGCTGCGGGAAATGGAGATGAATGATATTTCCAATATATTTGAGGGGGTACGCTGCCAGGCTTCTCCCGAACTTATTACCCGTTACATTTACTGTGATTAACAGCGAGGTGATTTTATTTGGCGATAGAAAAGATGAGGCTTGTGCGTGCAAGCGGTCCGATGGAGCAGCTTGACAACTATTTGGCGCACGCAGCAGGCAGTACGGTTTATCACCCGGAACCGGCGTTGGAATATTTATCCGCATCGCTCGGCTATACGGCGGTCGGCGGCGAAAACACCTATTTGTCACTGATCGAATCGGTGCAGGAGGTGGCTCGTTTGGGCGGTCTGAAGCTCAATCGGGTGGAAAGTGATTTGGCTTTACAGCACCTGGATGATACACATATGCAGGAGTACCTTACGGGCTTGAAAAACCGCATAGAATCAGGGGCTGTGAACCGAAAAACCCTTTTGGAGCAGAAACAGCAGTGCGAGGAGTATATTGACAAGCTTTCTCACTTTACCGGCTTGGATGTCCGCATTGATGATCTGCTCTCGTGTGAGTTTCTGGTTGTGCGCTTCGGAAGTATCCCGAAGGACTGTTACCCGAAGCTGAGTGCTTATGAGGATAACCCTTACTTTTTGTTTACGCCCTGTTCGACCGATAATCTGAACTACTGGGGCGTTTACTGCGCACCCCGTGAAAAAATTGACGATGTGGATGCGATTTTTGCTTCGCTCTATTTTGAGCAGCTTGCCATTAACAACGCATGGGGCACCGCAGAAGAGATCATTGCCACCATGCAGGAAAATCTGACGATCATCCGGCAGCAGATGGAACAGCTTGACGGAGAATTGAGCCGGTTTGCCGAAGAAAACAGTGAGCGGCTCAATCAGCTTTATTCCCGCCTGTGTCTGCGAAGTGAGAGCTTCGAAATGCGCCGTTATGCGGCGAAGCACAACCGTGAATTTTACTGCGTCGGCTGGGTCCCGGCAAGGCAGGCGGAGCATTTCCGGCAATGTACAGCCGGTGTGGATGGCGTTCAGCTCGATATCGGCTCACCGGGCAAAACCGATAAGCACATTCCGCCGACGAAGCTGAAGAATTTTGTGCTGTTCCGTCCTTTTGAATATTATGTCGAGATGTACGGGCTGCCGAATTACGGTTCACTGGATATTACCGCTTTTGTTGCCGTGACCTACACGGTGATTTTCGGAATGATGTTCGGCGATTTGGGGCAGGGGTTTGTCCTTGCGCTGGCAGGCTTCCTCATGTGGAAGCTGAAGAAAATGGCATTGGGTAAAATTCTGATACCCTGCGGCATTTCTTCCATGTGCTTCGGTCTGGTGTTCGGGTCGTGTTTCGGTTATGAGCATCTGCTTGACCCGCTGTATCACGCAGTCGGCATGGCAGAAAAACCGCTGGAGGTAATGAGCAGTATCAATACGGTTCTGCTTCTGGCAATCGGTATCGGTATCGGGCTTGTCACGGTGTCGATGATTCTCAATGTTGCGGCGAACATCAAAGCAAAAAAATTCGGTGAGGCTCTGTTCAGCAATAACGGAGCGGCAGGTATTTTACTCTATTTGGTGCTGGTCAATCTGGTGGTTGCGTTCATGAACGGTCCGCAGCTTATCCCGACGGCTGTTTGTATTCCGGTCATTGCCGTGTGTGCCGTTATTCTGTTCCTGAAAGAAATTCTGATTGCGCTGGTTGACCGGGAACCGGAAAAAATGCCGGAAAGCATCACGGATTTTCTGCTTCAGAATGTGTTTGAAATGCTGGAGTATCTGCTCAGCTATTTCAGCAACACCGTTTCGTTCCTGCGTGTGGGCGCATTCGTGCTTGTTCACGCCGGTATGATGATGGTGGTCTTCTCCCTTGCGGGCGAAAGTGAAAATATCGTGGTCATCCTTTTAGGCAATGTGCTTGTTATTGCACTTGAGGGCTTGCTGACCGGTATTCAGGCATTGCGCCTGGAGTTTTATGAGATGTTCAGCCGCTGCTTTGAGGGCAGCGGAAAACCGTTCCGAACCGTTACCGCACGGTTGGAGCAGAAATAAAATCTTACAACGGATATTGATGGAGGAATGATTATGTCAACAATTCTTTATGCACTCGCAGTCCTTTTCCCGGCGGTTGCCTTAACCGTTTTGGCGGTTCGCTCGTTCAAAAAGCATTTGAGCGGTATGAGCGGCAAACGCATCATGAAAACCAATTTACTTACCTTTGCTCTTGTTTTGGTTCTTACAGCTTCCCTTGCGCTGTCGGCGTCTGCCGTGACAGCCGATGCACCGGCGGATGCGGCTGCTGCGCAGCAGAGTGAGGAAACCGCACCGGTGAGCAGCGGCGACAAAGGCATCGGTCTGCTGGCGGCAGGTCTTGTTACCGGTCTGGCAGGTATCGGCGGCGGTATTGCCGTTGCTGCCGGTGCTCCTGCTGCGATCGCCGCCACCAGCGAAGACCCGAAGAGCTTCGGTAAATCTCTGATTTTCGTTGCTTTGGGTGAATCCATCGCCCTTTACGGCGTGGTCATTTCTATTCTGATCCTGAATAAGCTTTGATTCAAAGGTGGGTTCTCCTTGAAGTATTATTTGATTACCGATGATGTGGATACCTCGGTCGGTCTGCGCCTTGCCGGTGCTGAGGGAAAGATCCTTTCGGATCTGTCGCTCGGCCGGCAGGCGATCGACGAAGCGGTGGAAAATAAAGAAATCGGCGTGTTGATGGTGTCAAACCGTGTAGCACAGGCTTTTCGGGAACATCTGGACGAAATACGGCGAACGCACCGTTTGCCGCTGATCGTTACCCTGCCGGACCGCACGGAAGAACCCTGTTTGTAAGGAGTGAGCAAAATGCCGACGGATCGCAAGGTCACGGAATTTTTTAATGCAATCAATGAAGACCTGCAGCGTCAGGTCAATGAAATAACCGAAGAAGCTAACCGCCTGAAAACGGAGCAGCTGAAAAAGTCCGAATGGGAAGCACGCAAAAAAAGCAAAGCCTTTTTGCAAAACGAAGTGGTTGGCTATATGCAGAGCAACGGCCGCCTGGTTGCTGCGGCGCAGGCAAAAGCAAAAAAAGATTTGCTCAATAAGCGTGCACAGCTGGAACAGCAGGCATTTGACCGGGCAGCGCAAAAACTCAGGGGCTTTACAAAGTCTGCCGAGTATGAGCCGTTTGTGCTCAAAAGTGCTCAGCAGATCGCCTCGTGCTTCAACGGCGGAGAAATCGTTTTTTATCTGCGCCGTGAGGATGAACCGCTTTTTGAAAAAATCGCACAGATCGTGCCGCAGCCGTGCCGCTTTGAAGCGGATGACAGCATTTTGATCGGCGGCTGCCGTGCGGTCAGTGAGTCATCTCGCCTGCGTGCCGATGATACGCTGGATGCACGCCTGGAAAGTCAGCGGGATTGGTTCGGAGAACACTCCGGCCTTTCCGCACAGGGAGCGTGAAGAACTTGAACGAATATCGAATTTACAGCATCAACGGCCCGATCGTCACGGTCAGCGGTTCCACCGAATTGCAGATCATGGAAATGGTTTATGTCGGCGTCAAAAAGCTTGTTGGTGAAGTGATTGGCGTGGACAGCGAAAAAACGACCATTCAGGTTTATGAGGATACGGCAGGGCTTTATCCGCTTGAACCGGTCATACCATCCGGTTCGCCGATGTCGATTGCGCTGGGCCCCGGTATCATCGGCAGCATTTTTGACGGCATCGAAAAGCCGTTGAATGCGATTGCCGGGCAGGCCGGCACTTTTATTACCAAGGGTGTCAGCGTGCCGCCCTTAGATGAGGAAAAAGCATGGGATGTCACCGTTACGGTAAAGCCCGGTGATTCCCTGAGCGGCGGTGCGGTTTATGCCGAATGTGACGAAACACTCTCGGTTCGCCACAGGCTCATGGTGCCGCCGATGCAGCACGGTGAGGTCATTTATGCCGCAGCGAACGGAGCCTACCGTTTGAACGACTGTATCGTGAAAATCAAAGATGAATTCGGAAATGTTTACGAATTAACGCTGTGCCAGCACTGGCCGATCCGTACTGCCCGGCCGATGCGGGAGCGGCTGCTGCCGGTCGTGCCGCTGATCAGCGGTCAGCGTATTATTGACACCATGTTCCCCATTGCCAAGGGCGGTGCCGCTGCGATCCCCGGCGGATTCGGTACAGGCAAAACCGTCATGCAGCACCAGCTTGCCAAATGGTGCGATGCGGATATTATTGTTTATGTCGGCTGCGGGGAGCGCGGCAACGAAATGACGCAGGCATTGGTGGAATTCAGCGAACTGAAAGACCCGCGTACCGGGCGGCCGCTGCTGGAACGCACGGTGCTGATCGCCAACACCTCCAATATGCCGGTTGCCGCCCGTGAAGCTTCGATTTATACCGGCATCACCTTTGCCGAATACTATCGGGATATGGGCTATCATGTGGCGATGATGGCGGATTCCACCTCCCGCTGGGCAGAGGCATTGCGTGAAATTTCCGGCCGTCTGGAGGAAATGCCGGCAGATGAGGGTTATCCGGCTTACCTGCCCAGCCGTTTGTCGGAATTTTACGAGCGTGCCGGTCGGTGTACGGCTTTGTGCGGTGAAGAAGGCTCTGTTACGGTCATCGGTGCCGTTTCTCCGCAGGGCTCTGATTTTTCCGAGCCGGTCACGCAAAACACAAAGCGGTTTACCCGCTGCTTCTGGGGTTTGGATAAAACGCTTGCTTATGCCCGGCATTTCCCTTCTGTGAATTGGAACACGAGCTACAGCGAGTACACCGATTCGCTTGCGGATTGGTATAAGCAGAACATCGCCCCCGACTTCATGACCTGCCGCAGCCGCATCAGCTCTCTGCTTGCGGAAGAAGCACGCCTGCTGGAAATCGTGAAGCTCATCGGTTCACAGGTTTTGCCGGATGAACAGAAGCTGACCATTGAAACAGCCAAGGTTATTCGTACCGGCTTTTTGCAGCAAAATGCCATGAGCGATATTGATACCTATGTGCCGATCGAGAAGCATTACCGCATGATGAAAAGTATTCTCAAGGTGCATGATTTAGGCGTGAGCCTGATCGAACGCCGGGTTCCCGTTTCCGAAATCGTGAAATCGGGCTGCTTTGAGCGCCTGATCAAGGTGAAATATACGATCCCCAACGATGCGTTGGAGCAGTTTGATGAATTGGATGCCGAAAATGAAAAAATACTTTCGGCGATCGGTTAAGGCAGGTGACAGGCTTTGATTCTTGAACATCTCGGTCTGGATAAAATCAGCGGTTCGCTGGTTGTGCTGGACAATGTTGAAAATGTATTCAACGAAGAAATGGTTGAAATCCGATTAGAGGACGGTTCGGTGCGGGAAGGCCGTGTCGTAATGATAGAAGGGAAACGGGTCATCGTTCAGGTCTTTGAGGGCACACGCAGTGTGTCTATGGTCAACACCCGTACCCGCATGACCGGCCGCCCGATGGAGCTGAAGCTGTCGCCTGAAATCGTCGGTCGTGTATTTGACGGTCTGGGTCGCCCGAAGGACGGTTTGGGCGAGATCTATCCAAAAGAGCGGCGCAGCATCAACGGCTCGGCGATCAACCCGGTGGAGCGTATTTATCCGCAGAATTTTGTGCAGACGGGCATTTCCGCCATTGATACGCTGTCCACTCTGATCCGAGGGCAGAAGCTGCCGATTTTTTCCGGCTCCGGTATGCGCCACAATGAGCTTGCCATGCAGATCGTCCGGCAGGCAACGGTGGCGGATGACGAAAGCTTTGCGATCGTTTTCGCCGCCATGGGTGTCAAAAACGATGTGGCGGAGCAGTTCCGCACCTCATTTGAAGAATCCAATGTCATGAGTAAGGTCGTTATGTTCCTCAACCTTTCCAATGACCCGATCATTGAGCGCATTATCACGCCCCGCTGTGCATTGACGGCGGCGGAATATCTGGCGTTTGATTTGGGGATGAATGTTTTGGTGATCATGACCGACATGACTTCTTACTGTGAGGCTCTGCGTGAATTTTCCTCCTCCAAGGGCGAAATTCCCGGGCGAAAAGGTTTTCCGGGTTATCTTTATTCCGATTTGGCTTCTCTTTATGAGCGTGCCGGTATCGTACGCGGCTGCAAGGGCTCGGTGACGCAGCTTCCGATTCTGACGATGCCGAACGATGATATTACACATCCCATTCCCGATTTGACCGGCTTTATTACCGAGGGTCAGATCGTGCTGGATCGGGCACTGGAAGCAAAGGGCGTTTATCCGCCCATCAGCGTGCTGCCGTCCCTGTCCCGTTTGATGAAGGACGGGATCGGCGAGGGCTTCACCCGGAAAGGGCACCAATCCATCAGCAATCAGCTGTTTGCCTGCTATTCCAAGGTGCAGGAGGCTCGTTCGCTGGCGAGTGTTGTCGGTGAGGATGAGCTGTCCGAATACGACCGTCTTTTGCTGAAGTTCGGCGGCGATTTTGAAGGGCAGTTTTTAACGCAGAGTCAGACCGAAAACCGCACCATCGGTCAATCGCTGGACCTGGGCTGCCGCCTGCTGGCACAGCTGCCCGATGAATTGCTTGACCGGCTCAAGCCGGAAGAAATTGAAGAATACATCCGCCCGTTGCGTGAGCAGGAGATGCAGTAATGGCAGAAAATGTGTTTCCGACCAAAGGCAACCTGATGAACGCACGCCGTTCGCTGGAGCTTGCCAAAGTCGGCTTTGATTTAATGGAACGCAAACGCAAATTTCTTTTGCGTGAAATTGCCGGACGAACCGAAGAATATGAGCAGACCAAAAAGGAAATGGAACGGCTGAGCCGGGATGCCTTTTATGCGCTGCGCCTTGCGACCATTGCAGACGGACTGCCGCTGACACAGGCGCAGTCCGTGCCGCTTGATGACGGCGTTTCGGTCGTCATGCGTTCGGTCATGGGTGTGGAAGTGCCCGAGGTGGATCTGCAGCCGTCCGAACGGAAAATCTATTACGGTCTGCGCTTCACCGGGCTGCAGTTAGATGAGGCGTACAGCCTTTTTACGGATTTGAAGGAGCTTGCGGCGAAGCTGGCTGCGCAGGAAACGGCACTGTTCCGTTTGCAGGAGGCAGTGGTCAAAACCGGCAAGCGTTCCAATGCTTTGGGCAATATCGTTATTCCGAAATTCACCTCAACAGTCAAGTTCATTTCTGATTCGCTGGAGGAAAAAGAGCGTGAAGATTTTGCACGCCTTAAGGTGATAAAAGGCAGCGACTGAAACGACGCTGAAATTGAAAAGGGATTTTAAGGTTCTGTCCGTAAAAGGGACGGTTCCTTAAAATCCTTTTTTGTTAATGGCTTCAAATGAAATTTTGACAAAAAGCAGCGAAACTTTTATATTGATTTAATTTTTGGGATATGGTAAAATAGCTTTGCGACACAACGAAATATAAGCCGTTTATACGGTTTGCACTTATATCATTTTGGTAAAAGTGCAAGCTCTGTTTCAACATTCCGTATGAATGGCTTGAAGTTGTGTCGCAACAATAGGAGCTGGCATTTTTCGGCACAGTTTCGGCTGTGCTTTTTTATTTTTATGGGGATATTTATATGAGCTTTGCAGAGAATTTCAGAAACGCACGGTTAGCGGCAAATTTAACTCAACAGCAGGTCGCCGATGCACTCGGGCTTGACCGAACAGCGGTGGCACACTACGAAAAAGGCGACAGTATGCCGAATGTCCGCAGCCTTAAGAAAATCTGCGAATTATTCAATATCACGCTTGACGAACTGTTATCAGCATAATGCTCCCTATATAATCTCCTAAAAGATCTGCAGCATATCGATTTGTCAAGAAAAATTTACATCGAATTACAACATTTTCGGCGCACTTTTCGGCGAAAAACAGCGAAACTTTTATATTGATTTAATT
>JAZUJI010000079.1:0-3391 GCA_045642685.1 Acutalibacteraceae bacterium | reverse complement strand
CAAGAGAGTTCAGAACAACTACCCCGTCATGTGGAAAGATAAAAACGCCAAGCCGAAGCTCTGCTTCGTCGGCTGCCCCCACCTCTCAATCGCTCAGCTCAACGAATGGACTGACAAGGTTGCCGAAGGCCTTAAGAAGAACGGCCTCAAGAAGGTTTCGGTGCCCACCGTTTTCACTTGCGCACCCGGTGTTAAAGAGAAGTTTGAAAAAACTCCCGCCGCCAAAAAGCTTGCCGACACAGGCGTTGTTCTCAGCTACATCTGCCCGCTGATGTACATGAACAATCCGCTTTCCAAAAAGATGGCGGTTATCACCAACTCCAACAAGCTCAGAACCTACACCACCGCCCGTTACTACAAGAGCGATGAGATTTTGTCTATCATCACCAAGGAGGTAAAGTAATATGAAACAGTTCAAAGGTCGTCCGGTCGTTGCCGGCAAATGTACGGCTCCCGCCCTCGTTTCCCACAGCGGTTTCAATACCCTTGCCTCTTTCCAGGGTGCTCTCCAGTTCGGTGATCTTCCGATTATCGGCAACAAATACAAGGAAACCGAATGTGATGATCAGAACAATAAAGAGCTTTTCGGCAAGCCCATGCTCAACCGTGCTCTTTGCCTGCCGCAGACCATCGGCTCCACCACCGGCGGTATGATTCTTTTCTGCGCCAAAGCTCTCGGCAAGTGCCCGTCCTGCCTGCTCTTTTCCGAGCATATTGATTCCCTTGCCGCTGCAGGTGCGGTTATCTCCGCCGTCTGGGCTGACAGCCCCATGCCGGTTATCGACTGTTTGGGTCAGGAGTTTCTTGACTCCGTAAAGGATGGTGACACCATCACCGTCAGTGAAGATGGTACGGTCACCATCGGCTGATCGAGATACCGTATGTAAAACTGCCGTTTTTGGGCAGAACCATATCAAGCAGTAAATAATTAAAACCTCCTGCTGAGCAAAATGAATTGCCGCAGGAGGTTTTTTGAATTGTATGAGCAGCGAAAGGCACTTTCGCATTTTTGGGTTTGTTCGCCGGGGATTGCCGTTTGATCGAATGGAAAAGGATCAAAACCTCACTTTGCTTTTTTTTAGATTTTTTAATATACCGATAACGGTTTCGCAGGTGATAAGCAGCAGGAAAAGATGCAGAACAGGATCCGCTCATTTTTTGCTGAATGAATCGGGTGATCAGTGCAAGACTCAGCAGTATAAACCCAAAGAGAAGAACATGACAGGTTTCGTCATATGAAACCTTCATCCGTTCCTTAAAAGTAAGAGAGAGCAAATCCGGATCAATCAGCCTGGAAAGAAAATAGAAGAACATATTGGCTAACGGCGGATAGATGATGCCGCTTTCGTACTCTTTGACAACATCGCCTTTGAGGGTAATTTGAATCATATCGCTCATCCTTTCCGGAAAAATATAAAAAATAACAGCTTCACCCGACTATGGGATGAAGCTGATTGATAACAACAAAAGCTCTACGGTTCCACCCGTATTGCATATTGGACAATATGCCGCTCTCTGTGCCGTAACGCTGCACCTGCGGTGCACCTTATCCTTTCGGCTTCGGTGACGCTCGTCAGTGGTCGGTGCTTCGGTTCACATACCCGCTGTTTCAGCCGTGCGGCGGATTCTCTGTCTGCAAACAAAAGGAAACACACATTCTGACTCATCGCTTTAATACTGTATGGACTGATTGTATCAAAATAATTGAATTCTGTCAAGCAATTTCAACTGATTTCTCAACTCTGATCACGATATGGGAATGATTACTGGGCTGCGCAACGAATCTGCGTTTTTCTCAGTTTGTCAAGAAAATCTTACTTGTTGCAGGCGGCGGTACACTTGGCAGAATCGGTACGGAAATGCACCGATTCGGAGTCGCAAATGATGTTAGCCTAATTTCGTATACATCTGTTTGCCGGTTATTGAATACCTGTATTAAACCGCTGCGTCTGCAGGGATCGATGTTGTCGGCTTTTTTTGCGTTTTCCGGCGAAAGGAAAACAGCGCATCAAAGAAAAGAATCGCTTCAAACGCAAAGATCAAGAAAGGATTCAAGACAGAATTCGGGGTGTTGATATAGAAAATCGTCTCCTCTTTGAGCGGAATAATGCCTTGTACAAAAGCGGTAATCTGTTCGGTAAAGGGGTAAAAGACGCATGGGATCACAACAAATAAAGCAATGAATAAAGCAGAATAGAAGAAATTTCGCTTCGGTGTTTGGGCTTCGGTTTTTGATTCGGGCAAATAAGCCAAAAAAGAGATGAGCAAAAAGCTGGTAATGTATCCGCTCGACAACGATTCCATGTTGGCGAAGACAAAGCAGATGGCGGCAATCCGCTTCCATTCAACTTTTGAAAAGACAAAGACAAAAGCCAGCGACGAGTATACAAGGATATTACCGATGAGGACGATTTTTGATAAATCGACATTAAAAAACAGAGCAAACCATGCAATGACGGAAGAAAAAGAAGTTCCCTTGATAGTGTAATATGATGAACGGTCAGATGAAAAAAACAGATTGTTTTTCACAAATGCCATCAATCCGTCAATACCGCCGTAGTAAGCAAACGGTAAGAAGAAAAGCAAAACACCGTATATCAACAGGCGGACGGCTTCTTTGTATTTTTTATCGCAAATCAGCAGCAGCCCGAACAGCGCCGGATAGATTTTCAATGCTGCGGCAAAGGCAAGTGCAAGAAATGACAATTCGCGTATGATTCGGTTTTTCGAGTTGCGAAAGAATACAAAAAACAGACACAGTGCTACGGTAACAATAGCACTGTTTCCGCGCTGAATGCAAAAAAGAATCGGAAAAGAGAGGAAAAACGCAATCGCCGTAAGGCAGCAAACGGTCGAACGGAATCTTTTCATGAGGATCACGCAGACAAGAAGTCCGATAAGCAGAACAGAAGCAAGGGTGAACAGCAAAAACTGCATTGAGGCGGAGCCATCCATGTAAATCGTGCCGCGAGAGTCAAAATCAGCGTGCGAAAAATCAACAGGAACCATCTTGGCGATCAAGTAAAACATGAGGCAGGACATCGGTGGATAAATGACGCCTAAATCGTAGACATTTCTTGTGCTGGCATCGCACATTGAATTGAAAAAGTCCATATAATAGTTACTTCCGAAAAGGATATCGTTTAATGCACCGCCTGATGAAATGCAATTCAGTACGGTCATAACGATCAGAGAGAGCAGGGTAAGAGTCAAAAAATGAAACAGGGTCGGGTTTTCCTGACAACAATTGTTTAAGCGTTTCCTTGTTTTCATGGCACCGCTTCTCCTTTCAGCAAAGCAAACAAAACGATCCACCTTATATATGAATCGTACAATCCAAAGTGTACCAGAGATTTTCTCGAAATGCAAGAGGTATGGATGTGAGTTAAGA
>JAZUJI010000078.1:0-5245 GCA_045642685.1 Acutalibacteraceae bacterium | reverse complement strand
TTCAATACGGCGCAGCGCACTCAGCCGCTCCAGAAACAGCCGACAAGCCCCGTTTCCCTGTCCGGCATAAGTCGAAACACTGCGGTAAAGCGGCTCCTTACGCCCGACAGAGGCACGGATCTTTGCCAAATCATCCGTTGTAAAGCCGAACATCGGCGAAAGCATCACTGCCGCAAGCGGAATATCCGACAGCGGATTATCCAGCACACGTAGCAGCGACAGCACCAGTTTCAGCTCCGCCGTACCGTTCAGGTCGCCTTCAATCGTTCCGACCGAATGAATCCCGAGCTTTTCAAGGGCGGCAGCATAATCGGGGATCCGCTTTTTCGTGCGGGTCAGGATACAAATGTCACCGGGCATGATCACATGGGCTTTTTCGCCGGTTCCGATCATGCGTCCGCTTTGCAAAAGCTGTTTTACATATTTTGCCGTGAATTCCGCTTCACTTTCCCGCTCATTCTGCTCCCGCAGGATCAGCTCCACATCATGATCGTCATGCTCCTCGTACGGTGCAAGCGGATTGAGCGGTTCATACACGACATCGCCGGACTGCTCCGTCATGATCTGTTCAAACACATAGTTGACTGCACGGGCAATCGGCTTGCGGCAGCGGAAATTTGCCGAAAGGCTCAAACGAGCCGGGTAGTTGTCACCGTCAAAATCCGGCAAAGCCGAGCGGCGGCGCAAAAAAATTTCCGGCATCGCCTGACGAAAGCGGTAGATGCTCTGTTTGATATCACCGACAAAAAACAGATTCTTTTCCTCCTTGGAAACGGCGGAAAAAATCATATCCTGCAATTCGTTCGTATCCTGGTACTCATCCACCATGATTTCGATATAGTGCTCGCTCAGGCTCTCTGCCAGCTGCGTTTTCGTTCCGTTTTCATCTGCCAGCAAATCCAGCGCCAGATGCTCGATATCGTTAAAGGTGAACCGGTTATCCCGTTTTTTTCGGTTAAACAGGTTTTCGGAATAGAGCTTCACGCAGTTAATCAACTGACGGACGATCGGTTCGAGTACCCGGCAATCCTCTGAAAATTCTTCTTCACTTACAAAAACATAATCATCAAGCTTGTCGGCGTAATCCCGGACTTTTTTGCGGTTGAATTTGACCCGTTCCCATAAATCGGGGTCGATCTCCGCTTTTTTTCCCGCAACCGGGAAACGGGAAAAGCTCCGATCCAGCACACCTTGATATAAACCGTTCCAATCCTTATTCTCCACACATTTTTTCAACTCACGGAACATGAGCAAATCCGCTTCAAGCATATTTTTCAGCAGCAAACCGGTTTTTTCATGCGTCTGCGATAAGGCGATCGACTGCATGGTTGCGTTCACGCAAAAGTCGAGCAAATCCCCGACGGTTTGAAACACAGGCACCAGCAGCGGACTTTCTGCCATAGGCACGGACGGATCGTAGTAAGACACGAGCTTATCCAGACTGCGGGACGGAAACGGCATCGAGCTCATTTGCAATGCCAGTTTTTTTATTGCTTCGCCGAGCGCAGCATCACTGCCGTTTGAGGAAAAGCGTTCACTCAGGCGCAAAAAATCTTCCTCTCCCCGCTCATACTGTTCGTCAAGCACTTCACGCAGGGCAGCCTCCTCATAACGGGCACTCTCCCGGTCATCCAGCACATGATAATCCGCTGAAATGCCGAGCTGATGAAAGTTTTCACGCACCAAATCCCCGCAAAAGCTGTCAATGGTGCAGATTTTTGCCGATTGCAGCAAAAGCTGCTGCTGACGCAGCCACCGGCTGCCGGTATCCGCCTGCTTTTCCTGCAAAGCGAGGTTGATTTTGTCTTTCATCTGCGCCGCAGCGGCCTTGGTGAAGGTCACGATAACAAGCTCGTTTGCCGGGCAGCGGTTTTCTTCATCCGTCAGCCGGCGGATCACCCGTTCCACCAGCACCGTTGTTTTGCCCGACCCTGCGGCGGCACTGACCAGCAGCGTCCCTTTTCTGCCCTCGATCGCCTTGAGCTGTTCATCCGTCCAGTTCGGCATTTTTCTCCACCTCCTTATTGCTCAATTCCGCTAAACATTCTTCTGTTTTCTTTTTTCCGTATTCCCGCTTTGCATCCGTTTCCCGGTGCAGACAGACATCCGCATAGGCGCAATAATCGCAAGGCAGGTTCCGGCTTCCGCTCTTTTTCACGGGGCAGGCATCGACCTTGCCCTCATGCAGCCGCAAACCCATTTCGCCCACGATGGAACAGATCGTTTTTTTCAGATTTCCCAGCTCGGTCAAACCGATCAGGCTGCCTGCTATCCCTTTTTGCCCGCGGATAACGGCTTTTCCCGCTTCGGTTTTATCGGTTGCATGGATCACACGGGCATCGTTGAGCACAAGACCCGTCATTTTGGCATCATCCAGCATTTTTTTGACGATTTCTTCCGGCGATACATTGCGTGAAACGGAAGAATTGTCGTTTTTCGCCGGTACATAGAGCACACCCGACGGAATTACCTTACCGTAACGCTGCGAACCATTGGCTTCAATCGCAAACAAATACAGGAGCATCTGCATATTCAAGCCGTTGAGTACATCGTTCAAATCAAACAGCTTCGTGCCGGTTTTATAGTCAAGCACACGCAGAAATGTGCCGCTGTCGCTTTTCAGGGTATCCACACGATCGACCTTGCCGTTGAGAATCATTTTTCCGCCGCCGGGAATCTCAATTTCAAACGCCGGGATCCCGTCATCCTCCTGCCCGATCGGAAGTTCAAAATCCGTCGGTTCAAAATCGCTCAGCTGCATTTCATGCCGCAGCTTCTGCACCACAAGGCAAACCGTTTTGTTGAGCTGATCATACTGATAGCGGAACCGTTCCCCCTGTTCCTGCAAGCCGATCATGTTTTCTTCCAGAAAACGGCCAAGCCACCCTTCAACCTCCGCTTGAATATGTTCATCGCTGTATTCCGCCAGACCTCTGCCCGCCGACCGAACAAGATTTTCCAGCACATAGTGAATGATCGTTCCGCCGAGCATCCGGTCAATTTCCGCTTTGCGCCTTTCCTGCAAGGAAAGACCATGACGGCAGAAAAACAGGAACGGACACTTTTGAAAATCTTCAATGCGGGTCGCGGAAACCCGGATATCCTCATGGAACAGCTCCCTTACAATTTCGGGATTTTTGATATTCAGGCGGTTCGGCTCACGCAGGCGGTCAAGCGCCTGCATACGGGTTTGATAGCCTGCCTGTTCTGACAGGGCTTCCCGCAGCGTGTTTTCGGGCACACTGTCCTCCTGCCAGTTCTGTGCCGCCAAACGAAAAGCTCCCGCAGCACTCTCGATCCGATCTAAAAACGGCAAAACAGAATAGTCAATTCCGGTACGGTTCGGGAAACAGGCTTCGATTTGCGAAACGATTTCGGACGGTGAAGTTTCCGCACCCGAAAAATCCGTTCTGCAATAGGTAACGAACAGCAATTCGGACGGACTGCAAAGCGTGCTGTAAGCCAAAAAACGCTCTTCGGAAAACTTGTATTGGGACGGTTCCGCTACGGTAACACCCATTTCGATCAGCGTACGGCGGTCGGCATCGTTAAGCACACGACCGGCTGACGGGGTCTGCGGAAACACACCCTCGTTCACACCTACGGCGAACACCGCTTTCGGGCAATTCAGACGCACCCGATCCGCCGAACCGATCGTCACCTCATCCATACCCTTGGGGATCACACCGACATCCTGCGCCGACAAAACCAGGCGGAACAGCTCAAGCAGCCTGTTCGGCTGCGGCCGGGCGGTGCTGACCGCCATTGCCATCTGGTCGAGCAGCTCCATCATCTTATCCCATACCGTACCGCACTCAATTGCTTCTTCCTCGCTGCCGTTTTCGTTGAGAGCTGCGGCAAACCGCTTTAAGTTTTTATCCGCGGAAATACGGATCAGATAGTGATAAATTTCGGCGATCATACGGCTTCCCTCTGCCCGGCGCAGCTTCGCACGGAATTCCTCAAGCGGCTTCACGCAGCGTTCCCGCAGAGCGTTGAGCCTTTCCAGCCTGCGCACATCGGCTTCTTTTAATTCGCAGCCCAAACCGGACGGATTCTGCTTCCATTCCTCCGACCACTTCCGTCCGTCAATCTGCCAAAGATAGACATATTCTTCCAGTTCTCCGATTTCCTCCACGGAAAATCCCGCCAGCTGCGTTTTCAGCACACGAAAAACCGCATCGGAGGAAAAACCTGCGGCGGCAATTTCCAAAGCAGCGCAGATAAGCACGGCAAGCGGCTGCGCATAAAGTGGTCTTCTTTTATCTTCAAAAACGGGGATTCCCTGCTTTTTCATCGCCGAACGCAGTGCTTTGGAATAGCTGCCCTCGTTTCGGGCAATGACCGCTATATCCCGGCAGCGGTAATGCCCCGTGCGCAGAAGCTTTTTTACGGACAATGCCACATAATCGCACTCGTCATACGCACTCGAAGCCGAGCAAACGGTGATCTCCTGCGCCGGCTGTTCAAAAGGCTCTGCCTGCGGAACATAAAGCCGCTGCTCCAACGCCTCCAGACAGGGGGAAGCGTAGCGATGCTCATACGGCTCGATCGTTTCGCATTTAACAGGAACATTGCATTTTTTTGCGGCTTCCATCAGGCGTTTTGCCGTAGAGCGGACACACGCAAAGGGGCTGATATCGTATTCTTCGCCGAACAGAGAATCGGTACAAAGAGCAACATAAACCTCTTTTGCCTGCTCGATCATGCAGGCGATCACTTTCATTTCCTGCTCGGTGAAGCCCTTGAAGCCGTCGATCAGCACCACCGAACCGGCAAACATTGCCGCTTCGGGCAGCTGCTCGGCAAAATGTGTGAGCAGATCCCGTTCATCAAAATAGCTCTGTGCTACCAAAGCATCATAGGCACTCATCACTTTGGCGATATCACGCAGTTTTTTGCCCAGCATGATATCCTCCGTTTTATATGATGCCTGCATCAGCTCTTCATCCGTGACGGCGCACTGCTTCAGCTCATCCGAGACCTTCAGCATTTCTGACACAACGCCCGTGCTGCCCGCAAATCGGCCGTATACCTCCAGCTCACCCTGCAATTCCTCCAGCGCAAGGCTCATAAACGCCACTCGTCCGGCATCCGTCAATTTGCGCACGCCCGAGGTCGGCACAGCCGTTTCCGCCAAACGGGAAAAACTGCACACTTCTACCTTGCCCGCTTCTTTTTCACCGAAAAGCAAAAGCATCTGCCGTTCGCTTTCAAATGAAAACTGATCCGGCACAAGCAAAAA
>JAZUJI010000077.1:0-6554 GCA_045642685.1 Acutalibacteraceae bacterium | reverse complement strand
GCCGCCGGATTTGGGCGGTTCAAATTAGGGAGAAACCGGTTTTGAATGGCTATAATCGCCTTATACTTGCTGAAAAACCTTGAAATACGCAAGTATTCCTGCGGTTTTGTCAGCGGCGTCTAAGTCTGATTCTATCACTTTCAAAACTACTATGTATCTGAAAACTGCATATTTCAGATGAAAAACAATGAAAAAGCGGGCAGCATACCGGCGTATGTTGCCCGCTTTTGAAGCAGTTATTCGCTGAAAGATGCGTTTTCAGACGATTTATCCCTAAATTGTACCGCCCTTTTACGGCGCAGATCTTTTTATCAGTGAAATTGTGTGATGCCGAAAACGCTGAGAGCGAGAATAAAAGCAAAGAATGTCGGCTGAACCGTTGCTTGACCGCCATATAAGCAAAGATATGAAAAATAACCGAGCTTTTCTTTTTTACGGCGTTTCCTGAGCGGCTGTGTGTATTTTGGTTCCATAATTGCAATCCAATCAATCGCTTCATATCCGACCAAATAAAACAGCCAGGGAATCACAAAAGAAATCTCCTTGCCGAGTATAACGAAGTAAACGGCAGAAGCAGCTGTCGCAAGGAAAAGAATGACACTTAAAGCAACACATCTTCCCTGCTCCAAATAGCGTTCCAATGCCATTTGCTCGGTCAGCACCCATAGCATAGCGGTAACTGCAACAAATGCGGCAGCATAGCGGTTGCCGACCAGCAGCATCAGCAGCGGCAGATAAACGAGAATGACTCGATTGACCGAATCGGTGCAAATCTCATAGCGTTCGGTTTTGTGATTTTTTAACACAACTGCGGTGTACTGAACCACATAAACCAACCAGAGTGCGACAAGCAAAACAGCCGCTGTTTTACTGCTCAAAAAGTTCCCTAATGCCGTTTTGGAGGAATATGCATACAGCGGTGCAAAATCAAAATCAGGCGCTATTACATTGTTAGACCGATTCAAAACAGTAAAAGAAATCAGCAGGCAAATTCCACCGAAAGAACCAAGTACCATTTCCATGAGCTTCCAGCCCTCAAAAATGCCGAGCCGGTTCAGCCTCGGGAAAAGCCGTTTTCCGTTTTCCTTCGGCACAGCACCGAACCAATACAGATTGATGGCGATGGTCCAGCCGATCGCACCGCTGAGTACGCCGCTGAGAATGAACCACAGCGTGTAGGTGTTCCCTTTTACAGCGGCAAAAACAGCGAAGGCAACCAGTGTAAGAAGCAAGCCGCCCCACTCTTCACGGGAGGTTTCGGAAAAATAAATTTTCGGTCGTATCCCATTGTTACGGTCAAATGGTTTGTTAAACAACACATAACCGAGCAGTCTTGCGGCAATGACACCGGCGATCAAGGCAGCAAACTCATAGGCCTTGCAGCGCAAAAGCCCGCATTTTACGGAATAGCCTATGCCAAAAACGGCAGCATAAATTCCGAACCAAAGACCGCCCTTCAGAATCAGACCGCTCAGTCCCCTTTTGTAGTTCGGAGCCGGTCTTCCGTGCAGGATGAAGCCCATGGTTTGCGCATAAGGCTCCGTGCCGCCGAAATACATTCCGACGGCACCGAGAGCCGCATAGTAAAGCAAATCATTTTGCACACGGACAAAGCCGGTGCTCCAGGCGAGGATCACACCAATCAGTGCGCCCGGAAGCATGGCACCTTTTTCGCCGCCGATAGCACTGCCTCTCATCCCCCAGCCGTATGCGCCGGCCAAAAGCATGAGAATTAAACAAAGGATAAAAGAAGAATTCATATCAAATCAAAAATTCCAAAAGCTTTTTGTACCGAAAACGGCGAAAAGGAAATCGCTGAGGTTATCGGTTGCGTTTTTAAGGCTCATGCGCTTGTTGTATTCTTTCTGAGTTTCAAAGTTACCGGAAAGAATGCCGATCTCACGGGCGATCGTTGAAAGCCGCATAACGGAAGCGTCACAGGCTTTTGCATCCCAATGATGATTGTTTTTCAATGCGACCGCCTCTTTGTATGCGGCGGTGAACTCTGCGCGCTGTGCCTCAGTCGGATTGGCGGCATTGAGCTTTTCAATATTCATATTGCCCTGTTTATCAGTGAACTGTTCAACAAGCCAATACAAATTATCAGAATCACGGTAATAGTTAAACTGCGGATAATCGCTGGTTGCGATATCATGAATATCTTTGTTTGCCAAAAGCTCAACGCAGAAATGAATAACATCCTTGGACTTTTGAAGCTTAAGGTGGCTCTGATTCTTCACATACCAGGTCGTGTCCGGCAGATAACCGGCACCGGCATCGATCATGCCGTCCGGAGAAATGTAGGTGCTGTCGATCGCACACTTGTAATCATTTCCGAGGGTTTCGCCGGGCTTTGCAACCTTGGCACCCATGGAGGTGGAGGAAGTGTTGATGATGTTATCGGAGGTTTCGGTGTAATAACTGGTCAGAATCGACGGGATATCAAGACCGTAGCCGCAAATATTCATAATTTCAACATCGGTATTCTTCACAATGTCGGAAATGGTCTTGCGGTTGTTGCACTGAGCTCTGTAGTACTTGTCGGTAACTGCCTTGAGAGGAGCCGATTCCGGATCGGAGAGGTAAACTTTTGCAAGGGATTCGTATTCGGAGCTTGGAACAAGTGCCCACATGGTGGAGCATCTGGCAAACATCTTGCCGATAAGGGTGCTCTTGAGGGTGGAGAACAAAGCTGACTGTAAACGCTCCAGACGGTTGTGCGGCAGCAGACGGAACACGATGGATGCAAGTCCGCCGAGCCACTCATATTCCGGAACCTTCAGCATACCGAGCAGAGAAGGAAGGAAATCGGTGTAAAGAAGCTCGTAATCGGTCAAAGTGAAGTTGCCATGGAAAACATCGCTCATGACGGTGGTTCCGTCAACGGCGGCGGCAACGAAAACAATGCGGTTCACATCATCCGCATTGAAATAAGCGTCCAGATATGCTGTACCGACCGCACCGCCGAGGCTGATGAAAACGAGATTCACTTTGTCATGACCGGTCTGCTCTTTAACCAGCGCAATATAGTCATTGAACCGTTTTGCGATATCATAGATGTCACCGAATGATTCATAGCAGAAGAAATAAAGATGGTCATAGCCGGCAATTTCACCGTACTCGCTGACATCCACTTCACGAAGTGCTGCATCCTTTTGCGTTCTGCCTGTCTTTCCGGTGTAAGCACCGAACTTATCCATATACTTTGCACTTTCTGCAACGGAATACGGATAATTCTGCACCTTGATCGGTGTTGTGCGTGTGCCGTCCTTGTTAAAATAATGCACATTAACATTATTATCCATTATATTGGTCAATGTTTTGGTTAAGCCGCAGTCAGCTCCGGTCAAAAGCATACCGAGAGCTGAGGGAATGACCTTCAGAATATCTTTTGAAAATTTCTGGGAATCGACAAAATACTTCATGTCCATGGCTTCCATGATCGGAGCACCGTCGGAGCCGAGCATATCTTCGCCGTTCGCAGTCTGCATATAGGTTTGTGACTGGAGAATACCGGGAACAACAATGGTCGGGCAATAATCGCATTTGCCCTTACATTCGGTGAGTATGCCGTCATCGGCGGCAACGCTCATGGGTACGGCAATCAAGGTAAAAACAAGTACCAAGGATATTGCCGCATAAAGAACCTTTTTCATAACGCATACGACCTTTCTGTGTTTATTATTTCGTTATTATCAGTTCATCAAGAGTACGCTTCGGAACAATGTTTTTTTGCTTACCGTCACGGAAATAACGAACATCGCCGTTTTGAATGTCAATGATTTCCACTTCTTCTGCCGGATAGCCGAGCGCAAGAATCAATCTCGGCGTGAGGTGAGCATCAAGCTGAAAAATCTCTGCGATTTTTTCACGGTCAAAGCTGCCGATCATGCAGGCACCGATCCCCTGCTCTCTTGCGCCGAGCACCATGGTCTGAGCGCAGATTCCGCAGTCAACTTCTGCATCGCTCATAATGGAAGTGTCATAACAAATGAGCACATAACCGGTCGGCACATGGCCGTCATACGGCGGCTTTTCGGTCAAGTAGCCTGCCAAGCGCAAATGCGGAAAAATCTCACGGCAAGTCGTTTCATCTACTGTATAAGCAAACTTCAGCGGCTGCTTGTTGGCTGTGGCAGGTGTGTAACGGCAAAGGCTGACAATGCTCCGCACCGTGTCTTTATCGAGCGGCTTTGTTTCGTCAAAGTTACGGATAGACCGTGTGCTTTGAACAAGTTCGGAAAAATCCATTCTTTCACCTCAGACGGAAAACAGCAAATTATGCTGTGGAATCGTTATTTACCGCTGCGCATGGCGGCAAGATCACGGTAGTTGATCAGCTTAATGCCGATGTCTTTAATAAACTGCTGTGTTTTCGGGTCAGAGAAGAGCTTGTATTCCCAGACTCTGCGTTCCCAGCAGCCGCTTGTGCCCTTCAGCTCATCGGTTTCAAAGGCAGGGTGAATGTAGGTTTCGACAACGCCATCGGGGAAATTGCGATATTTTTCAAATATGTATTCCCTGAAATTCTCAAAGCTGTCTGCCTGCGGACCGTCCCAATCACCCGGCATCAGATAGTCGGGCATGGCAACGCCGAGAGACTGAGCGTAACCGGTGATCTGAGAAAACAGACCGATGATCGCTTCTTTCCCGACCTGAATGTCAAGCATCTTGTTAGAGAACTGTTCTTCGGTGAAAGACATCGGCAGACGGAACGGAAGGCCGTATTCCCCTGCAATTTCAATGGTTTTCTGAAGCAGCTCAAAACGACCGGTCGCAACACCGTAGAGTGAGCCCATGTGGTTATCAAGATGGGACGGATTCAGACCGAGCTTCTTCAGCTTTTCGATCTGCGCACGCACTTCGGTTTCAGCTTCTGCCAAATCTGCGTGCTGTTCAAACTCATCACTTTCATGGAAGAAGTAACCGTCCTCATCACGAAGTGACGGGCAGCCGGTGCTGCTGACGGGACCCCAGCGGTAGTTGCTCCATTCAGCGGTCGTTGTCAAATGCACACCGATTGCAAATTGTGGGTTTTCTTTGGCAAAGCGAACGGCTTCGGGAGCCCAGCCGCAGGGTGCCATGATGGTGGAGGAAGTGATGCCGCCTTTTTTGAGCAAATCAAAAACAGCAAAGTTTGCGGAGCGGCACATACCGAAATCATCTGCGTTGATAATCAAATATCTGTCCATGATCATTCTTGTCCTTTCTGCTAAATTTATATTATTATACAATGCTTCCGCACATAAGTAAAGATTTGAACATTTGTATTGCGAAAGTTTGGCGTTTTGACAAAAACACACGGGCAAAATATAGAACTATTGTCTATAAAAGGCTCTGCGTTTTGAACATAAATAAATGAATCTGCATAATATGGTTTACGGTCAGCAGAAAAAAGAGCTGTCTCCAAAAGAAAAAAAACGGTAGCGCTCTTCGACGGCGCAGCGATATGCATTCATGGTATTATCGTACCCGGCAAATGCACTGACCAGCATGATCAGCGTACTTTCGGGAAGATGAAAGTTGGTGATCAGCGCATCGATACATTTGAACGAATAGCCGGGATAAATAAAAATGCTCGTCCAGTCATCGTCCTCTTCAATTTTGCCGAGCTTTGTTCCGACCGATTCCAGGGTACGGCAGGTCGTTGTTCCGACGGCGATCACACGGCCGCCGTTTGCGTGCGTTTCATTTATTAGCTCGGCTGTTTCGGCAGGCAGATGATAATGCTCGGAATGCATCAGGTGATCTTCAATATTTTCTTCTTTCACGGGGCGAAAAGTACCCAGACCGACATGAAGCGTGACCCGACCGATCCGGATGCCTTTCTGTTCTATTTTTTTCAGCAGCTCCTGTGTGAAATGAAGCCCTGCCGTCGGTGCGGCGGCTGAGCCCAATTCACGGGAATAGACCGTTTGGTAACGCTCTTTATCCTGCAGCTTTTCCGTTATATAGTGTGGCAGCGGCATTTCCCCTACCCGGTCGAGAACCTCATAAAAATTACCGTCGCAGGTGAAGCGAACCAAACGGTTTCCGCCATCTAAAACATCCAAAACTTCGCCTTTGAGAATACCGTTCCCGAAAGAGAATACGCTGCCCGGCTTTGCTCTGCGCCCGGGTCCTGCCACACACTCCCAAACCTTGTCTTCTTTTTGTGCGAGCAGCAAAAATTCAACCACCGCACCTGTATCCTTTGTGCCGAAGATCCGTGCCGGGAGAACACGGGTATCGTTGATGATCAAGCAGTCTTTTTCCGTTAAATAATCCACGATATCCCGAAAGTGACGGTGTTCGATTTCGCCGGTTTTTCGGTTGACAACCATCATCCTGGAGGCATCTCTCGGCTCGATCGGAGTCTGCGCAATCAATTCTTGCGGCAAATCATAATAAAAATCTGATTTTTTCATTGCAAATCACCTTGGTATATGATATTATGAGATGTATTATATTGCAAATTAGCATTGAATGCAAGCAGTTTGCAGATTTTCGGAGGTATACAGCATGAAAAAGTACAAAGTCGGCATCGTAGGCGCAACCGGTATGGTCGGTCAGCG
>JAZUJI010000076.1:0-3202 GCA_045642685.1 Acutalibacteraceae bacterium | reverse complement strand
TGTGATTGGACTACGAAAAAGATATTTTTGGGAAGTGGTTGTCGGTATTGAACCCTTGTGTATTTTATATTTTGTCGGCGAAGCCGACACCTTGTTTTTTCACGATCCATTATTACTTATTACTTTCCCAAAATCGACACTTTGATTTTTCGTGAAGAGTGGATTGCGAAGAGGTAAGAAGAATAAACGACAACTCTCTGTCGAAAGTTGTCGTTTTTTGGTGGGAGAGGGTGGATTCGAACCACCGAAGGCAGTGCCGACAGATTTACAGTCTGTTCCCTTTGGCCGCTCGGGAACTCTCCCGTATTTAGTTTTTCGTTTCATTTCTGAACGCTCAAACACTATACCACATTCTGCGACACTCGTCAAGAGTATTTCTCAATATTTTTGAAAAATTCGCTGTCAATATACTGCAATAACAACAGTGCGGGCTTTTTTACCGGCGTGTGAGCAAGTGGAAAGCAGGAGCAGCTGCTGTTCATCGCTCAACTCAACATGGAACAGCCTGCTGCATAGCTGAAAATAGTTTGAAACATCGCCGCTTTCCGGCAAATCATACAGCTGCGAATCCTCATTGACCTCAATGCAGGATATAATGGTTGCTTCTATGCATTGATCGGGGGTGTAAAGGAAAATCTGATTGTTCCGACTGCGAAAATCAGCATCTTCAAAACGGAATAATTGGCTGAACATTGTTCCGCTGCGCAGGGTGTGCCCGTAAATGATTGTGAACGGTCCGGCGAAATCATTCGGGCAGCGTTCATCAATAAACAGGCTTCCGCCGACATTGTAGCTGCCGTTGGGCAGGCGGCGCAGATAGGTGTTGTTATTTTCACCCTGTAATACCGGATAGCTTAATTGAATCGAAGGGATTTTCAGCCAGGCATATATGTCTTTGTTTTCGGCTTTCAGCACATCAAAATCAATATCGGATACGGCACGGTTCGGTATACTTTCGGCGGCTGCGGCATTTTTTTCCTGTTGAATATAATAGTTGTTCAGTGCGGAATATTCACGGTTGATGCTATTCAGTTTGACACCGGCAATGACCATGAGCACAACGCCGCAAAGCAGCACAAAACCGGCAATTTTTTTGTTTTTCATGTTAATACCAATATAAAACGCACTTCCGGCAAATACCGAAAATGCGTTTTATTCCTCTTCCTGTTTTTTGGCGGTGCAAAGTACCATGGCTGCAAGGATCGTAACGACAAAACCGAAGCCAAACAGTATGCTCCATTGGAGCACACCGGAATCATCACCGGTATAGGGTGTGGTGCTGTGAATGGTTGACTGCGCCGGTGCTTGTGTCGGCACCTCATCGGTTACTGTTGATTCGGTAACAGTTATTTCAGCAGTCGTTGTTTCAGGCGGGAGAGTGGTTGTTTCACCGGCAGAAGTTGTCGTTTCAACTTCAATGGCGGCAAATGTATTCACAAACAGAATCTGCTCGACCTTTGCGGCTTCGCCGTCTTTGCGCACGGCGACTGTTTTGTTTAATCTGCCGTCTGCGGTGTAGGTGATTTGAATATGCACACGGTAAACAGAACGATCATAGGTGCAGTTCGTGTTTGACCCGGCGATCTGCTCAACGGTATAGTAATAATCGCCGACTTTATCAAACGACAGCGTATCAAACCTGATTTCGCCTGAGCCGGTGACGGAAGCGAGCTGTTCTTTGCCGTCGTCAAGGCTCTTGAGTTTGACTTGCCAAACCTCCGTGTTCTGCTCATTACCATTCAGCTTAATGTAAGCGGAAAGTTGAACTTCAACGGTATCTGCCGCCTGTGCTTGTGCGAGGAACGGCAGCAAACCGCACAAAACAACGGCTAACAAAAGGGGAAGGATTCTTTTGATTATACTTTTCATGCTGTTCACCACCTCCTTTTCCGGGTGCTTCTGGCTATGCAAAGCTTGCCAAAACGACCGTTCGTGCGTCAGTAAATTCATCGGCACAGGTCGAAAGGGCAATCAAATGAACATCGCTCTGTTTTCTTAATTCGCTCATTTTTTTCTGATCTGAAAACATTGCTTTTTGTTCGGCATAGTCAAGAAGGATATCAGCATCTGCTATCTCATCCGGCTCAAAGATCCGGTCATCCGAGTCTTTGACGACGAGAACAGAAAAAATTTCGAGCTTACATATTTTATCCGGCAGGATCAGCGTACCGGATTTATTGTTGTCAAAAAACTTTTTTTCTTTGAATTTGTCTAAGTCACCGAACATACGGCTGCTCGCCATATGGTGACCGTAAATCAGGGAATAGGGGTCTGAAAAATCTGCGGCACATCGTGTGTCCAGAAAGATGCTCCCGGCTAATGAGAATTCGCCGTAAACATCTGTGTTCATGTATACATAGTTGTTTTCGCCATACAGAACAGGGTAGTCGATTTTCGTGTTGTCAACCGTCAGCCAAGCACAAATATCCGGGTTGATTTTTCTCATTTCAACAAATGCCTGTCGAATCTTCTCGGGGTCTTGGGCTTCTGTGTCCGGCTTATAGCGCAGTAGATCCCTTTGCACATGCTCCGCTTCCGAGTATACACGGTAATTATCCCAAAGAGAATAACCGGCGTATAACCCCGCAAATGCAAGTGCAAGCACCAGAATAAATGTCACAACCGAATTGGCAATATTCAGAAAGGATCTTGAAAAGTTCAAATGACTTCTTCCTTCCGTTCAAAATACTGTGAGAAAACATTTTTCTTTATCTCCGCAGAGCAGTTATCTGCTCTGCGGAGATATCACACAGTATTTTTAGGAAAAAATTAAAAAGAACAGCGGTCAGATTTCTTCAGCCTTGCGCTTTTTTGCAACCAGGTAGACGGCACACGCAGCAACAAAGGTGAGAATCAAAGCGTACGGTGCAATGTCAAGCAGGATTCCGGTGTCAAGATCGGAATTATACTCGTTGACAATGCCGACTTCTATCGTAGCTGCATTGACTTCGCCTGTTTCATTGGTATATTCAGGCGCTTTGTAGCCCAAAGAAGTGTAATCGTCTTCCGTGACGGTGTAGCTCACACCGAATGGAACATTGCTGAAGGTTACGGTTTCGCCGTGTTTAACGGTAATTACGACTGAGGAAGTGTATTTATCGCTTGACAGAGTAAAGGCAGGAACCGTTTTGGCTTCACCATCCACATAGGTGATGGGGGCAACAACCTTTTTATCTGAGGAGAAGGCTACGGTTACATTGAA
>JAZUJI010000075.1:0-5385 GCA_045642685.1 Acutalibacteraceae bacterium | reverse complement strand
CTGTGATTTTTTCCTGTTCTTCGGCAGACATTCCACCAACATCTGGCTGACGCATATGTTCTTTTATCACACACTGTTTGTCAATTTTGTGTTTATTGCCAAATATCCGCTGCTCATTTACGGGTTTATGCTGGCGATTTGTGTTGCTCTGTCCTATGCGCTCGATTTTCTCTACAAACCGTTCCGGAAAAAAATCCTGACGCTGAATTTGCCAAAAGCCGAAAGAAAAGCGGGAATGTTGTAAAACTGTAACAAATCCTACCGTTTCTTGTAAAGAAATGCTGATACAGTACAGTCAGAAGGAAGAAAGGAGTATGAAAAATGTACCGTGTTTTAGTTTGCGATGATGACATTGCGATCGTCAATTCCATTGAGATTTATCTGAACCTGGAAGGCTACGAGGTGTTCAAAGCCACCAACGGAAAAGAGGCGATCGCAATTGCCGAAAAGGAAGAAGTGCATTGCATTATTCTGGACATCATGATGCCGGAGCTGGACGGGCTGCGTGCAACGCTTCAGCTTCGTGAAAAAAGCAATGTGCCGATCATTCTGCTTTCCGCCAAGAGTGAGGACACCGACAAGATCACGGGTCTGGGGTTCGGTGCCGATGATTACATGACCAAGCCGTTCAATCCGCTGGAGCTTGTCGCCCGTGTCAAGTCGCAGATCCGCCGCTATGTCAACCTGGGCGGCACCGGGGAAAGCGGTGCGTCCAACCTGATCGTGACGGGCGGTCTGGCGATCGACACCGATGCGCATGTGGTCACGCTCGACGGCGAGCCCGTGAAGCTCACCGCCACCGAATACGGCATCATCGAATATCTGATGACCAACCTCGGCCGTGTTCTGTCCACGACGCAGATTTATGAGGCGGTCTGGAATGAGCCGTCCTACTCCACGGAAAAAACCGTTACGGTTCACATTCGGCGGATTCGTGAAAAAATTGAAATCAACCCGAAAGAACCGAAGTATTTGAAAGTAGTGTGGGGCATTGGGTACAAAATCGAAAAAATTTAAGTACAGGCCACTCAAAGCAGTGGCTTTTCTGCTCTGTCTGGTGTTTGCCGGCACCGGCACCCTGTCCGTCTACCGGTTGATGGATTTTGCTTCCCGTTCGGGCTACTATTTCGGCAGCGATCTGGGGATCCTCGACATTTCCAACAATTTCTACGATACCCGCTTTTCCAAGGATTATCTGGATGAAGTCGGGTTTGTTTACTATGCCGCCAAGCGTGCGTTCATCACCTATCGTGACGGTGCCGTTTTTGCCGACGGCACCATCAAAACGGTTTTGCAGGAGGCGTACACCGGCATTTCCGAAACGAATGCCGCTCAGGAATTGGAGGAAGCAAAAAGCCTTGCCGCCGATTTCAATGATTTTTATCATCGCCTGCCCACGGAAAGCCAGCTTGAAGAAAGCAGTGAAAATATTGACCGGGACGGGGACGGAACCCTGCGGGACGATGTAAAAAATGCAGCCGGGCTGTGTCTGAACGATTTTGAAAACTCCGATAAATTCGTGGTCAAATCCAACCGGGTCTATCCGAATATGCGCTATTTTACGGCGTTGGAAAAACGAAGTGTGTCGGTGGATGTCAACGGCGAAATTGCGGCGGCAAAAAATGAATACTACTATCTGAAAAACTATCTGGATTCACTTTCCGCATTGAAGTTTCTGATCGTCAACGACAAAACCGGTGAGGTTTTCACCAATGCGGATGTATTCAGCACGGCGGCATTTGCCGGAAAATACGGTCAGGCGGATTGGTTTGTTGCGTCTTCGGATAACTTTGATACAGCGGTGGTCGGTTCGGTATTTTCGGCGATGTGTAACCGGCTGCGGGCAAACAACGACCAGACGGAGCACGCCGTTCATTCGCTCAGCGGCAGCGAGGTGAGCAACTGCGCCTACACCGACCAGATGATGAAGTCGATGCGCTACGGCTATGAGAGCAAGGTCAATTCGGTCATTCTCGGTGTTACGACCGCTTCCCGTCAGCTCAGCGGAACACCCTGCACCATCTGCATCAGCTACAGCGATTCCCGCATCAAAGAGGGTGACCCGTTTTATACACTGACGGAGGATTACATCCGTTCCGCCACATCGGTTTCCCGGAATGTTGCCATTTTGCTGTTTTCCCTGTTATCCGTGCTGCTGCTTGCCGTCTTTCTGGTGATTTTTGCCGGTCGGGATTATAAAAATTCTCCGCTGCATATGTCGTGGATGGACAAGTTCCCCAGTGATGTGCACTTTTTGTTTTCTCTTGGGGTGTTTATCGGGCTGCTCGTGCTCAGCGGTGTGTCGTTGTTTTTCGGCTTATCCAAACCGACCTACAGCGTGCTGTGTACCTACGCCACGGTTTTCTGCGCCGTGGGTGCGGTTGCCATACTGCTCAATTATCTGCTCTTTCTTTCCCGCAATGTCAAAAACAATTCGCTTTATTCCCATATGGTGATTGCGCTGCCGTTCCGGCTGACCCAGCGGTTTGTCAGGCGGCTCTCCGCCAACAATTCCTCTCTGCCGGACGGTATGAAACGCCAGTTCAAGGTGGCTTTGCCGTTCTATGCGATTTTGACGATCGCCAATATGCTTCTGCTGCTGTTTGAGGCACGGGAGGAAAATTACATTTCAGTCATTTTGCTGCTGCTCCTGTTCGGCAGTATTCAGCTTGCGTTTATTTCTCTCATTTTTTCATATGTCAAGTCACTCGACAAAATCCGTGATACGGTTCAGGCAACGCAGAGCGGCGATTTTGATATGCAGTTCGACACGGAAAAAATGCCGAGGTCGATGGTGAATTTTGCCGAGAATATCAGTGATATGCGGCAGGATATGAAGGATGCCATGCAGGCGGCGGTTCAGGATCAGCGCACGAAAACCGAGCTGATCACCAATGTGTCGCACGACCTGAAAACACCGCTGACTTCCATTATCACTTACACCGATTTGATCAAAAACAGCGATTTGCAGGATGAAACCGTCAAGGGCTATGCACAGGTGCTCAGCGAAAAATCCCTGCGGCTCAAGCAGCTGATCGAGGATCTGACGGAAGCATCCAAGCTTTCCGGCGGCAATGTGGAAATCCACCTGACCCCGGTGAGCCTTTATGAGCTTGCGGTGCAGGCGATCGCCGAAAACGAGGATTATCTGGAGGCGGCGGATATTGAAATCCTGCTCACACCCGGTGAACAGCGCCCCGTTGTTTTTGCGGACGGTCAGAAGACCTACCGGGTGTTTGAAAACATTTTGTCGAATATTGCAAAATATGCCAAGAGCGGCACACAGGCAACCGTGACCGTTGGGCAGGAGGACGGCTTCGGTGTGATCACCTTTGTCAATGTCACCGACAAGCCGCTCAACTGCAGCGCAGAGCATTTGATGGAACGCTTTGTGCGCGGTGATTCTGCCCGCGGCGGTGAGGGCAGCGGCTTAGGTCTGAGCATCACAAAAGACCTGTGCCGTTTACAGGGTGGATTGTTCCGTATTTGTGTTGAGGGTGATGCGTTTCATTCCATTGTCCGCCTGCCGCTGGCAGGGTCGGAGCAGGCAGCCCGTTTTGCCGAAAACAACTGATTCCTTTTTCACTTTCTCTCCCCTGCTTTTGCAAACAAAGCAGGGGTTTTCCTGTTTAGAGGTCATGCAATCCGGCAAACGCCACACTTTTTATGTTGGTATTTGCCTTTATATGCGTTCCGTCGATAAGTGCCCCGCTTTTGATATTTCTTTTATTGTTTCTTCTGTATGCCTGTGTTTGAAGTGGTAGCTTATGATTGAAAAGTGCGGTATAGGTTCATTCATCAGATAACCTAAGGCAACACCGCACAAAAAATGATGTTATTTTTTGTATAAAGTTGGTAAATTCAGTTCATTTATGATATAATAAAAAAGAATAGTAAGCAGATAAGCTTCGCCTCACTAAGTGATGAAGTTGCCGCTTCCTGCCGGAATTGCAGAATACGCATGAAAAGAGGATAGTTGACATGAACGAACTCATAAAAGAGCGAGAACTTAAAAGCTGTGGAACAGTCAAGGCAATTATGATGCTCACGGTTCTTGTATGTCATTGTGCCTCAGCATCCGCGTCATCTACATGGTTTGCCATAACGGCCGAGCACAGCTCGCCGGTGATTGAGTTCCTCGCGTGCATAACGGGCAGATATCATGTAAACACATTCATCTTCGTTTCAGGCTATCTCTTTTATTATCTTAAATATGAGCTGGGCAAATATTCGGACTCACTTAAGTTCATCAAGAAAAAAGCGTTAAGGCTTCTTGCTCCCTATGTATTCGCATGCCTGTGGGTTGTTCCTGCATACTGGTATTTCTACAGGCCGTCATTATCAGAGCTTATAAAAAAATATCTCCTCGGCGAATCGCCTTCTCAGCTGTGGTTTCTTTTCACTCTTTTCTGGATATATATCGGGTTTTACCTTCTTTCAAAAATTCTTGACCGCTTCAGCTTTTTTGAAAAAATGAACGGTAAAACAGCCGCAGCGGGGTTGGTGTTTTTCTATCTTCTGAGCTTTGCAAGTCCCGTTTCAGCAAGGCTCGGCATTCCCAATCCCAATGTTTTTCAGATCTTCACAGCCTTCCAGTATTCCATCTTTTTCTTCGCAGGCTTTATTTTCAGAAAGCTTGATTTCAGCTTTCTTTATAAAGCTCCGTGGCTGATGCTGATTGTTTCACTCGGCGTAACATCTGTCTATTATCTCTGCGGTGAGCCGGCACGACCTTTTATACGGCTGCTGCTTGACATTTTCAACAGCGTTTCTGTATTCGTTTTCATTTCACGTTATGTTAACCCTAAAGGCAAAGTTTTCGGCATTCTCAAAAAATACAGCTTCCAGATTTATCTCATTCACCAGCAGGCGATTTATCTGATTGTTTTTCTTTCGGACCGTTTTGCGGCGGTTTATCCCGTAACGAATTTTGTGGCGTGCCTTATCGGTTCACTTCTGATATCTCTGGCATTCTCCGAACTTTTTTCAAAATTCAGATTTACAAGGAACATACTCGGAATAAAAAATAAGATATGAATAAGCAGCAGGCTCTGTACCATACCGTACAGAGCCTCAGTCTATAGAAAAACCCTAAACTTCAAACGAGGTTTAGGGTTTCAAAATTTCAAAACAGAAAAAGTATGAAAAAAGCAGGATAAAATGCAGGTATATCAGACCTGTTCCACCTGTGAATTGCGAACTTTTTCAACTTTATGGCAGCAAATTTAAGCCTAACCCAGTTAGTGACCGGGATAAGCCTCGGTATGGTGTATATCGCATAGCGTATGTCGCATTTGCTGTTTTCTGTGCCGTATACGCAGGACATTTCTTATGTTCGTCTTTATGAAAACTCCTTTAGACAGAAATCGTGGGAAGTCGGATCGT
>JAZUJI010000074.1:0-17416 GCA_045642685.1 Acutalibacteraceae bacterium | reverse complement strand
TCTTTGAGCGGTTCTACAAAGTGGATAAGTCCCGCAGCTACGACAAAAAGAGCAGCGGTCTCGGACTGTATATCGTAAAAAGCATCCTTGATCTGCACGGCGGCAGTATCCGTGTGGAAAGCAAGGTCGGGCAATATACGGAATTTATTTTTGAAGTCCCGAAAGACTTGTCAAATCCTTGAAAATATTTGTTAACAAAATGTTAACACGATTGAGATGTAAGTTTAATACACATCTTTTATGATGAGGTCTGAAGAGGAAAGGAGTAATGAAAAATGGACGAGAACAACAACCTGTTCAACCAAAATCCCTCAGAGAACATCCCCGAACCGAACGGCATGGCAGAAAGCCTTGACGCTGCCGAAAAAGCAGCAGAAGCGGCACCGGTGCAGCCGGTTCAGGCAGCCGAACCGATTCCGCCGGATCAGGATACGGGAGAGATTCCGCCGTTTCAGCCGAACCCGCAGCCGTACTCGGCACCCTACAATGCCAACCCGGTCGAGCCGGCACAGCCCTATCAACCCCGCTATACGGCAGCGCCCGGCTACGGGCAGACCCCTTATTATCCGCCGCAGCCGCAGAGCGTGCCTGCTAAACCGAAAAAGAAAACCGGCCGCACCGTGTTCTGTGTTCTCCTTGCCGTTGTGATCCTGGTCGCCGGTATCTCCATCCCCGTTTCGCTGCTCAGTGCCAAAAATAACGGCGACATCACCATCGGCGGAAATAAAGAGGGCAGCGGTCAGAAAGCCAACGAAAATGCGCCCGAAATCGAGCTGAACAGATCCCCGAAGAGCAGTGCCGCCGCTTCGGGCAAAGCGCTGACACCTGCGCAGATCTACGAAAAAATCGCACCGAGTATCCTGGCGGTCAAGCTGTATTCTCAGCAGACGCAGAACGCATTCACCTCCGGCACCATCGGCGGCGATGCCTCAAACGGCTCCGCTGTATCGGAGGGTACCGGCGTGGTTTACAAAATTGACAAGAGCGGAGCGTATTCTTATGTTCTGACCTGCGCTCATGTCATCTCCGAAAAAAATGTCATGGCTTCGGTCGAAACCAAGGACGGTACCCGCTACGATGCGGAAATCGTCGGCTACGATGCCCGCACCGATGTCGGCATCCTGCGTGTCAAGGCTCGCTTTGAAGCTGCCGAATTCGGCGATTCCGACGCTCTGTCCGTCGGTGACCCGATCTATGCCATCGGCAACCCCGGCGGCAGCGAATTTTTCGGCTCATTCACCGACGGTATCGTTTCCGCTATCGGCCGTTCCATCACCAGCAGCATCGGCTATGACATGATTTGTATTCAGCACAACGCCGCCATCAGCCCCGGCAATTCCGGCGGTCCGCTGCTCAACGAATACGGTCAGGTCATCGGCATCAATTCCTCAAAAATTGCCGCAACCGAATTTGAAGGCATTTCCTTTGCCGTTCCGATCACGCAGGCGAAGGATGTCATTGACAAGGTCGCAGCCTACGGCTATGTGCCCGGCAGACCGAAGCTCGGCATCAGCTATCTGCCCAACGATTCAGCCTCCATCAGCAGCGTTTACGCCATGGCGGTCCAGATGAAAGGGCTGCCCAGCGGTTCGCTCGTCATTGCAAAAATCGACGCAAGCAGTGACCTCGCCAATTCCGAGGCGCAGGCAGGCGACATGATCACCGCCGTAAACGGCAAAAAAATGGATAAGGCAGATGTTCTGCTGGAAACGATCGCAAAATCCAAGGTCGGCGACACACTGACACTTTCCCTGTTCCGCATTGAAATTCAGGGTGGCCGCTATGTCACAAAAACCCTGGAGGTCAAAGCAAAGCTGATCGAAGAAACCAACAACCAGAGTGATGAGGAAGAAACAACAAGAGCGTTAACTTATGAAGATATCTTCGGTTTTTGATAAAACAAAATATTTTATTATTGATATGGACGGCACCTTCTATCTGGGCAACCGCATTATAGACGGTGCTCCGTCCTTCCTGCAAAAACTGCGGGAAAGCGGACGGGATTTTCGCTTTTTCACCAACAATTCCTCCAACAATGTGCAGTCCTGCCGTGAAAAATTGAGCCAAATAGGCTTCCCCGTGGGTGAGGATAAAATCATTATCTCCTCCCATGTCACGATCGACTACATAAAAAAAGTCTATCCGGGCAAGCGTATTTATCTGCTTGGGAACGGGCGGCTGACCGCCGACTTCATCAATGCAGGGCTTGTACCGGATGAGGAAGACCCCGAAATGGTCGTGCTCGGCTTTGACACCGAATTGACCTATGAAAAGATCTGCAAAGCCGCCAACCTGCTGGCAAAGGGTGTGCCCTATCTTGCTACGCACCCCGATTTCAACTGCCCTACGGCAGACGGCTTTCTGCCGGACACCGGCTCCTTGATCGAGCTGTTCGCCGCATCCACCGGGCGCAGGCCGCTTGTCATGGGCAAGCCCATGACACAGACCGTGGACTACATCACCCATCTGCTCGGCTGTGAACGGCATGAGATCGCCTTTGTCGGTGACCGGCTGGAAACCGACATTGCCATCGGCGTCAACCACCGCATCCCGACCGCTCTGGTTCTCAGCGGTGTGACCGACCGTGCAGGCTATGATCGTTCCGTCATTAAGGCAAGTGTTGTAACGGAGGATTTAGCCCATTTGTCTGACTATCTTTAAGAGCCGTACCGTTATTGCGGTATCGTCTCAACCCATAACGAAAGGGGAACTTAAATTATGCCATTCAATGAAAATCTGAAAAAACTGCGCACCACCTGCGGATTCAGTCAGGAGGAAGTGGCAAATGTGCTCGGCGTTGACCGCTCCGCTTATTCCTATTACGAAAGCGGAAAGACCGAACCGAGCATCCCGAATCTGGTAAAAATCGCAAGAATGTATCGGGTGAGCACCGACACGCTTGTGGATAACGAAGCGTTTTCCGCTGCCCTTTCGGTCAATAACGAAACGGAAATGCCGGAGAACACACCGGCTGCGGACCCGGCATCACTCAAGCAATGCTCAAGTGATGAGCGTGCCCTGATTGCATTGTACCGCACTTTAGAAGACAAGCAGCTCGCTCTGGCAGCTCTGGAAAACGTCTGCCGCCAACAAACAACAAACGAATAATTTCAGGAGGAAAACAACCTATGTTCTGTCAAAACTGCGGTTCATCCCTCGAACCGAACACGGCGGTTTGTCCGACCTGCGGCGTCCCGATCCCGGGCGCACCTCAACCGGCACAGCCGATTCCGGCAGCCGTACCGGACAAAAAAAGCCGGGGTGAAAACCGCTTCGGGCGCAGCTATGCCGCCATTGCCTCGGCTGTTCTGGTCTTTCCGACTCTGATCTGTCTGGTCATCGACTACCTGTGGAATCACGAAAACAAGATCGACTGGTCTGCCTATATGCTCGGCATCGTCATGCTCGGCTGGATGCTGCTGGTTCTGCCGGCGCTCAAGCCCAAACACCCGATCGCAACGGCCGGTGCCTGCACCGGTGTGCTGATGCTGTACCTGGTGTTCCTGTCCTACATAAGCGGTCGAGCCGCATGGTACCTGGAATACTGCCTGCCCATCAGTATCATGATCATCGCTTCTTCGGTTCTGCTCACTCTGCTGATTTCCTACAAGGTCATCAAAGAGGAGCATATTTTCTCCGCTATTTTCGGTCAGTTCGGCTTGCTCTGCTTCGGCTTTGAAATTCTGTTCGACATTCGCAAGCGCGGTGAAATCGATCTTCGCTGGTCGCTCGTCACCGCCGTGATCGCCGTTTCCGCCGTTGCCATCACCGAAGCGTTCGCCTACACCCGCCGCATCAACAAAAAGTGAGTTATTCCACCGCAAGCTCCTGTGCCTGCCCTGCGCTGATTTCGGCAAGCACGGTGTTTCGGATGCCCTGACCGGTACGAACCGGATCCTGCGTGCAGATCTTCGCACCGCTCAGGCAGGAAATTTTCTGCAAAAAATAACATTCCGTCTGCTTCAGCAGCTGCCGGTTTTCATCGGCGGGCTGCTGAAGTTCTTTATAAGTGCGGTATATATATTCTGTGTATCCCAGCGGCAGTTCAACGCCCCGTATCAACAAGCTGTGCCGACGCACCGTGCAGATACAGTCGGGGCGTTTGCCCGGCTGTGAAAACGACCATGCAAAAAAGCGAACGGAGAAAAACCGCTTTTCGCTTTCCGGCACAAGCACGGTTTCCTCCCGCTGCTGTTCGGAGGTAACCGTCAGCTCCGTGCGGAGCACCGCATAACCCTTGGCGTGACGGAACCGCACCGAACCGTCCTCCTGCTCGGCAAAGCCGCCGATCAGCACTTCTCCCGCACGCACGGCTTCACCGCTGCTGTGCAGCTTTGTTCCGGCATAGGATTCCAGCGCAACGATCTGTCCGTCTGCCGTGCTTACAATATTACACGGTACATCCTCCGCCAAAATGCCCGGCTGCTTCAGCCGCTCCGTCACCTCGACCTCCACGGTCGAACCCAGTATATTCACCGTCAGATAAGTCACATCGGGCAGTCGAGCCAAAGCATAAAACCGGATATGCGGTGCATCAATGCCGCTGCGAAGCGTGCCGACCCGCAGACCTGCCTCCTCCAGAACCGAAAGGATCTCCTCCCGGTCAACCGTCGTGTTCCCGGTCACATTGATCGTCCACACCGCACAGGAAGCGACCCCGATCAGCCCGAAAAACACCCCCAGACCGCACAGCAGACCGACCCGGCGGCGATAGCGGTGCGCAAAAAACGGCAGACCGTGGCGGCAGGTGATCCGGCTGCGCATACCCGAACGCACAGCGCAGGAACGCATACGCCGATAACCGGAAACCGTTGTGGCGGCGGAAAGCACGCCGCCCTCATTCTTCAAATTCCATAAGGGAATATTTTCCCGTGAGCAAAGGTTGATAAACCGCTCGGGGAAGCCGCCGGAAGCACAAAATGAGACCCAGCCGGACAGCAGCCGCAGCAAACGAATCAAAAACATAGCTTCTCCTCTTTATGTAAATTCAACACATGAAAGGAACCCGTTGATCACAACACGGTGCAAATCAAACGACCGGATCAGCAGACCGTTTCCGCTTATCCGCAAGGTAAGCTGCCCCAGACTCATGCTCACCGTGTTTTCATCGTATTCGGTGATGCCGACACAGCCCTCCACCACAAGCTCCCGGTTGCCTGCCATTTCGATCTGTGCGCACTCACCAAAAGCCGTCCGGGGAATTTCCAGCGAATCCGCCAGCCAGTCACTCATTTTCTTCTTTTCTGCCATATCCATCCCTCCGTAGGTAATATATGCGCCGCCGGGCTAATAAAATACAACAGCGTTTCTTTCAAACGGAGTTGATGTATATGGTAAAACAGCGGCTGAATCGCTGCCTGCACACCGTTGTGTTCTGGTGCGGTGTCGGCATCGGGCTTGCGGTGCTGATGAATCCGCAGATCGCATCCCGTGGGGTAAAAAACGGGCTGATGCTCTGCGCCGGTGTTGTCATTCCGTCGCTGTTCCCGTTTCTGGCGGTGAGTGCCTTTTGTGCGCAGATGGAGCCGCCGAAGCTGCTCGGCAGGCTGACCGGGGTTCTGTTCCGTCTGCCGCCCTGCTGCGCCGGAGTTGTGCTGTTCGGGCTGACCGGCGGTTATCCGGTCGGCTGCAAGACGGCGGCACAGCTGGAAAAAAGCGGGATGCTGACAAAGGAGCAGGCGCAGCGCTGCACCCTGTTTTGCGTCAATGCGGGTCCGGCTTTTGCCGTCACCGCCGTTGGGGATGCCATGCTGAATAACCGGCGCATCGGTTTTTTTCTGTTTGCTGCGCTGACTCTTTCCGCTCTCCTGATCGGCATTTTTCTGCGCTTCACCGCTCCCCCGGTCAATTCCGAACCGTTCACCATCCGTTCACCGGGTGCCGCCTGCGCCCTTGTGCAGGCCACCGAATCCGCTGCAAAATCCATATTCGGCATTTGTGCGTGGGTTACGCTCTTTTCATGCTGGAATGAGCTGATAACCGAAGCTGCCCTGCCGAACGGTGTAAAAAACGCCGTGCTGTGCCTGTCGGAGGTGACGACCGGCTGTGCCTTTGCCGCCGGGCACGCAAACCTTTACACCGTTGCGGCACTGATGGCTTGGTCCGGCGTCTGCGTGGTGTGCCAGGTGCTGCCGCAGCTCAAACAAATCGGTACACCGCTGCCGTTGTTTTTGTGTTTCCGTGCGCTCCATGCCGCTTTGACCTGTGCTGTTCTATTTGCTTTGTTTCGGCTGTTCCCGACCGAATGTGCCGTTTTTTCCACCTTCACGGGGCAGGCGGTTGCCCGGAGCTATTCGTTTTCCGCCCCCGCCGCTGCTGCGCTGCTGGGGCTGTGCACGGTTTTTCTGCTTGACCTTGATAAAATGAAAAAAATATGCTAATATCTTTGAGCATAAGTCATATAGTTTTAACGGAGGCGATCACTTGAAGCTGAAAAAAGTCGTAAACGGCGGTGAGATCAACCGTTCCTGCGCCAACTGCGCCTACGGCCGCCACACACCCGACCACCTTGCCGTGCTGTGCGAAAAGAAAGGCGTAAAAGCACCCGATTCCCATTGCCGGAAATTCAAATATGATCCGCTCAACCGGATCCCGAACAAACCTCTGCCGCTGAGCGAACACAGCCCCGAGGAGTTTATCCTATGAACATTCTGCTTGTGCCCGATTCCTTCAAGGGCTCACTGTCAGCCATCGAGGTGTGCCGCATCGTCAGCTCCGCTTTGCACGACTGTATAAAAGATGTTCATATTCACGCTATTCCCGCCGCCGACGGCGGTGAGGGAACAGTGGACAGCTTCCTTTTTGCGTGCAAAGCCGAAAAGAAAGAAGTGACTGTCACCGGGCCGAACGGGAGCCCCGTTTGCGCAAACTACGCTGTACTGGGCGACCGTGCCGTGATCGAAATGGCGC
Organism: Acutalibacteraceae bacterium; assembly: GCA_045642685.1. Classification (GTDB taxonomy): domain Bacteria; phylum Bacillota; class Clostridia; order Oscillospirales; family Acutalibacteraceae; genus UBA8612. The sequence goes on along the minus strand of JAZUJI010000074.1, from coordinate 10,507 downwards.
AGGCAAGCGGATTGCCGCTGATGCTCGGCCGGCCGGATGCCGTGGGAGCCACCACATTCGGCACCGGTGAGCTTATAAAAAATGCGATCGCACACGGCTGCAAAAGCATTTATATCGGTATCGGCGGCAGCGCCTCCACGGACGGCGGCATCGGCTGCATGAGTGCCCTGGGGGTTCGCTTCACCGACCGAAATGATCAGCCCGTTCCCCCGAACGGTGCCGGTATGGCAAAGCTGGCGCACATTGACCTTTCGCACCTTGATCCGGCTGTAAAATCCTGCAAATTCACCGTGCTGTGCGATGTGAACAATCCCCTGTACGGCAAAAACGGCGCCGCTTACATTTATGCGCCGCAAAAGGGTGCCGACCCCGAAACGGCTGCTTTTTTAGACCGTGCATTACAAAACCTTGCCCGTGTGGTAAAAAACGACCTGGGCACAGATGCCGCCGAACAGCCCGGTGCGGGTGCCGCCGGCGGTCTGGGTTACGCACTGAAGGTGTTCCTGAACGCCGAAATGAAAAGCGGTGCCGACACGGTTTTGGATCTGTGCGGTTTTGATAAAAAGCTGAACGATGCCGACTGGGTACTGACCGGCGAAGGACAGTTTGACCGGCAGAGCCTTATGGGCAAGCTGCCCGGCACCATCGCCAAACGCCTCGACGGCAAAAAAGCCGGTATCCTCTGCGGTGTATCCCGGCTCACCGGGGAACAGGCAAAAGACGCCGGATTCTGTTTTGTTCAGGAAACCGACCCGGAGCATCTGCCGTTTGAAGCCGTTCTGCCCCGCTGTAAAGAAGCTCTTTATGAGGCCGCCTGTGCCGCTGCGGAACTTTTGAAAGAAAAAATTTGAAAATTCGTAATTTTTTTGAAAAAAGCTCTTGACATTCGTCGAATGAGATGCTATTATGTAAAAGCTTTCCGGAGCAATCATTTCGGAGCAGTTGGTATTTATGACATTGAGGGTCCACCCGTTCCCATTCCGAACACGGTAGTTAAGCTCAATCGTGCCGACAATACTTGGAGGGCAACTTCCCGGGAAGATAGGTCGATGCCAACACTTATAAAAGTAGCCACCCAATAGGGTGGTTATTTTTTTTTGCGAAAAAGTGCTTGACATCCGTGATCGACCGTGTTACAATAGCACAGCGTTTTGGGAGCAACCCACTGCGGTGCTTCCGGACAGTTGGTATTTATAACATTGAGGGTCCACCCGTTCCCATTCCGAACACGGTAGTTAAGCTCAATCGTGCCGACAATACTCGGAGGGCAACTTCCCGGGAAGATAGGTCGATGCCAACACAATAAAAGTAGCCACCCAACAGGGTGGTTATTTTTTTATCTGCCCGGTGCTGCAGGCTGCACCGGATATCCGCAGTTTTTCCGGAATATATAGTGACAAATTGAAATAGAAGTATTATAATGATTTTGTATGTAACGATCGGTTATTTTCGCTTTTTCGGAGGGAACGCTTATGAATAAAATTATTTCTCTGATTTTAGCTTTGACGGCTGCCCTCAGCTCATTTTGCACCATGGGTGCAGGGGATGTGCTCTATTCACTCGGGCTGAACCTCGGCCTGCCCATGAGCGACCGTGCCGACTTTTTGCAGGATATTGACGACGGCGATGTGTCGCAGTTTGACGATGACACAGGCTATATCAAAAATATGCTGCTGGTGTTTTTTGACGAGAATGCCAACTTATTTGACCGTATCCGGATCCTCGGTGCATCAGGCGGTGCTGCCGTTGGTAATCTGCGTGCGGCAAGGCTGTGCGTCATTCGCACAAACGGCTGCAATTACGAACAGCTCGCCGCAAAAGCGGAGAAGCTGAACGCTCTGCCCGGTGTTGCGCTGGCTTCGGTCTGCCCTGCCAAGCGTATGGAGGAGCAGTATACCCCGGATGACCCGTTTTCACCCGACAGCGTGACCTACCGGGTGGATTGGACCGAACACCGTCCCTCCGGCAACAACTGGAACCTGGAAGCGGTCGATGCACGCCGTGCCTGGGGTTATGATGCTTATTACAATGACATCAACATCGGCATTGTGGACGGCGGTTTTCAGACCGACCACCCCGATCTGAACGGAAAAATTCGTTTTCCGTCCGCTTTTCTGGCGCGCCGCAACCGCCCGAACAGTCACGGGGATCATGTGGCAGGTATCATTGCCGCACAGGGTGACAACGGCATCGGTATTTGCGGACTGTGTCAGAACTGCTCCCTGACCTGCGTGGACTGGAGTGCATCGGACGGGCAGGCATGGATCAACGATGTTGAAATCTTTTTCGGCTTCGGCTATGTGGTCAAGGCCGGTGCAAAGGTCATCAACTTTTCTATCGGTGCCTCCGGCTCCCTTGGCGAAGAAGCAAAAGCGTTCCCGAACCTCTACCTCAAACTGGATGCCGCCCTCTATTCGTGCTACATGAGTGCGCTGCTCTTCAGCGGATACGACTTTATCTGCGTGCAGTCCTCCGGCAACGGCAACGACGGCGGTCACGCCGTGGACGCAATTCAGAACACGCTGTTCTGCTCCATCACGGAGAAAAACGCCTTCACGCCCTTCCCCGGTGTAACAGCGCAGGATCTGCTTGACCGCATTTTAATTGTCGGCAGCGCACGACTGGAAAACAACCGATACATCCAGTCATCCTCCTCCAATGTCGGCACTCAGGTAAGCATCTGCGCACCGGGTGTAAACATCTACAGCTGTGTCACCGATTCCGACTGGGGCTATAAATCCGGCACCTCCATGGCAAGCCCTCATGTTGCGGCGATCGCCGCTATGGTGTGGTCCGTCAACCCGAACCTGCGTGCCGCTCAGGTGAAAGACATCGTTTGCAGCAGCACAAAGGATACGGTTGAAATCGCTTCGACCCGTTATTTTGAAGATTTGGATTACCGGACCTACCCCATGGTGAACGCCGGTCTTGCCGTTGAAGCCGCCGTTGAGACCATCGGCGGCATCCGCACCGCAGTCAACCTCGGTGCCGACCGTTACAGCACGGTGACGCTCACCGACACCAAGGGAAGAACCTTTGAATTTGAAACGAATGAACAGGGCGATTTATCCGTTGTTTTGCTGCCCGGCACCTATTCCGTCGCCTATCAGTCAAACCGGCAGCCTGCCGCAACCTCGATCACCATTTCGGCGCAGGAGGGTTAATATGGAAACCGGATATTTTGCCGCTGCTCTCATCGGCTCGGCACTCGGCGGGAAAGCCGCTCTTCCGACCCAGGGGGAAACGATTGACTTTGACGCACTCTACTCATTTTCACAGGAACACAACATTCTTCCGCTGATCGCCTACGGGCTGAAAAAAGCAGAGCTTTTACCGGCGGAGCAGAAAGGCCGCTTCGCCAACGCTTTGCACCTTGCCATGGCGGTTGAAGCCACGCAGGAAACCTATCTGCAGCGTCTGTCCGAAGCGTTTCGGGAAAAGGAAATCAAATTCATGCCCTTGAAGGGCTGCGTAATGAAGCACCTTTACCCCTACCCGTTTCTGCGCACCATGTGCGATCTGGACATTCAGTACGATACCGCACGCAAAGACGAAGTGAACGAGATCCTGCTGCAAAACGGTTTTTCGTTTGAGGAAGCCTCGGGCACGGGCGGTGTCAATCTGTCTTTCCGCAAGCCGCCTTACCTGCACATTGAAATGCACGGCGTTCTCATGGATGCGGATGTGCCGCTGTATAACCGCTACTTCGGGCGGAATTTTGAACGCACCGTGCCGAAAAACGGCAGCGAAGTGATGTTCCGGGATGAGGACTTTTTTGTGTTCATGGTGGCGCATTTTGCCAAACACTATTTTTCCGGCGGCACCGGTCTGCGCTCGCTGGCGGATTTGTGGCTGTATATCCGCAAAAAGCCGGAGCTGGACATCCGCTATATTTATCAGGAGCTGAAAGAAATCAATCTGGACGGCTTCACCAAAACCATTCTCGGCGTTGCCGGTGTTTTGTTTGACGGCAAACCGGCGGACGAAAAGCAGACGAATATCTGCCAATATCTGTTCAACAGCAAAGCCTACGGCACGAAAGAGCATCAGGACACCCGTACTGCGGATTCCTCCGACCGAAGCGATTACCTGAAAAAAAGGCTGTTCCCCGATGCGGAATTTATGGCGATCAACTACCCGGCAGTCAAAAAGTGCAGGCTTCTCCTGCCGCTGTTCTGGCTGATCCGCCTGATCACCGTTTTGTTCTCGGGTCGAGCGAAAAACAGCGATGTAACCGCTGTGCTTTCCGCTTCCACGGAAACGCTTGACGCACGCAACATTGACGGGAAGCCGATTATTGTAAAAGACGAAAAATTCTACACGCAGAAAGGAAATGCGGACGATGATTAAACGAAAAGACGACATGAAGCGCACCGTAAAGGTGCATATGCGGGACGGCGACGGTCAGGTCGTTGTGACCGAGCTGCTCTCCAAAGGAGAATACAACGGTGCCTCCCGTTTGCTCGCCACGCTCACACTTGAGCCGGGCTGCTCCATCGGTGAGCATGAGCACATCAACGAGGAAGAAGTGTTCTATGTTGTGCAGGGGGAAGCCTCGTATTACGACAACGGCGAATGGAAAACGCTCAACCCGGGTGACAGCTGCATCTGCTTAGGCGGTCAGTCGCACTCCATTGCCAACCGCTCCGACAAGACCCTCGTGGTCGTCGCCGTCATTTTAACATACGAATCGGACAAGGAAAGGAAATAAACCGCTATGGAATGGACCGGATTAAACGAATTAAGAGAAAAATACCTGCGCTTTTTTGAATCGAAAGGTCATCTGCGTCTGCCGAGCTTTTCGCTCGTTCCGCAGAACGACCGCAGCTTACTGCTGATCAACGCCGGTATGTCCCCGATGAAAAAATATTTCACCGGTGAAATCACACCGCCCCGTGAGCGTGTGACCACCTGCCAGAAGTGCATCCGCACCCCGGACATTGAGCGTGTCGGCAAGACCGCACGGCACGGCACCTACTTTGAAATGCTCGGAAACTTTTCGTTCGGCGATTATTTTAAGCACGATGCGATCGACTGGGCGTATGAATTCTGCACCGAAGTCATGGAAATGGACTTGAACCGCATTTATGTCAGCGTTTATCAGGACGATGACGAGGCCTATGAAATCTGGACAAAAGACAAGGGTATTGCGCCCGACCACATGGTGCGTTTCGGCAAAGAGGATAATTTCTGGGAGCATGGCGCAGGACCCTGCGGACCCTGTTCCGAATTGTATTATGACCGCGGCGAAGAATTCGGCTGCGGCAAGCCCGACTGCAAGGTCGGCTGTGAATGTGACCGTTATGTTGAGTTCTGGAACCTTGTTTTCACGCAGTTTTCCAACGACGGTCAGGGCAACTACACACCCCTTGCTCACCCCAACATCGACACCGGCATGGGGCTGGAGCGTCTGGCGTGCATCGCACAGGGCGTTGACAACCTGTTTGAGGTTGACACCATTCAGAACATCATGAAGCACATCTGCACCGTTGCCGGTGTTGCTTACCACACAGACCCCAAAAAGGATGTTTCCCTGCGGGTTATCACCGACCACATCCGCTCAACGACCTTTATGATCGGGGACGGTGTCATGCCCTCAAACGAGGGCAGAGGCTATGTGCTGCGCCGCCTGCTGCGCCGTGCCGCCCGTCACGGCCGCCTGCTCGGCATCAACCGTCCGTTTCTTGCCGAGGTTTGCGAAACCGTTATCAGCGAAAACAAAAACGCTTACCCCGAATTGACGGCAAAGCATGACTTTATCGTCAAAATCATTCAGCTTGAAGAAGAAAGCTTCGGCCGCACGATCGACACCGGACTTTCTCTGCTGGAGGACATGATGAAAGAATGCGGCGACACCCTGAGCGGTGCAGACGCCTTCAAGCTTTCCGATACCTACGGCTTCCCGATCGACCTGACCGTGGAAATTCTGGAAGAAAAGAACATCAAAGTTGATTTGGACGAATATCAGCGTCTGGTGCAGGAGCAGAGAGTGCGTGCCAGAAGTGCCCGCAAGGATGCCGGTGCCGAGGGCTGGAAGGACACCGGCGTTGTGACCAAGGGTCTGCCCAAAACCGATTTTGTCGGCTATGATACATTGGAATCCGACAGCGAGATCATCGCCGTTCTGGTGGACGGTGAACGCTGTGAATTTGCCGAAAGCGGAAAAACAGCGGCTCTGGTGCTCAACACCACGCCGTTCTACGGCGAAAGCGGCGGTCAGGTCGGTGACTGCGGTGTCATCTGCGGCAGCGGCTGGAGCTTTGAAGTGAGCAAGACCACGAAAACCAACGACGGTGTGTTCCTGCACTTTGGTGAGCTGACGCAGGGTGAGAGCCTACAGCTCGGCGAAAAGGTTCACTGCGCCGTGGACGAAACCAACCGCAAAGCCGTTATGCGCAACCACACGGCGGCGCATCTGCTGCAGGCAGCCCTGCGCAAAACGCTCGGCAGCCATGTCGAGCAGGCAGGTCAGCTTGTCAGCGCAAAATCCATGCGCTTCGATTTCTCGCATTTCTCCGCTCTCACCGCCGAGGAATTGGAAAAAGTCGAACAGCAAATCAACTCTGTCATTCTCGCCGATTTGCCCGTCACCTCCACGGAAATGGACATCAACGAAGCCAAGGCAATGGGTGCCATGGCTCTGTTCGGTGAAAAATATTCCGACCGTGTGCGTGTGGTCAAAGCCGGGGATTTCTCGATCGAGCTTTGCGGCGGAACCCATGTTTCCTCCACCGGCAAGCTCGGCTTGTTCAAAATCATCTCCGAATCCTCTGTCGCAGGCGGTGTGCGCCGCATTGAAGCCGTCACCGGCACAGGTGTTCTGGATTATATGACTTCTCTTAACCAAATGCTCGTCGGCACAGCCGCCGCCATGAAGGTCGGCAATGTGCATGACCTGGAGCATAAGGCCGCCGCTCTGATGGCAGACCTGAAAGAAAAAGAAAAAGAAATTGCCTCCCTTTCCGCTCAGCTCACCGATTTGAAATCCGCCGATTTGTTTTCCGATGCAAAGGCAGTCGGTGCGGTGCGCCTGATCACAGCGGCGGTGGAGGATATGTCTTCGGACGATATTCGTGCGTTGGGTGACAAAGCCAAAGAAACGGGTGACGATATTGTATTGGTCGTCACCTGCATCAACCATGAAAAGGGCAGCGCAAACATTGCCGTAGCAGTCGGAAAGCAAGCCGTAGCGGCAGGCGCAAACGCAGGCAAAATCGTCAAGGCGGTTGCGCAGCTTGCAGGCGGCAACGGCGGCGGCAAGCCCGATTTTGCCATGGCAGGTGCAAAAGAAATCGACAAGCTTCCCGCAGCGCTGGCGGCGGCAGAAAGCATTGTTGCCGAAATGCTCAAGTAAAAGAGGTGCCCTATGAATCATCTGGTCGATGTAAGAGATGTTTATAAAATCTACAATCCCGGTGAAAATGAGGTTCGTGCGCTGGACGGCGTCAGCCTGCAGATCGACCGGCAGGAATTTGTTGCCATCATCGGTCAGTCCGGTTCCGGCAAATCCACGCTGATGAATATGCTCGGGCTGCTGGATGTATGCACCTCGGGCACCTATCTGCTGGACGGCACGGATGTTTCCACCATGGATGACAACCGCCTGTCGGAGATCCGCAACCGTGAGATCGGCTTCATTTTTCAGGGCTTTAACCTGATCCCCAGTCTGACGGCGCAGGGCAATGTGGAGCTGCCCCTTGCCTACCGAGGGATCCGTGCGCAGGAGCGGCATGAGCTGAGCCGGAAAGCGCTGGAACGGGTCGGTTTAGCCAAGCGCATGAACCATTTGCCCAACCAAATGTCCGGCGGTCAGCAGCAGCGTGTTGCCATCGCCCGTGCCGTGGCGGCAAAGCCGCCGATCATTCTGGCAGATGAGCCGACCGGCAACCTCGACACCGCCTCGGGCAAAGAAGTGATGAAAATTCTGCACGAGCTGCACGAAGAAGGCCGCACCGTCATTCTCATCACGCACGACAACGGCATTGCCGCCGAAGCCCAACGGGTCATCCGGATTCAGGACGGCAAGATCGTAGACGATTACCGCAACTGAAAAAACGGCTTTGTGAAACCAATCACAAGGCCGTTTTCTTTTTATTTCGTATTCATCCGAAAATACTCGCACGCAAGTGCTTTTGAGTAACTTTACAGCTTGATTTTGAACACCGCTTTGGTGACCTGCATAGGCTTTTCATCCGCTTTCAGGCAGGGCTTATGCGCATCCTCCGGGTTGAGCAGCACGAAGAAGCCCTCATCCAGCATGAGCGAAGTCAAACGGGCAGGGTCCTCATAAAAGCCGATGTCACCGCCCTTGGAAAACTCCTCGCTGACCACTTTGTCACAGTCGCTGATGTGCGCCCACTCAATGATCTCACAGCCCTTGAGCATCACCTGCACATCGGCATATTTACGGTGTGCTTCGAGGTGACGGCCTGCACGCTCTTTGGTTTCGTAGGATGAAATGCCGCCCTTGACGCTGTCCGGCACAAGCACATAATCCCCCGGGGCAATATCCCCGAGCGGCTGTTTGGTCAAAAACGCATAAACCGGTTCTAATTGCGGACAAACCGCATAAAATTGTGGCATATCACTGATTTTTCCGAAAATCATAACGGTTCAACTCCTTTTCATTTATTTTTATTATATAACAGATTTCTTTTCTCTTCAAGAGAAAAGTGACATTTTCCCAAGGTGAAATTTGGCGTTTTTTTGGGTTTACGCTGCCGAAAAGCGGCAAAAATTATAGGCAACCTGCACAAACTGCGTCCCTTGTCATTGTGCAGGTTTGGTATGTGCGTAGAATTATCACAATCCGGTCGGGAAGTGGCGAAATTTCATTGACGAAGCGACTTTTTGTGGTATAATATGAAGTACACAAATTCAGATTTTGCAGCATAAGGTCGCTATGACCTTGCAGTTGAACAGGAGATTTTTCATATGTATGTTAAAGATGTAACCGTTCAGAATCAGGTTGGCCTTCATGCTCGTCCGGCAACCTTTTTTATCCAGAAAGCCAACGAGTATAAATCTTCCATCTGGGTTGAAAAAGAGGATCGCCGTGTCAACGCCAAGAGCCTGCTGGGTGTTCTTTCCCTGGGCATCATGGGCGGCACCGAGATCCGCATTATCGCAGGCGGTTCCGATGAAACACAGGCGGTTGATGACCTTGTTCGTCTGGTCGAATCCGGCTTTTCCGAATAATAACCGATAAGCGTATCCGCTCAAAGCGGGTGCGCTTTTTCTCGTTCAAGCAACGCTTTTCTTCAAGGGCGGTACCGTGATGCCGACAAGGAGCGCAGAAATTTTGAGCTTTTTCGTGTCCGGTGCAAAAGGCACGGATCCGGTCGGTCTTGCCGCACAAAAGCGGCAGGATCTTTTTTTATTGCAAAGGAAGTCAAAAAGATGACACATTTCAAAGCATCTGTCATGGATGAAGCGGCTCTCAACCGTGCCGTTCGCCGCATTTCCCACGAAATCATTGAACACAACAAAGGTACGGATTCGTTGGTTCTCATCGGAATTCGCCGCAGAGGTTTGCCGCTGGCGCAGATGATCCAAAAGAATATTGAAGCGATCGAGGGCGTAACGCTGCCGCTGAAAGCACTGGATATCAAATTTTACCGGGATGATCTGACCGAGATCAACGACACACCGGAGGTGCTCGGTGAACCGCTCAAGCTCGACATCACCGGCAAAAAGGTCATATTGGTTGACGATGTGCTTTACACGGGGCGCACGGTGCGTGCTGCGATCGAGGCGGTGTTTGCCGCAGGGCGTCCGGCGCAGATCCAGCTCGCCGTTCTCATCGACCGCGGGCATCGGGAGCTTCCGATTCGAGCCGATTACATCGGCAAAAGTCTGCCGACCTCCCACAGCGAAAGAGTCGCCGTATATCTGCCTGAATATGACGGTAAAACCGGCGCAGATATTTTAGAAGAAAAAGCTTAAATCAAGCCGCTTTTATGATGTTCTGCAAAATTTTATAGATCACCGAGAGGTCTGTCTGTCTTTACGGCGCATTGCGCCCGAAAGCGGATCGGCCTCTTTTGCTTTGCCGCCGGCGGCACGATTCAGCCGCCGTTGTATGATAGATTGATCGGTTGAAAAATCGGCTCACGATTCACCGCAGCATCCCCAACCGCAGACACAACAAAAAGACCTTTTCAACTTCATTTTTGAAAATCGAAAAGGTCTTGTTTGTATATTATGTTTATCAGCAAAAATTTGAAAATACTGCATGATTTCAAACTGTAAATTCAGCTTTTTGCCGGTTGTTATGTTTAGTCGTTGTCGCCGACCTCGGCTTTAATTTGCTTGAGCCGCTTCATCACATTGTTTTCGCCGCGACCGAAGTAATCGTGAAGCAATTTATATTCGGCATAGAGCTTATCGTAAACCGCAACATTTCCGGCGATCGGCTCATAGATTTTGTCTTTGATCTTGCCCATCACGCCGGCAGCTTCAAACGCATCATCATAGCCGCCGTTTTCGCTGCCTGCGGCAACGGCAC
>JAZUJI010000073.1:0-6337 GCA_045642685.1 Acutalibacteraceae bacterium | reverse complement strand
TCCGATTTCCGAACTGAGTCAGGACAGCGGTTCGGTTTTGATCTGGGGCGATGTATTTTCGCTTGAGGTGCGTTCCACCCGTGATAACCGTAGCCGTATCATCACCTTTAATATAGCGGATGAGAGCGGCTCTTATTCCGCCAAGATTTTCGGACCGAACGAAAACACCGAATATCTCGTTCAGAAATTGAAAGACGGCATGACGATCCTGTTAAGGGGCGTTGTGCTTTACGATAAATATGCGCATGAAAATGTGCTGGATGTCAAAGCCATGGCATCCATTGATAAACTCAGCAAGACCGACGATGCGCCCGAAAAGCGTGTGGAGCTGCATTTGCATACCCGAATGTCTGCAATGGACGGTATGACCGATGTGCAGGATTTAGTCAAACGGGCAATCAAATGGGGGCATAAGGCGATTGCGATCACTGACCACGGGGTCGTGCAGGCGTTCCCCGATGCAGTCAAAGCGGCAAAGGGCAGCAGCATCAAGCTGCTTTTCGGCATGGAAGGCTATCTGGTCAACGATGTGGACGGAGACGGTGCCGGGCAGGATTTCAAAAAGCTGCCGTCATACCATATCATTCTGCTCGCCAAAAACAATGTCGGTCTGAAAAACCTCTATAAACTGATTACCAAATCCAATCTGGATTATTTCTATAAGCGGCCCCGTATCCCGAAAAGCGAGCTGATGGCTCTGCGGGAGGGAATCATCATCGGCAGTGCCTGTGAGGCAGGCGAAGTGTTCCGCACGATGATGAAAAGCGATGACGAAACGCTGATGAAGATCGCTTCGTTTTACGATTATATCGAGATTCAGCCGGTCGATAACAACCGTTTTATGCTGGAATCCGATGAATACCCGCAGATACAAAGCCGTACGGATTTGGAAAACCTCAACAAAAAGCTGGTTCATCTGGCGGATAAGCTTCATAAGCCGGTCGTCGCCACCTGCGATGTCCATTTCATAGACCCGCAGGATGCCAAGTTCCGTGCCATTTTGATGGCAGGGCAGGGCTATAAGGATGCCGATAATCAGGCACCGCTGTTTTTCCGCAACACCGAAGAAATGCTGGCGGAATTTCAATATCTCGGGGAGGAGACCGCCAAAGAGGTGGTCATTACCAACCCGAATCGCATTGCCGATTGTATTGACCGCCTGATTCCGATTCCCAACGGCAACTATCCGCCGAGTATTCCCGGCTCCGAAGAAGAGCTGACACGCCTTTGCTGGGAGAAGGCAAAGGATATGTTCGGGGATCCCGTGCCCGAATATGTGGCACAGCGGCTGGAAAAGGAGCTTAATTCAATTATTAAGAACGGATTTGCCGTTCTTTACATGATTGCGCAAAAGCTGGTTAAAAACTCCATGGATCACGGCTACTATGTCGGTTCCCGTGGTTCGGTCGGTTCCTCGTTTGTCGCTTCCATGGCAGGCATTTCCGAGGTCATGCCGCTTGCACCGTTTTATCTTTGCAAAAAATGCAAGCACAGTGAATTTTTCCTGAACGGCGAGGTCGGCTCCGGCTTTGATTTGCCGCCCAAAAATTGCCCGGATTGCGGAACTCCGATGATGCGGGACGGGCACGATATTCCCTTTGAAACCTTCCTCGGCTTCAAGGGCGATAAATCCCCCGATATTGACTTGAACTTTTCCGGTGAATATCAGTTCTGGGCGCACCGTTACACCGAAGAGCTGTTCGGTCTTTCTCATGTGTTCAAGGCCGGAACGGTCAGTACGGTGGCAGATAAAACCGCTTTCGGCTATGTAAAAAAATACTTTGATGCCAAGGGTGAATCGGTGCACAACGCCGAAATTGACCGCCTGTGTAAGGGATGCACCGGCATCAAACGCACAACGGGTCAGCATCCGGGCGGTATGGTCATTGTGCCGAACCACATGGAGGCGGAGGATTTTACGCCGATCCAGCACCCGGCGGACGATGTCGATGCAAGCTCCCGTACAACGCACTTCGACTTCCATGCGTTGCATGACACGATTCTGAAGCTTGACAATCTCGGCCACGATGTGCCGACGCTGTATAAATATCTGGAAGATTTTACGGGTATACTGGTGACCGATGCGGATATCTGCGACAAAAAAGTCTATGAGATGATCACCAGCACCGAACCGCTCGGTATTACGCCCGAGGATATTGACTGTGAAACCGGCACGCTTTCCATCCCCGAAATGGGTACAAGCTTTGTTCGGCAAATGCTGCTTGAGGCAAAGCCGAAAGGCTTTTCCGACTTGCTCCAGATTTCCGGGCTCTCTCACGGAACCGATGTCTGGCTGGGCAATGCGCAGGATTTGATCCACAACGGAACCTGCACCATCTCCGATGTGATCGGAACCCGTGACAGCATTATGGTTTATTTAATGCACAAGGGTCTTGAACCCGATATGGCATTTAAGATCATGGAAATCGTTCGTAAGGGCAATGCGCCCAAGCTGTTGACGGACGAACATAAGGCGCAGATGCGTGCCCACAATGTTCCGGAATGGTACATTGAATCCTGCTTGAAAATCAAATATATGTTCCCGAAGGCGCACGCCGCCGCTTATGTTATTGCCGCTTTGCGGCTGGGCTGGTACAAAATTTATCACAAGCTTGCCTATTATGCGGCTTATCTGACCGTGCGCGGTGAGGATTTGGATGCGGATACCATTTTGCTGAGCATCGATCAGGTGCGCTGCAAGATGAAAGAGATCACCGACAAGGGCAAAGAAGCGACACCCAAGGAACAGTCCCAATACACCGCTTTGCAGGTGCTTTTGGAAATGAAAGCACGGGGCATCGAGTTTTTACCGATCGACATTTATAAATCCGATGCGACTGTTTTCAAAATCGAGGACGGTAAGATCCGTTTGGCGTTCTGTTCGCTGATCGGTACAGGTGTGAATGCCGCCAAGGCGATTGCTGCGGCAAGAGATGACGGCGAGGGCGAGTTTATCTGTGTGGATGAATTTCAGCGCAGAGCAGGTGTTTCCAGCAGTGTGATTACGGCGCTGCGAAATGCCGGTGCCCTGGATTGTCTGCCGGATAATATGCAGATCAGTTTATTTGAGATGTAAAACGAAAGCTTTGTGTGGGGGTAAAATATATGGATACCAATAAGTTTTTTCAGCATCATTCAACGATTCCCGTGGTTGTTAAAGACAAGGATACCGGCAAAGTTCTGCATATTGCTTTTATGAATCAGCAGGCTTTGGAAAAAACCGTTGAAACCGGTGAAGTGTGGTATTGCAGCCGCAGCACAGGGAAGCTTTGGAAAAAAAGCTCCGAACAAAAGCAGACGCTTGTGAGTATCTATGTGGATTGTGATTATGATTCCCTTTTGATCAAGGTGCATCAAACCGGCAATGCCTGCCACAAGGGCAAGAGCAGCTGCTTCCATCGCCGTATTTGGCCAACAGAATGAGAAAATAAAATGAGGAGATAATAGCACAGTTATGAAGAAGCGCACGAAAGTTATCCTTGGCGCACTTGGTGCGGCAACAGCCGTAAACTGCGTCCGGGCAGCAAAATTTCAGCCGAAAGAAAAGCAGAAGCTTGAGTTGAAAGCCGAATCCTGCGACGAAGCCCGTGCCTGCGAGCACATCAGTCAGGCGATTCAGATCCCGACCGTTTCCGACCCGGATAAAAGCAAGGTGGATTGGTCTCAGTTTGACCGTTTTCATCAGTTTTTGGATGAAACCTATCCGCTGATTGCCGAAAAGCTGGAGAAGGAAATTGTGTCCGAAGCGAGCCTGCTGTACCGTTGGAAGGGTAAAAATCCCGAGCTTGACCCGATCGCCATGCTTTCACATCAGGATGTTGTGCCGATCGAAAAAGGTACAGAGGATGATTGGACTTATCCTGCTTTCAGCGGTCACAACGATGGCGAGTTTATCTGGGGCCGTGGCGCAATGGATATGAAAAACCATTTGATTTGCGTCATGGAGGCTGTGGAAACGCTGCTTGAAGAAGGCTTTGAGCCGGAGCGTGATGTCTATTTGTGCTTCGGTCACGATGAAGAAGTTGTTGCCGGTCCAGATGCTGGTGCGAAGTCCATTGCCGAGCTTCTTGAATCCAGAGGGATCCATTTGGATTGTGTGATCGATGAGGGCGGTGCGATTCTGCCTGTCAACATCAAGGGCATCTTTAACGGTTATATGGCGGGGATCGGTATTGCCGAGAAAGGTTATGCCGACTTTGAAATCAGCTTAGAGAGCAAGGGCGGTCATTCCTCACAGCCTCCGAAACATTCCGGTCTGGGTGAAATGGCAAAGGTGATCGCCGATTTGGAAAATCATCAGTTCAAGGCAAATGTTATGCCTTTTGTTACGGATATCTTCGATACGGTCGGCCGCAAGACCTCTTATCCGGCACGGCTGCTTATGTGCAACATTAAGGGCTTAACGCCGCTGGTGCGTGAGATCATGAAGCAGATCCCGCCGGCTGCGTGTCTGATTCGCACCACGACCGGTGTTACCATGGCAAGCGGCAGCCCGGCTGCCAATGTCTTGCCGCAAAAGAGCAGTATCGTTGTCAACTTCCGTGCGATGCCGGGTACGACAACGCAGGATATCGAAAAGCATATCCGCAAGGTGGTTCGCAACAAGAACATCAAAGTGAAAAATCTCAAGAGCAAAGAGGCTTCCAATTTTTCACCGACGGATTCCCGTGCTTATCGGGTAATTGAGAGCATCACATCCGCTAATCATCCCGATGCTGCGGTTGCTCCGTTTTTGGTTATGGGCGGCACGGATGCCTGTTATTACGAAGGGATTTGTGAGAATGTTTACCGGTTCTCACCCTTTATTGCCGATACGAAGCTGTTGCTTTGCACCCATGCAACCAATGAAAGGCTGCCGGTCAAGGCAGTCGGCGAGGCGGTCGTGTTCTTCAAACGGTATATTCGCACATTGGCAGGCGAATGAGCGTGAGAAACGCAGGACTGCCCGAAAAATCATTACTGAGAAAGGAGATTTGAGTCGATGCTCGGAAAATTTATCCGTGTTTGCGTAACCGGGCGAATGAACGAAACAGATCCGGACACCGGCTCGGTCTGTCAGCTCAATTTTGGTAAGGTAGAGGGGAATTGCAGCATAAAAAATGTGCAGGGTGCTTACATTATGGGAATTGACCACCCGGTACATAACTTTGACGGCCGTGTGATTGCTGTGATTCGTCGTAACAGCGGAGAGCGTTTTTTGGTCGTTGCACCGAAAAGCACACGCTACATTATCAACGATATTCGTGCCGCCATCGCTTACGCAGAAGGAGACGGCAGGGATTATACGATCGACTGCCTGTATGAAAGCAGCTGCGGTGCGGTTGTTTACCGCATGATCAACGGTGAGCTTCGCTATTTGCTGATCAAAAACAAGCGCAGCACAAACTGGGGTTTCCCAAAGGGTCATATCGAGCCGGGTGAAACCAGGGAAGAAACGGCGAAGCGAGAGGTGCTGGAAGAAACCGGTGTTCATATTCGGATTCATCCGGGCTTTGTGTCAACCTCGGAATATACGATTCAGGGCAAGGTAGAAAAGTCGGTTTCGATTTTTGTTGCCGGCACCACCGATACGCAGACCGTGATTCAGCAGGAAGAAATCGAAGATTATGTGTGGCTTAATTACCAAAAGGCGTGGAAAATTCTAAAATTTGAAAATGACCGTGCTATTTTGGAAAAGGCAAACGAGTTTTTAATTAAAATCGGTGTTGCAGAGCCTTCGGTAAAGGAGATAAAGGCATGACAGAACAGCTGGCACAGCAATTTGTGGATTTGTTCCAAAATAGAATACCGCCTGAACTGACTGTTTTTGTTATTTCTCTTTTTCCGATTTTGGAATTGCGTGGCGGATTGATTGCAGCAAAGCTGCTTGGTATGGATCTGATTCCCGCTTTTATTATCTGTTACATCAGCAATATGCTGCCGGTTCCGTTTATTCTTTTGTTTATCCGCAAAATTTTTCAGTTTTTGCGCAATCGCCGGTTTTGGAAAAAGGTGATCAAAAAGCTCGAGATCCGTTCCAAACGAAAGAGCGAATCGGTCAAGCGTTACCGCGGTTGGGGCTTGCTGCTGTTTGTGGCGATACCCTTGCCCGGCACCGGTGGATGGACCGGTGCGCTTATCGCTGCTTTGGCGGATATGCGTGTGCGGGATGCCACGCTGATTATCGCAGTCGGCGTTTTGATCGCCGGATTGATTATGTCAGGGCTCAGCTACGGCTTACCCGCTGTTTTCAGTATGATCTAATGTAAGAAAGGATGAATTTTGTGAAGAAAAACTCCCCGTATGACGGTATCAACACCTATACCGCCAAGGAGCGAAACATCTATCTCTTAGGTCT
>JAZUJI010000072.1:0-6319 GCA_045642685.1 Acutalibacteraceae bacterium | reverse complement strand
CGTTTCGGGTCAGCGACAAAAACACATTCGACAACTGCTTTTGTATGTGGTGGACGGGTGACGGTAAAAAATGCACGGTTATTCAGGCAGACGGAGCCTTCGATTCTGTTTTCACAAACTTTTCCGTTTCGCTTCGCCATGATACGGATAATACGATGCTCAAAGGCTCGATTATGGGCAGCGGCGCTCTGCAAAACCTTATGATAGATGAGTCAAGGCTGAATTTGAATCACACCTACCGTGTGTTCCAAAACACCTCACCCCTGTATATTCTGAAGACGATTTTCAATCAGATCATCAATTGGTTCAAAAACATAGTTTATCTTTTTCAAATCACCGTGCTTTCCAAATGATTGTATAATATGATGACCTAAGATATAAACAGCCGCCCGGCTTTTGTTTCGGGCGGCTTGTTCGTGTGTGCGGTATTATTTTGTTATGAGGCTGACTGCAAGGGCGATAAGACGAAAAAACGCAGCGGGATCCGGCAGGAGACTTGCTTTTTCTGATTACCTCGCTTCAGTGCGGCAGTTTTCCTTCATCATTGGTGACATGGTGTCGCCAGAGTAGCTATAAATCAATAAACGGATATTCCGGCAGTTCATCAATCACTCATGTCGGATACTTCATTTCATTGAAACAACATACGGTTACACAGCAGATAATTCTATCAAAATGCTGCCGGCTTTAATATTCGAGTTTCGTAATATTGCCGGCACTGCATTGGTAAGCTATCCTGCCTGCCGAACCGATATAATTCATGGTAAAGTCGGGGTGCAGAACAAAGAAATCGGATAAATGCTTTTCAGTCGGTTTGCTGCCATCCGAAAAGACAAATCCCTGCTTTTCGGCGTCTGCCAGGAATTGCTTTGCGGATTCGTTGTCAGTCAGATGAACATAAACCGGTTTTGTGCTGTTTGATAGAATGTTTTTTAATTCGTACATTTTAATGTACCTCCTGAATTGTAATCCATAAAGAGGTACAAAAGAGCAATAAAAAAACCCATCGTTACCAATGGGCAGAAAAGCAGATTCATTCCATCGGTCAAGCATTAGCACCTTACCCGGCGGGCAGGTTGCTGTGCGGTCAATAAGCTTGTCTCTCGCGCACTCTGTATGGTGAGGATATTATACTTGAATTTCATACTTGCTGTCAACTGCTTTTGAACAAAAAATTCAGATGCAATGGTTGTTGAAGGCATCAATTTTGGCGGCAGCCGAGCGATTTATTAACCTTTGGTTAATTTTTCGTAAAAAAGCATTTCTCCTCTTTATTTTATTTATAGACTGTGTTATAATCGGTACAATTTTTCGAGGGAGTCGTGTTGTGAATGAAAAAATCAAAGCTGATTCGCATTATCGTTGCTGCTGTTCTGCTGGTCGCCGTGCTTGTCGGCACGATCATTTTTGTTGTCAAAAAAAATGATACCCGTTATGAGGCGGTCATTATGACTGCCCAAACCGGAAGTATTACGCAGACGCTTTCGACTACCGGTACGGTAGAATCCCTTAATAAGGGTGAATTCAAAATATTCAACGGTGTCGTTCCGGATAAAATCTGTGTCAAGGCCGGTGACCGTGTGAAAAAAGGGCAGCTGCTTGCAGCTTTCGACAATGCCTCTCTGAACGGCGTTTTGTCACAGCAGCAGTCCGATTATAACACGGCAAAGCTGTCTTATCTCAATTCCATCCAGTCTGCCGATGAAGCAGCCGCTAAGCTGCCGGAAATCAACGCACAGATCGCGCAGCTGCAAAAGACTGTTGATCAGCTTGAAAAGGCACAGCCGACTGAAAAGGAACAGACAAAATCTGTTCCGGCCTGGGTCGATTCACTGGATTTTACCAAGTTGTCCAAACTGCTCGGTGACACCTACACCGAAGACCAGCTTCGTTCATTTTTCGGCAAGCTGGCATCACGGGGTGCTTCCCGGTCTACGCTGTCCTCTTTGATCGACAATATGACAACCCTTAACTCCTTCGATTTTTCCTCGATGCTCGGTTTATCCGAAGCGGATACGGCTCTGGTCAGCGCAAAGGTCAATTTGATCGGGCTAAAAGCTCAAAAAACGCTTTTGGAAACGCAGCAGAAAAACCTGCTTGGTTCCACCTACAAAGCCATTATGGATTCTGCCGAAACAAAGCTGAACGAAGCAAAGGCTGCGGTGGAAAAGCTGAAGAAAGGCTGGTATGCCGAGGGCGACGGTGTCATCAGCGCAATGAATCTTGCAGTCGGTCAGCCGTTTGAAAGTGCTTCAACGCAGTCCTCCTTCGATATCACTTCTCTTCTTTCGAGTCTTGCCGGCGGAAGCAGTTCGGTCGATTTGTCCTCGGTTCTCTCCTCGCTTTCCGGGTCGAATAACACAGGCACCGGCATGACGGTCGAGTATTACGACAGCTTTGTTGCCTCTTTCTCACTCGGCAAGTACGATGTGCTGGATGTGAAAGTCGGTCAGAAATGTATTGTAAATGCCATTGGTCATGAGTTGGAAGGCGAAGTCAGCTTCATCAGCCCGGTTGCATCCTCCGGCTCTGCTTTGGATGTCGGCAACCTTATCGGCAGTATGTCCGGCACGACAAACGGCGGCTCCAACTCCGTTCCGGCTCAGGTTTCCATCAAAAACCCCGATGAAAGCGTCATTATCGGTATTGATGTTGATATTGATATTGAAATTGATACGGTCGATAACGCTGTGATTTTGCCGATTGAGTCGGTTATGAGCGATACAAACGGCAATTATGTTTTCAAATACAACAAAGAGAAAAAAACCGTTGAAAAAGTTGAAGTCGAGCTGGGGCTTGCGTCCGACACCTCCTATGAAATTGTTTCCGGTATTCAGGCTGGCGATGAAATAGTACAAAATCAATCTTCTTCGCTGGAAGACGGTGCGAAAGTAAAAGCCGAGTATGTGACGGAAACGGCGTCGCAGGCAGCATAACAGGGTAGGAGGGCGCTTGTGAACATCCTTGAAAATATGCGCATTGCTGTTTTCAGCATCAAAACAAACTGGGTGCGTTCTCTTTTGACGATGCTCGGCATCATCATCGGTGTTGCCTCTGTTATTGCGATCGTAACGGTCGGCAACGGCGGTCGGGATTACATTGTCGGCATGATTGAAGATTTAGGCTCCAACATGGTCAGCATCAGTGTTTCAAGCGATATTGCTTCATCCAGCGATTATATAACGGACGAAGATGTTGCGGCGATTAAAAAACTGGATAGCATCAATGCCGTATCTCCTTTGGCGATGAATTTCTGTTCCTGCGATGCAAACGGGACAGAGGGGATCGCCATGCTTATGGGTGGTACAACGGATTTTCGTTATATTCTCAATGCCAATATGCTTTACGGCAGATTTTACGGGGCAGATGATTTTGCGGCATCCCGCTATGTTTGCTGTATTGACAATGTCAGTGCCTACACACTCTTCGGTTATGAAAACTGTGTCGGTAAAAAAATCAACCTGACTTACAAAGGCGCAACGGTGTCTTTTAAGATCATCGGCGTTGTGGACAGTACCTCCATGAGTGCAATGGATACGGAAACGACAGCGGAAATGATGCAGTCCTCCAGTATGGTCGGCACCATGGTTTCGTTGATTGTACCTTCTACCACTTTTAATGAGTTTTTCGGGCAGAGCGGCCGCTATCAGATGATTTATCTGACAGCCGATAACGACGAATTTCTCGACAGCGCCGGCGCATCTGCCGCCAAGGTGCTTGCAGCCCGTCACTCCAATGCCGACCGTGAAATCTACAAGGTCACTAACATGGCAACCTATATTGAGCTTATCAACACGGTCATCACGGTGTTTACCGCTTTTATTGCCGCTGTCGGTGCGATTTCTCTGCTTGTCGGGGGTATCGGTGTTATGAATATCATGCTGGTGTCCGTCACGGAACGAACCCGGGAAATCGGTATCCGAAAGGCACTTGGTGCCAAAACCTCTACCATTATGTTTCAGTTTCTGACCGAATCGGTCATTCTCTGCTGTATCGGCGGAGCGATCGGGTTAGTGCTCGGCGTCGCCGGTGCATTGATTGCCGGTGCCTATGTCAATCTCCCGATCCAGATCCATTTTTCCACCATTCTTCTTGCAGTCGGCTTTTCCAGTGCGATCGGTATTTTCTTCGGTATTTACCCGGCGAGAAGAGCCGCCAAAATGCTGCCGATTGAAGCGTTGAGGAGAGATTGATGAACGGTTCTTTTTCCATTCAGCCGATTGCTCATATCGAAAACGATTATCGTGAAAAATTCGGTATTCCGAGGCAGAGCGGACTGGTTCCGCAGCAGCGATCCAAAATCATTTTTGAACCGGAATTTCGTAGTGACGATGCCCTCAGAGGCATTGAGGGATATTCTCATCTGTGGCTGATTTGGCAGTTTTCCGAAGCCTTGCGTTCCGAATGGTCACCGACGGTGCGGCCGCCCCGTTTGGGCGGAAACACCCGTGTGGGTGTATTTGCAAGCCGTTCGCCGTTTCGGCCAAATTCTCTCGGGCTTTCATGTGTCATGCTTGAGGAAGTGCGAAAAGAAAAAGAAAACGGTACGGTTCTGATCGTTTCCGGTGCGGATCTAATGAACAGAACGCCGATTTTTGATATAAAACCTTATGTGCCTTATGCCGATTGTAAGCCGAACGCAGCAGACGGCTTTTCTGTTGAACCGAACGATTATTCGCTTTCGGTTGTCTGTTCGGAAGCGTTATTGAAACGGCTCGAACCGCAGAAAAGAGAGGCGCTTATCGCAACGCTGCAATGTGACCCGAGACCGTCATACCAGCATGACCCGACACGCATCTATAAAATGAGCTTCGGCAGTCATACGATCCATTTCACCGTGAACGGCATGGATTTGACGGTTGTTGATATCACGGAATAATATAGCTATTTTGTTAATTGAGGAGCAAGTCAAAAATATGAAAAGAAACGATGCTGAATTTTTTAATGAATTGCCGCTTTATCAGGGCGCAAACACCGTTCAAACGGTTTTTAACTGCGGAGCAGGGCTGACGATCGAAGCTGACAGCGGAACGGATGAGGATTCCTATTTGAAATGTGTCAAAAACACGACAAGCGACGAGTTTTTAAGCTATTGTAAAGAATTGGAAGCTGTCGGTCTGATCCTTGATTTTTCGGATGATAATGCCGATTTGCTTTGCCGGGAATATTACAGTGAAAAGCTTCAGGCAATCGTTTATCTGTACTATTCTTTTGCTCAGAAGTGCACACGCATTATCCTCGACCGTTCATCCGTGCGCTTGAGCACATTCTGTTCTTCCGCCTTATCACAAACCCAGGACAGTACTGCGCTGATGCAATTTGGTCTGTATTACAGCACCATGATCAAAGGGGATACCTGCGACTGCGGTATGTTTTATGCCATTCGCCTGCATGATAACTCCCTGATTTTGGTTGACGGCGGTGAAAGTGAACAGGCGACCGATATTGCGACAGAAGAAATCATTCGCTGCCTGCGTCATATGACCGGCACAAGCGAAGGCGAAAAAATGATTATTTCCGCATGGTTTTGTACCCACAATCACGACGACCATATGGATGTTTTTTCAAAACTCATCAAATTCCATTCGGATATTTTTGATGTTCAGCGTGTTATGTTCAACATTCCTTCCAAAACCTTGCTGGATTACACCAACTCATGTACTGAACGCATGAAATCCCGGCTGCATGAGTTTTACCCGAAGGTGATGTTCAAAAAGCTGCATACGGGTCAGAAATTTACGCTTTCAAATGCAGAGTTTGAGGTTGTAGCGACCCATGAAGATATTCTGCCGGATGCGTTTGACGAAGAGGATCTATACCGCGGCATGAACGAAACAACAACCGTTCTGAAAATTTCGTTTGATGGTCAGTCGCTCCTGCTTCTTGGTGACAGCGAGGAACGGAACGGCGAAGTGATCCACCGCAATTATGCAAAAAGAGGCTTGAGCTGCACCTATATGCAGGCAGCGCATCACGGTATCAACAAGGTCGAGAACATCTATTCTTTTGTAAAAGCAGACGCGGTTTTGATGCCGCAATGCCGTTACATCAATGAACGCAGTCAAAAGGAAAATTTTGCCGTGTTATGTCGCTACAATGATCTGTCAAACATTTTCTTTGCCGGTGACTGCACACGCATTTTTACTATAAAAAGCGGTAAGACAGCAACAGAATATTTTCCGGTTATCGGTTATCGTTATGACGGAAGCGAGTATTGACGGTTTTTTCGGTAATTTCCTGCTGAAAGTTTGACAAGAAGTGCAAATCGTGTTATATTTATGGTTACGAATTTGAAAACCATGTGCCGATGTGGCGGAAT
>JAZUJI010000071.1:0-6633 GCA_045642685.1 Acutalibacteraceae bacterium | reverse complement strand
TGTTTTGGTGCGGGTAACAGGACTTGATTCGCACGCCTGCGGGCGTTTGGTCGCTCGCGGTCACAACGCTCCACCGGAGCGTTGCTCTGTGCCGCTCGTCCTTCAAGTCCTTTTGAATATAAAAACAATACGGTAATCGACACTCTTGTATCAATTACCGTATCAGTTTTGGTGCGGGTAACAGGACTTGATTCGCACGCCTGCGGGCGTTTGGTCGCTCGCGGTCACAACGCTCCACCGGAGCGTTGCTCTGTGCCGCTCGTCCTTCAAGTCCTTTTGGATATAAAAACAATACGGTAATCGGCACTGTTGTATCAATTACCGTATCAGTTTTGGTGCGGGTAACAGGACTTGAACCTGCACAGCCTTGCGACCATTAGAACCTGAATCTAACGCGTCTGCCAATTCCGCCATACCCGCATATTTATGTGCCCGCTCACGAGCACAACAAGCAGTATAAATCATTTTTACCGAGTTGTCAAGACGGGAACGAAAAAATTTTCGATTTTACTCGAACAAATTTTTTCTGTTCCGTCAAATGTAAGCCGAAGCATCTGTCGATGCTTGAAACCCCAAAAGAAATGTGCTAAAATATTCCAAAAGGCACCGGAACATTCTGCACGGATTCTTTGCAGCATCCCGACAGGCTGAACCGGGTGAAAATCACTAATCGGAGGCAAAAGTATGATTCGGGCGATTCTATCAGTTATCCAGGCATTCCTATTCCTTGTTTCTTCTTTTGCGGTTCCGGATTCCAATTTTAAGAGGTGGGCAGACATGGCTGCAGTAAAAATCAGCTCCGAAGCAGATTTCGGCTTTGACAGCATATCCGCAGAAAAAGCAGTGATCTCCGAAGCTGAAAAAAAGCTTTGCCGAGAGTGGTACGAACAAAACATTCTTACCGATGATTTATCAAAGGCTGCCTATAATTTTTCGGCAGGCGGCAAATCATTCCGGAACAATACGGCGGACTGGGTCGTTTCCGTCAGCCCGGAAAGTGAAAACGGCAAGCTCCGCAAAGGCGGCAAAACCGCTTATATTACTCTGACTCACAAAAAAAGCGGGATTTCCGCCACCGTTGAAGCCACGATCTACGAGGAATTTGCAACCTGTGAATGGACGGTTTACATAAAAAACACAGCTGCGGAAAATTCCCCTGTCATTAAAAACTTTTATGCGGCTGACACGGTATTTGGCATAAAAAATCCGGAGCTCTATTTCAGCAAGGGCAGCGTTCCCGAACCGAATGATTTTGAGCTATACAAGTCATCTGTCAGCCATCTTCCCATGCGTTTTAATGCAAACGGCGGCAGAAGCGGTTCTTTTCTTCCATACTTCAACCTCTGCGGAAGCAATTTCGGCGTTGTTATGGCGGTCGGCTGGACCGGGCAGTGGTTCACTTCCGTTGATCAGGGTCTCAATGGGATCCGTATCCGGGCCAAACAGGAGGAATTTGAAGCACCGCTCGAACCGAACGAAGAAATCCGTTCCCCTCTCGTTTCACTTTCTTTTTACAGTTGCGGCAATCCGCTCAAGGGCTTCAACACCCTGCGAAACTGGGAAACAAAATGCGTTTGCCCGGACAGCATACAGCCGCTCAACGGCTTTGTCATTGCCAACGAGTTTTCGACCCTGACAACCGATGATTTCATCAAAATGATCGACAACATCAATCCTGTTACGCTCGAAAACACCGATTATTTCTGGATGGATGCCGGCTGGTATAAGTATCACGAAAGCTGGGCTGACGGCGTCGGCAACTGGATCCCGGATGAAAACCGGTTCCCCGACGGGATGAAACCTCTCGGCGACAAAATCGCTTCCCTCGGCAAACGGTTCCTGCTGTGGTACGAGCCCGAACGAGTGCGTGAAGGCACATACCTTTACAACGAGGGTATGAAGCACAGCACCTGGATCGTTCCGATTGACGATAACCTTTTATGGAACCTCGGCGACGATGACGCCTGTGAATTTTTGAGCAGGTATATCAGCAAATCGCTTGTTGACAACGGCGTAACCATGTACCGTCAGGATTTCAACTTCACACCGCTTGAATACTGGCGTAAGGCCGACAAAAAGTTTTACGGCGGCAGAACCGGCATTTGCGAAAACCATTATGTAACAAACCTGTATAAATATCTCGACTGCCTGTGCAGCAGCGTTGACGGGCTGATCATCGACAACTGCGCCTCCGGCGGAAAACGGCTTGACCTTGAAATGACACGCCGAAGTCTGCCGTTATGGCGAAGCGACTATAACTGCGGCAGAGCAGACGGAACCGTGAACGAAGATGTGCTCGAAGCCACGCAGGCTATGACCTACGGGCTTGCCTGCTGGCTGCCGTACAGCGGCACAAACCGCTATTTCCATTCGGAATATGCTTCAAGATCAGCCATTCTCACCAATCAATCCGTATATGAACCGGATATAAATGAGTATGCCAAATATGCACAGGTCAGTGCGTATATGACGCAGAATTATTATCCTCTCACCTACGGCGGACTGGAGCTGAACAAATACCTCGCCATGCAGTTCGGAACCGAAGCTGAAGGAGCAGCCTTGATTTACAAGCGTGAAAAAGTCAAAGAAAACCATTATGTGCTCAAGCTCAACGGGCTGGAGCCGAACCGAATGTATGAACTTTACAGCATGGATTCACCCGACAAGGTGTATCGCCTCGACGGTGCACAGCTCATGAGTGACGGGCTGACCATCCGGATAGAGGATACGCCCAAAGCCGTTGTTATGATGTACAGGCAGCAGGCTCTTTGAAGCACTGCCGCAGCATCATTCAGGTTTTTTCAGAAATTAAACACGCCCTCCGATGCACCGCTGACAGGCATATTCGGAGGGCATTCTCTTTATTTATCGCAAATTTGCGGAAAGCTATATGTAAAGGCACTCACCTTAACAGCTGTAAGCCGATGAAAGCCGATATTTTTCGTTATATTTCCTCTGCCGTGGGTATGGATTGAGAAGCACCGACCCGCTGCACGGTGATCGCCGCCGCTTTGGTGGCGTACCGCATGGCTTTCTGCGCATCTCCCGAGCGGTTTTTTTCCGCCAGATAAAAGCCGCTGTAGGTGTCCCCGGCGGCCGTTGTATCCACCGCTTTCACCGTAAGAGCCGGTTCAAAAAAGCACCCCGTTTCGTTGATGCAATAGCTTCCCTGTGTTCCGGCGGTGAGTAAGATCTCAACCGCCGGGAACCGTTCGTGCAGACGCTGTGCAATCGTCAGCGGTTCGTTTTCTTCGGTTTCGGCAAGGAATTTGCCCTCGACTTCGTTCACGCACAGCACATCCGTTTCACTCAACGGGTAAGAAAGAACCTCTGCCGACACGGGAGCGGCATTAAAGAACACTTTCAAGCCCGCTTTCTTCGCCGCACGGATCAGATAGGGCACCGAGGATATTTCATTCTGAATCACCAGCCAGTCCCCGGCGGAAAACCCGGAGAGCGTTTGGTCAATTTGCGCTTCATCGATCTGACGGTTTGCACCGCCGTGAATCAGAATACGGTTTTCACCGCCGCATACCTCAATAATGGCGTGCCCCGTCACGGTGTTTTCATCCCGAACCAAATAATCGGTACGGATCCCGAGTTCATCAAGATAATCGGCAAACGGCTGACCGTCTGTTCCGATGCGCCCGGCGTGCCAAACCTCCAGCCCCGCTTTTTTCATCGCAACAGACTGGTTCAGACCTTTTCCGCCAAAGCCCCGGTGATAAGACTGCACCGCAAGGGTTTCTTTCGGCTGTACAAAATGCTCTGTCTGATAGACATAATCAAAATTCAGCGAACCGAATGACAAAATTTTCGCCATATGTTTTCCTCCGTTCAACGGGCAAAAACAAAGCAATCGTAGCGGATCGCCTTGCCCTCCAGTGAATAATCGGGCTTTTTCCCGGCTAAGTATTCCCCTTTCACGGGGCGCTTGATCACAATTTTTCTCGGCTGAGCATCCACCGCCGCCTGCAGCAGCTCCGCTGCATCGGAGCACGGACGCTCCAGGCGTTGAAGCAGCTGAAATTTCTTTTTTACCAACGCACTTTTTTGCCGCTGCGGAAACATCGGATCAAGCAGAATAACATCCGGTGCCGCCGTCAGCCGCCGCATGGCAAGGATGCTGTTTTCCTCCTGCAGCGTCATTCGCCCGACCGTTTCGGCAAGTTCCTGTGTCTGCGCCGCCCGAAGCAGCCCGTCTTGCAGCAGGGCGGCAATGACGGGATTATATTCGTACAGCTCCACCGTAAAGCCGCTCGCCGCCAGCAAAATCGAGTCCTCTCCGAGCCCGGCGGTCGCATCGAGCACACGGGGGTGCTCCTGCCCCTTGATCCGGCACGCTTTGATCAGCATTTCCCGCTGCAAATTGCCGACACTCAGCCGTTTGCGCTCCTGTAAAAAATCCACCGACAAAGAAAGACTTCCGTCTGTCAGCGACAGAGCGGATGCACCGGCGCACAGGTAAAGTCCGTCTTCGCCCCGTATTTCCGTTACGACCTCGGTTTGCAGGTGCTGCGCCAAACAGGCTGCCTGCCCGGCATTGCCGCCGTCAGGCAAAAGAACACGCACCCGGTTTTGGAATAATTCTCCCATAAGCTCTCTTCCGTTCTCTTTCGTTGTTTTCATTATATCGGATTCCGGCAAAATGTCAAAGAAAAATGCGCCCCGTTCTGAAACGGAAGCGCATTTTTTACATCTCGCTGTTATTCGGTTCCCGAAGAGTCGAGGAACCTTCTGTCAAAACATGGGAGAAGAAAAAATTCTTTCTTTCCTCGGAATTGATGACGGTGACGGGCTTGATCTGGTTGAGCACAACGCCCTTGCTGCGCAGCGATTCCCGATACTCCCAATAGGTTTTTTCCTTGAGGATCAGAATTTCGGGTGTGTTGAGCATCCCCCATCGTCTGTATTTGTAATACTTTTCATTGACGGCCTTCAGCTCTTCATCGAGCTGTTCGATCATCTGCTGCCGAAGTGCTTCATCCACCGGTTTTTCCGGTTCAATCAGCATACAGTAACGGGGCGGATTCGTGGAATAATCGGCATAAAAGCTGTAGCCCGTAAAGCCGACACCGCTCTTTTCCGCCGTTGCCGTTGCCGCCGCATCCACCATCTGCGTGGTCGTTTTTTCGTTGGCAACATTCATGCTCAGATTCTGACGGTACAGCAGCT
This sequence comes from Acutalibacteraceae bacterium, assembly GCA_045642685.1. GTDB lineage: Bacteria > Bacillota > Clostridia > Oscillospirales > Acutalibacteraceae > UBA8612. The sequence goes on along the minus strand of JAZUJI010000071.1, from coordinate 1,458 downwards.
CGACACGGGGTGTGTTATGATACATCCCCGTCACATGGACAACATCCTCCATTTTGTAACGGTACAACCCGGAAAAATTGGAAACCACCATTTCATAGTCCCTGCCGACCTCCAGCTCATTCAGAAGCAGGGGCTTAACATTCTCCTGCGCCTTTTCCTCGCCTTCCTCCACAGGCAGAAATTCAAAGAAAATGCAGTGCGGAAGCAGACAGCTGTCGCTGCAGTTCAGCTCCACGGGAGCGGCAAAAAAGCCCTCCGCCGCCGCATAGCCCATGTTGTGCAGCGGCAAATCGCCGACGGATTTCCGCAGCTTTTCGATATAGACCGCAAGGCTTGAGCCCATCATGCCGTAAGCCCAGGTAAGCTTCGGCCAAATGCGGGGTGCGATCGGCGTATCGAAGCCTTTTTCAAACTCCCTGCGCAATTCAGCCGCACGGTCGGGATTGGGCTTGAACTTTTTGGCGTATTTTGCACGCAATTCGGGCGTGCATTTTATGTCGGGGTTGATGATGCCCTTTTCGATATCGTCACAGAGCATCTGCCAGTTTTCTTCCAGATAATCGAACATCGTGGTCAGAAGCGTAACGACGATCGACCCTAAATAAGTCACCTTGCGGTTTTCCAGCGCAAAGCGAAGCTGTAAATACGAGGTATCCAGCAGCTCCTCATGCTCCGGGCAGAGCAGCGAATAGGGCGAGGTGCAAAAGGTGCTCATGATCGGCTTCAGATAAGTCAACGGAACCTGACCGGCTCCGTTGCACTGCTTTCCGTCCTCCAGCCGGTGCCCGGAAAGGATGAGCACCAGCGGCCCCATGGAGCCGGGCATTTTGATGCCGTGCTGCTTGAGCCAGCGGTGCGCCACCGCCACACTGACGGAAAAACCGATGCACTGCATTTTCCATAAATCGCTGATACCTTTGGGTAAAATCTTCGGCTTGCCGACCGAACCGGAGGAGGAACAGTAACGGATGTTGCGCCCGGAATACATCAGGCGATCCTCCCGGTTGTGAATCATCCGCTCGACATAAGGCTCGTAATCGGCATATGTGGACAGCGGAACGGTCTTCTGATAATCCTCAATGCTTTTCACCGAAGCAAGATTCAGTTTTTTACCCAGCTCGCAATTTTTGTTGCGCCGAAGAATCTTTTTGAGCACTCTCCTCTGCGCTTTCATCGGATTTTTGGTAAAATGGTCGATTTCCCAAAGAGAAACATCACCCAGCAGCACACCGAAATCGGAAGATGCCATTTCAAATCACTCCCTTTTCCCGTTCATTTTATACGATAAAAATTGCAGTGTCAAGAAAGCAAGCAAAATATGCAACACTTTCCAAAAATTTGTTCTGATATGATAAAAAGAACTTGTCCTTTGTCATTGACAAGCCCCAAACAGCGTGATATACTGAAAGAAAAAATACAGGGGGAATCATAAATGAAAAGAAACATTGCCGTTGTGCT
>JAZUJI010000070.1:0-6144 GCA_045642685.1 Acutalibacteraceae bacterium | reverse complement strand
GGCGCTGATCGAACCGATGCAGCCGACGGAAGAAAATCTTGTTTTGTTTTGCGGCGATGTTTCACCGGATTCGCTTCGTTTTGCCGTCAATGAGGGTGTGAAAAAGACACAGGGTATTTTTGCGGCGTTTTCCGAAAACGAAAACGGCTTTCGCTATTGTATGGGCAGCACCGGCTTGAATCTGTCTGATTACGCTAAGGCGTTTCACGCCGAATTCGGCGGCCGAGGCGGCGGAAAGCCGCAAATGATCCAGGGCAGTGTTCCGGCAGCTAAAGAAAAAATACGGGAATATATATTGAAAAACAGAGGTTGACAATGAACGAACAGTGGTTTTACGGTGAAGAAGGCTTCCGAAAGGCATTGCCGCTGCGCATAGAGGTGTTTTGCGGGGAACAGAACTATCCCCGTGAATCGGAAAGCGATGAATTTGAAGAGGTGTCCTGGCATCTCCTTGTTGAAGAAAACGGCGAATGGGTCGCAACCGGCCGCCTTTACGAAAAAGAAAAGGGCAAATGGAAATTCGGCCGCATTGCCGTAAAGAAATCCTGTCGGAGCAAAGGGCTCGGTGCCGGTGTCGTCCGTACCCTGATGAACAAGGCAAAATCCCTCGGCGCACAGGAGTTTTATGTTTCTTCCCAAAGCTACGCCGTCGGCTTCTATGAAAAGCTCGGCTTTGCTGTGTGCGGTCAGGAATTTATGGACGAAAATCTTCCCCATGTCCCCATGTGTAAAAGCCTGATTTTTGAGGATTGCGCCTGGGTCGGTTTCCCGCAGGCGAAAGAGGCGGTGATTGCCGAAAGCCGTCTGGTGCTCAGCGGCACCGATTCCGTGAAGCTGCTTTGCTGCGGCTTGGGCTATACGCACATCACGGTCAACGGTGCGGCAGTGGATGATACACTGCTGACCCCGGTCTGGTCGAATTATGAAAAGCGTGATTTATCGGTTATTCATATGCCGGTTCCCGATACGCTGATCCACCGTATTTATTATGTGGAATACGATATTTCTTCTTTGGTTCATGCGGGTGAAAACACACTCACCTTCCACATCGGCAACGGCTGGTACGGCCAGCATGAAAGCCGGAATGAGGGGATGCGTCCCTACGGCGAATTGAAGCTTTGCTATAAGGTGACTGCCGGCGAAAAAACGATAGCGGTGAGCGATGAGCATATCCGTTACCGTTCTTCTTTTGTCACACGCACGAACATCTATTTCGGCGAAACGCAGGATGCCCGTCTGCTCGATTCGGCGGATTGGAAGCCCGTTTCCGTTCTGCCGGCTCCGCTTTCGGTTTTGTGCAGGCAGACCTGTCCGCCTGATCGGGAGATCCGGAAAATCATACCGAAAGAGATTTACCGGTTCGGCGATACGGCAATATACGATTTGGGCGAAAATGTGGCAGGCTATCCGAAAATCGTGTTTGATGAAGATTGTATCAGCGATGAACGGGCGTTTGTGCGCTTTGCCGAGGAGCTGAATGAGGACGGCTCTTTGAATTTTGCCAGTGCGGGCATGGAATTTCGTATGCAGCGGGATGAATTTGTGTTCAGCGAAGCACACAAAGACCATGTGTTTTACCCGCTGTTCACCTGGCACGCCGGGCGTTATTTTGAGGTGCAGGGTCGTGCCGCCGTCCTGGAATATGCGGTGGTTCATTCCGATATACCGTGCATTTGCACGTATCATTCGGAAGATGAAATGCTGGAGTGGATCGTGCAGACCTATCTGCGTACGCAGCAGAACAACATCCACAACTGCGTGCCGTCCGACTGTCCGCACCGGGAGCGGCTGGGCTACACGGGGGATGGGCAGCTGACCTGTGCGGCGGTGATGGATTGCTTTGACGCAAAGGAATTGTACCGAAAATGGATGCGTGACATTGCCGACAGTCAGGATATTTACGGCGGTCATGTGGAGCATACCGCACCGTTTTACGGCGGCGGCGGCGGCCCCGGCGGCTGGGGCGGTGCCGTTGTTTTTGTTCCGTGGGAGTATTATTTGCATTATAAAGATAAATCCGTACTTGAAGAATACTACCCGAATATGTTAAAATATCTCCGGTACATGGAAGCACACAGCGAGAATCACCTTGTCGTTCGTTCCGAAAAGGGCGGCTGGTGTCTGGGTGATTGGTGTACGCCGGAGGAAATTGCCATTCCCGAACCGTTTGTCAACACCTGTTTTTACATCAAAGCGGTGCGCATTTGTAAGAAAATTGCGCAGATGCTCGGAAATAATGCCTTGGCACAGGATCTGACACAGCGGGATCATGCAGCGCAGGAAGCCGTGCGAAACGCCTATTTTGACGAAGCGACCGGTTCTTTTGTCGGTGGAATCCAGGGCGCAGATGCCTTTGCCGTTGATTTGGGGCTGGGTGATGAACGAACCTACCGGAATCTGCTTGCTAAATATGAGGTGCTCGGCAAGTTCGATACCGGTATTTTCGGCACGGATATCCTGATTCGTGTGCTTTGTGAAAATGGGGATACGGTGCTTGCCAAACGCCTGCTCACCTCTCACAGCGGAATCGGAACCTTTGCCTACATGAAAGAGCACGGTGCGACGACCCTTTGGGAGGATTGGGACGGAAGAAATTCTCATTCTCACCCGATGTTCGGTGCTGTGGTACATTCCATTATCAAGTACCTCAAATAACAGGAGAAGTTTGCTATGTTAAAAATGTCGGTGATCGTTCCGGTATATAACAGTGAAAAATATTTGAATTTATGTCTGGATTCCCTTGTCAGGCAAACTCTTGATAAGTCTTTGCTGGAGGTTTTACTGGTCGATGACGGTTCCACCGACCGTTCCGGTCAGATAATCGACGAGTATGCGAAAAAGTATCCGTTTTTCAAGTGCTTTCACCTGGAAAACCGGGGGCAGTCCTCTGCACGGAATTATGCTTTGAAGCGTGCGCAGGGCAAATACATCAGCTTTCTGGATTCGGACGACGCCATTTCCGAAAATCTGCTGGAGAAATATGTGACCTTTTTCGATGAACATTATGAGGAAACCGATTTGGTGACCTGCCGTGTGACCCGTGTAAATGAGGATGGCTCCTATATCAAGCTCCACAATCGCTATAACACGCTCAACGAAACCAAGGTTTACGATTTGAACGACAGCGAATATATCTACATCGCTCATTCCTCCATGAATATCTGCATCAAAAACCTGTTTGAAAACAATATCACCTTTGATGCTTGCTCGTGGCAGGAAGATATGCGCCTTTGCATTGCCATTATCAAGCAAAAGCAGACCCTCGGCTTTGTTGCGGATTGCGATTATTTTTATTATCAGCATCCCGGCTCCACCGCCGGCAATCTGCACGGCTACTATATTTTTGAGCTGATCACCTCCTTTTGGGAAAATCTGTTTGCCGAATACCCGATTTATGTGCCGGATTTTATTCAGGGTTATTTTCTCAACGATTTTGAGTGGAAGACAAGGGGCAACAAGCTCATGCCTTACCACTATCCGCCCGAACAGTTTGCCGAAGCGGAACGGCGCATCAGCGCACTGATCGACCGGCTGGATGACGATGTGATTCTCAACTGCCCCTATCTCAGTGCCGGACGAAAGAGCTTTGTTATTCACCTCAAGCACGCCGATGACGATACTTATGAATATGATGAAGTGCCCCGTGCCGTCATTCGCAAAATTGCCGTTGACGGTAATAAAATCAAAATCGAAGGTCGCCTGAATACCTTTATGGCGGAAAAAGACGGCTTTCACGCCTATCTGCTTTGCGGAGATGAAAAAAAAGAGCTGAAGCTCTCCTATTCCAACGCAACGCCCCGGTTCGATTCCCGCATTGCCTATCCGCATTTTGAGTTTGCCGAAACCGTGCCTTTGCACACGAATCAGCGCATCTGCGTAGTGTGCGAATACGGCGGCTTCCGTTACACCTGTAAGCTGACCTTTTCCCGTTTCTGTGCCATTAACGAGGTGCGGAACAAGGCAAGCATGGGCGGCTGTCTGGTGAATATGAGCGGCGATAACGGCTTTGTCGTTCGCAAAATGCCCCGGATCCTTCGCCTGCTTTCCTGTTCACGCTGGCATATTCGCTTTGCACTCAAGCATCCGAAGGCGTTTCTTCTCCGTCTGCTCAGCTATCTGCCTGCGCCGGGGCGCATCTGGCTTTACAGCGACCGGGACGGCTTTGCGGATAACGGCTATACGCAGTTCAAGCATGACTTTGCGAAAAAAGACGGCGTGAAGCGTTACTATGTGACCAACTCGCTGAAAAACAAAAAAGATTTATTCACGCCCGAGGAACGAAAGTATACCGTGGAATGGGGCACACGCAAGCATCATTACCTGTATTTCCACGCCGAAAAGCTGATGACCGCCTACATCGAGGAGGATGTTTACACACCGTTCGGCAAGGGCCCGATGCGGTTCTATACGGATCTGCACCGTCCCGAGGTCGTTTATTTGCAGCACGGTGTAATGCACGCCGATTTGTCGCACCTGTATTCGTACGAGATCTGTTCTGCCGATAAGGTCGTTATTTCTTCCGACTTTGAAAAAGAAAAGCTGAGCGGAAAATACAACTATAAGCCTGAACAGCTGCTGCTGACCGGAATGCCGAGTCTGGATCTGGTCAGCAAAAGCGAGAGCGAACGAAAAATCATGTTTTCTCCGTCCTGGCGCAAGAATCTGATCGGTGCATACAAAAACGGTGTTCGCCATACGGCGGATGAAGTGTTTCTGAAGTCTGTGTTTTACAACGAAACGCAGAAATTCCTCAATTCCCCCCGGCTGGCGGAATTGCTGGAGCGGTACGATTACACGCTGGATTTCAAGAATCATCCGATTTTTGAGCCGTATAATAAATATATTTCCTCGGACTGCGACCGGGTCCATATCGTTTCCGGTTCGGCGGATTTGGCGAAGTATGCGCTGATGATAACGGATTTTTCATCCATCGTTTTCAACTTTGTTTATTTGGGCAGACCGATCGTGTATTTTGCTCCGGATTATGAGCTGTTCCGTTCCGGCATGACGCACAGCTACAAACGCCTGGATATTCCGCTGGAGGACGGCTTCGGTCCGATGACGGAAAGTGCCGATGCGCTGCTGGATGAACTGGAGGCTTTGCTGAAAAACGGCATGAAGCCCGACGAAAAATACATTCAGCGGGGCGCAAGTTTCTTCCCGTACCGTGACAGCCATTGTGAGCGGCTTTATCGGGAGCTTATGAAAGAATGACGAATAAAAGAGCCTTCTTCGGTTAAACTGTTGCCGAAGGAGGCTTTTGCTATGATTCATGAAGATACGATCAAACTGCTGCGGGAATGCTGCGCAGGCATCAAAATGGGTGTCAGCTCGATTGATGAGGTCTTGCCCCGTGTCAAAAGCGAGGAATTGAAGACGGTGCTGAAAAACTCAAAGTCGGAGCATGAGCGGATTGAAGAAGAAACGCAGGAAATGCTGGATGATTACGGCGATGACGGCAAGAATCCGAACCCCATGGCGAAGGGGATGTCCTGGCTGAAAACCAATGCCATGCTCAATATGTCTGCCGACCCGGACAAAACGGTGTCCGGTCTGATCACGGACGGATGCAACATGGGCGTCAAATCCCTCAACCGTTATCTGAACCAGTACGGCGCAGCGGAGGAGCGAGTCAAGGATATTTCCAAAAAGCTCATTGCCGCAGAAGCAAAGCTGGCAGAGGATATGCGGGATTTTCTGTAAAAAATATTCTGCATTAAAAAAGGGGTCTGCTGTGAATTGAGAGAATCAATCCGCAGCAGACCCGATTTATTTACTGAACCGGGTCGGGTTTAATATCGACTTTCGGCAGCATATTGAAAATCCATTTGACATAGGCAAACAGCTTCTTGAAAAAGCGGGCGTCAACTGTCACTTTGCCGTCAATGCTCAGGTCATTTTCGGCAGCGTCTTTTTGAACCTCGCCATTTTCGTCCACGAGCTTGACGGTGTAGGAAACGTTCTTTTTGACCTTGCCGCAGTTGTAATTCACTTCGGTGTCGGTGCCTTGATTTGCTCCAGCTTATTTGCTGATTCAATGAAGCAAAACTCGATTCCGTCCGGAATGTCAAATGTTTTGATGCTTGAATTTGCCGGATAGCAAATGACCGCTTTCTCTGTGAAGACAACACCGTTTCGGCTGTG
>JAZUJI010000069.1:0-4878 GCA_045642685.1 Acutalibacteraceae bacterium | reverse complement strand
ATACATAATAAAACGCGCGTGCTCTCCGGATGGGGGGACCCCCTGCGTTTGTGAACGGTTGTTTATCTGCTGAGCAGTTTGATAAAGCCTTCCATGATCTCACTGCCGCAGCTTCTGCCGACGGTCATGAGCATGGAGTTGGTCATATCACTCGGATTCTCTTTATAGAAAAGAAGCGTGCCGAGCAGGGACTTGGTGGTGCAGTTGTCGGGGAACATATAGCCGAGTGCATCGTTGGTGATGCCCATGACAACGACGGTCTTGTCAGCGTCACCGGTGAGCTTGCGTGTGGTGTTGACAAGCGTATCATATTCCCATGTTTCTCCGGTCCAGGAGGTCTTGCCGTTCCAGTAAGAAGCACCGGTATAATCCGGATCCGAGCCGTAAACAAGGGACGGGGAAAGCTCGCCGGGAGCGGTGAGGATGGCGATATCGCTGCCGAATTCAAGGTAATCGGTTTCAACATACAGTCCGTAACCGGATTCGGCCTTGTCGTATTTCACAACATTTTCACCAAGCAGACCGGAAATGCTGCCCAGTGCCATAACGCCGTTATCCAAAGAAAGCAGGGTGCGTGCGTTTTTGATGTTGAGGGTCGGTTCAACGGGCTTTGCTTTTGCGGATTCCTTCAGGATGAACTGAGCCAGAAGATAGCCGCTCTTCATATTGCCGTTGATTTTTGCTTCCAGGCTCTCGTACCACTTATCGGCATATTTCTGGCCGTAAAGCTTGACCCATTCTTCCTTGCTGCGGGAATGAGCTTTGATCCAGGCGGTTGCGTCCTGATCGGTCGCATCACCCTCTTCGTAGTCGATGCCGGGGGAGGAGATGCAGGCCTCGCTGCTCTGGGTGAAAACAAGGTTGCAGCCGGCTTCCTTCAGAGCCATTGACATGAAGTAGGGGTAGTCGGTGCAAAGCATATGGTTGCTGTCCCATGCACCGTAGGAGGTGGGATGAGCGCCGATGTTGGTGATAACGGTCTTTTCGCCGCTTTCGCCTTCAAACAGGAAGCAGGAGAAATAGTTCTTCGGCTGAACGCCGCTTTTGAGCTTGTCGCTTGCGCCGCCGACCTTGCCGGTTTCAAAGAACGAAAGCGTACCGGTTTCCAGGCGGTTGTAAGCAGCCTTGGCGCAGCTTTCCGCACGGGCGCAAAGGCTGTTTTCCATATCCCGATTCAGGCTGCGGATGTAGCCGTTGTTGAACGGATTGATTTTGTTGTTGAACAGAGTCGGAATATTCATGCCCTGAATATCAAGACCTGCGTGCCAGTGAGTTGCGCTGACATTGCAGGAAAGAATATCTTCCGGCTTTACACCGCAGGATGCCAAACCTTTTTGGATATTCATGCGAATATCACGCACGGAGCCTGCCGTCAGACCGACACCGTCAACGCTGACAAAAATAACCAGGTCATTTACGCCGTTTTTGTTGCTGTCCGAACCGTTGGAAAGAATGACCATATTCATGTTCTGGTCGGTGTAAAGCTTGTTCACCTGGGTCTGATAACCGCCGGTGGGGCGAAGCTTTTTCAGGCACATTCCGTTGGCATCGCTGTTGCCGTCGGCATCGCAGCGCCATTTTTCGGGGATAACGCTGCCCTGAGCAAAGCCTGCGCTCCAGCCGCTGCCGCTGACGGTGCCCTGAGTGCCCTTATAAAAATAGGGGTCGTTTTGTTTGAGATATTCCTCGGCAGTCGGGATGCTTTTCAGTGCGGTCGCTGACTGAACCGCTTTGAAAATGGCATCGTGAGCAACGCCGAACAGGGAATCAATGACATGAGCGAAAACACTGACGGGCTTCCCGGTGTTTTCGGTGCTTTCAGCGGAAGCGGAAACCGCAAACGAGAAAGCAATGGCTGCGCTGAGAAGGACCGCTAAAAACCGCTTTCCTTTTTTCATTATGATATTACCTCCGTATTTTAGTTTCAATTTACTATACCACGAACCGAAAACGGTTGCAAGTTTTTTTCATAAATTATTGCCGAAATGAACAAAATATCACCCGGCTGCCCGAATAACTTCGTTAAAACTATTTACATTTTGCTGCTTCTGTTATAAAATAACAATCATCACACTGGTTTTCTGACCGGATTTTAATTTAAGGTGGTGTCCGTGTTATGAGAGTTTTTACCGAATATTTCAGCGAGGATAAAAAAGTGCGTCTGACCGGCTATTTGCTGGATGCTTCGCCGGAAATGCCGAACATGGAAAACAGACCGGCTGTTCTGGTTTTGCCCGGCGGCGGTTACCGTTACTGTTCCGACCGTGAGGCGGAGCCGATCGCCATGATGTTTGCGCTGGAGGGTTATCAGACCTTTATTTTGCGCTATACAGTCGGCGATACCGGCGAGATAACCTTTGAGCAGCCGTTCAACGATGCGGTTCGTGCGCTGAAATACATTCGTGAAAACGCAGCGGAATTTCATGTGATACCCGACCGGGTCGCAGCCATTGGCTTCTCGGCAGGCGGTCATCTGGCAAGCTCACTGGGCACGATCAGCGAGGAAAAGCCGAATGCGCTGATTCTCGGCTACCCCTGCATTTTGCCGATGGATGACGGTGTGCTGTCGATCGAAATACCGTCCACAGATCAGTTCGTTACCGGCGATACGCCGCCGACCTTCCTTGCGGCGACCTCGGATGACGGCTGCGTCAACATTACCCATTCCCTTGCCTTTGCCAAAGCGTGTGCGGAGCATAAGGTTCCGTTCGAGCTTCATGTGTTTGAACACGGCAATCACGGTCTTTCTCTCGGAACACCGTGTGTTTTGCGTGGTCAGAGTGACCCCGATTTTGAGCAATGGGTCGGCCTTTGCGCAAGGTGGCTGAGAAAGTATTTTTGTAAGTAAACCTACTGAAAGGAAATGATAACAATGAAAAAAATCGGTTACGCCGTTCTCGGTCTCGGCGTCGGCAAAAACCACGCCCGTGCGGCAGCTCAATGCCCGGATTGTGATTTGATTGCGGTGTGCGACCTTCAGCAGAACCGTTTGGATGAAGTGAAGGCGGAGTTTCCGTATGTGCAGACCTATCTGGAATTTGACGAAATGCTCAAGGATCCGGCGATCGACATTGTCAGCATCGCCGTACCCAGCGGTATGCACGCCGAATTTGCCGTAAAGGCAATGGAAGCGGGCAAGAATGTTCTGGTGGAAAAGCCGATCGACATTACCGTAGAAGCGGCGATGAAAATTGAAGAAGCCCGCGTGCGCACCGGCAAAATTGCCGCCGTCGTTCACCAGAACCGCAATAATTCCGATATGAAGCCGATTCTTGATGCCGTTCGCAGCGGCCGCATCGGTGATCTTATCCTCGGCGATTTTGAGGTCAAATGGTACCGTACCCAGAAGTACTATGACGAGGGCGGCTGGAGAGGCACCTGGGAAATGGACGGCGGCGGTTCGCTGATGAATCAGGCGGTTCACACCGTTGACTTGATGCAGTGGATCATGGGTGATGTGGAGAGCATCACATCTCACGCCGGCATCTATGCTCACGACATTAAAACCGAAGATATGACAGCTTCTCTGATCAAGTTCAAATCCGGCGCAGCAGCTACCTTTGTCAGCACCACCTGTGCTTACCCCGGCTTGAATACAGGCATCAAAATCTACGGCAGCAAAGGCTCGATTGAAGCGGATGGTGACCGTTTGCTCCGCTGGCGTTTTATGGATGAAGAAGAGGGCGAAGAGGCGAAGATGCTTGAAACCTATCAGGGCAACAGTGCTGCCGCTGCGCTTGACCCGACGCTTTGTGTCGGCCACTATTCCATGATCGAGGATGTGGTTCACGCCGTGCGTGATAACCGTCCTCCTCAGATTTTACCGCTTGAGGCGATCAAGAGTGTCCGCATTGTCAATGCAATTTATGAATCCGCAAGAACCGGAAAGACAATTTATTTTGACTGACCGATAAGGGAGCTCGTATTCAGGGGCTTTTGAAGCTGCGTGGCGGTATTCCTGCAGAATTGCGCATCCGCCGAAGCTCTGCCCCGAGTGCGGTGACTGTTTGATGAAAACGATACAAAACAATCTGATTTGAGGTAAAACACATGAAAACATTTTTGTTCCAGGGGGATTCCATTACCGATGCCGGCAGAAAGCGTGACGAAATCGGTAAGGAATCGCATGGCTATCCGACCTTTGTTGAGGGAAAGCTCGGCTGTCAATATCCGGGTGAGATCGAGTTTTATAACATGGGCGTGAGCGGCAACCGTGTGGTCGATATGTATGCCCGCATCAAGCGTGACTTTTTGAATATCAAGCCCGATTATGCAACCGTGCTCATCGGCGTCAACGATGTGTGGCACGAGCTGAACGATGACCCGAACGGCATTGCCGACCCGAAGTATTTCCGCATTTACTGTGATTTTATTGCGGAGATTCTGGAAGAGCTGCCGAATTGTAAAATCATGATTCTCGAGCCGTTCATTCTGCGTGCTTCCGGCACAGAGGTTTGTTATGAATACTTCCGTGCCGAGGTCGAAAAGCGTGCCGCAAGCGCCAAAAGGGTTGCCGAAAAGTTTGATTTGCCCTTTATTCCGCTGCAGGCAAAATTTGATGAGCTGACAAAGCTTGCGCCGCCGTCGTTCTGGCTGATGGATGGCGTGCATCCCACACCGGCAGGGCATGAAGTGATCGCTAACGCCGTTGTGGAAAAATTCAATGAAATTCGCTGATCGAACGACCGATCCGCACAAAAAATCGAGCCGATGCAGGTGATTTGCATCGGCTCGATTTTTTGGTTCATTTGCTTTGTCGGGGGAAAAGCTGAACGCTGCTTCTGCTCACCGGGCAGTGTGAGCACGGGCGAAACCGCAAAGCAATGACCGAAAGGAAATGAACCAAAAAGGGAAGCGGCAGGGTGAAGTCGGAGGCCA
>JAZUJI010000068.1:0-5777 GCA_045642685.1 Acutalibacteraceae bacterium | reverse complement strand
TTCCGCGCATCATCGGTATGCTTGTAACGGGCATTGTGCTCGGCCCCTATGTGCTGGATTTTCTTGACCCTAAGATCCTCGGGATCTCATCGGAGCTGCGGCAGATGACTTTGGTTATTATTCTGATAAAAGCAGGGCTTTCACTCAATATTTCCGAGCTGAAAAAAGTCGGCAGACCGGCTGTACTGATGTCATTTCTTCCTGCGTTGTTTGAAATCGGAGCGATCGTTGTTTTTGCGCCGCTTTTGCTCCATGTCACCGTTCTGGAAGCCGCAATCATCGGTGCTGTTCTCGGTGCGGTTTCTCCTGCTGTTGTCGTGCCCCGTATGGTGAGCCTGATGGAAGAAGGGTACGGAACGGATAAACAGATTCCTCAGCTGATTCTTGCCGGCGCATCACTTGACGATGTTTTTGTAATCGTGCTGTTTTCAACTTTTGTCAGCATGGCACAGGGCGGTTCGGCAAAAGTGACGGATTTTCTGAATATTCCTGTTTCCATTCTGCTCGGTATTCTGTTCGGTGCGCTGTTTGGGTTTGCTTTTTCGTGGCTGTTCGAGTTTATGCACAGGCGAGGTGATTCCGTCCGCCAGAGTCTGAAGGTCATTCTCACCCTTGGGGCGGCGTTTCTGCTGATGGCGATTGAAGCGTGGCTTGAAGGTACCGTTTCTGTTTCGGGGCTTCTTGCTGTGATGAGCATGGCGTGTGTCATTCAAATGCGGACCCGCAGAGATGTATCAAGCGACTTATCCTCAAAATACGGGAAGCTGTGGCTTGCTGCAGAAGTGATTTTATTTGTTCTCGTCGGGGCGGCAGTCGATATCCGTTATACACTTGAGGCAGGTATTATGGCACTTGCCGTGATTCTGCTTGCTCTCGTTTTCCGGTCTCTCGGCGTTTGGGTCTGCCTTATCGGAACAAAACTAAACAATAAAGAAAAGCTGTATTGTGTGATCGCCTATCTTCCGAAAGCTACCGTTCAGGCGGCGATCGGCTCCGTTCCGCTTTCTCTCGGTCTTTCCTGCGGGAATACCGTTCTTTCTGTTGCTGTTCTGTCGATTCTTGTTACCGCTCCGCTTGGTGCGATCGGAATGGATTTGAGCTATAAGCGCCTTCTGCACGGTAATGAACCGTAATGTATCTTTTTTCTCGCGCTGTTGTAATTTTTTTGAAAAAACACTTGCATTTTTTCATTGGCTATGCTATTATATCTTAGCGTTTGTTGTCCGTCATTGTCCGTGACGGGAATTGATGCAAATACATTAAGGCTGGCGGTCCTCTTTCGCAACCCGATACGAACGCCTGAAAATTTTACGGAGGAATTAAAATGGACGCACTCAAACTGATTGCACAAGACAGCATCAAGGCTGAAAAGCCTGTCGCCGAGGTCGGCGATACCGTTCGTGTCGATGTCAAAATTCGTGAAGGCGAAAGAGAAAGAATCCAGGCTTTTGAAGGCATCGTAATTGCTCACAAGGGCAGCGGTGTATCCGAGACCTTTACCGTTCGTCGTGTTTCTTACGGCGTTGGTGTTGAAAAGGTTTTTCCGATCCACTCCCCGAATGTTGCAGCTGTTACTACGGTTCGCAAGGGTAAAGTTCGCAGAGCAAAGCTGTATTATCTTCGTGATCGTGTCGGTAAAGCAGCAAAAGTTAAGCAGGATCTTAAATAATTTTCGGAATTTCATGAAAATTGAGGAACAAGTCTTGTACTTGTTCCTTTTTTTTGTTATAATCTTAAATTAGGTATCTGTAAGCTTTTGAATGAAGCGGTGGTGGTGTACATTTGAAGATAACCGAGTATAACATATATTACGATGCCGTACCGAAAAAGAGCCGGAAGCAAAAAAAGGCGGAGAACCGTTTCGACTGGATCCAGTCCATTGTTTTGGCGATCACGGTTCTATTTGTTGCTTTTACTTTTCTGTTTCGTCCGGTCGAGGTTGTGGGCGATTCCATGCTGCCGACTTTGCAGGACGGCAACTGGCTGATTATTTCTGCTTTTGACCGTTCACCGGAGCTTGGCGATATCGTCATCATTACCCAGCCGAATCAGACGGCAAGCGGTGAACCGATTATCAAACGGGTCATTGCATTAGCAGGTCAAACCGTGGATATTGATTTTCACAAGGGCATCGTAACCGTAGACGGCAGAGAGCTTGTCGAACCGTATATCAATGAGCAAACCAAACGACAGTTGGATGTTGAATTTCCGCTGACCGTGCCGGAGGGCAAAATATTCGTCATGGGCGATAACCGCAACCGTTCGCTGGACAGCCGTTCGACCCGAATCGGTTTTATCGACACCCGCTATGTGCTTGGCCATGTGCTGTTCCGTATCCAACCGTTCGGGAATCCGAAATATGTCACTTATTCTCAAGAGGGAGCGTAATAATATGGACGAAAACAAAGAAATCAACGAAGAAATGAATGATGTGATCAACGAAGAACCCAAAGCGGATCAGACAGAATCACAGGAAGCTGACCCCAAAAAAAAGAAGGCGGATTTTGCACAGTCGCTGGTGGAAATCGCTTCGGTTCTTTCCACATCCATTATTGCGATCATGGTTATATTCACCTTTTTCTTCCGCATTGTCGGCGTGGTCGGCCCGTCGATGCAGCAGACCCTGCATGAGAATGATTGGCTTTTGGTCAGTGCTTTCTGTTTGAAGCATGACCGTGGAGATATCGTTATTATTACACAGCCAAACGGCATTGAGGGAATTCAGAGCGAACCGATCGTGAAGCGCATCATTGCCGTTGCCGGTGATAAGCTGGATATTGATTTTGAAACGGCATCGGTCTATGTCAATGACAAAAAAATCGATGAACCCTATCTGAATACGCCGACAACGGATGATGAGGGCGGATTCACTTACCCGATGATCGTCCCAAAAGGCAAGGTTTTTGTGATGGGGGATAACCGCCAACATTCGACTGACAGCCGTTCGCCGCTGATCGGTTTGATCGATGAGGATTACATTCTCGGTCAGGTTCGGTTCCGCTTTTCTCCGTTTGATCAAATGAAATTTTTCGGAGAGTACCGTTATGAATGATACCCAGAAGCAGGTCGTTCAGTGGTTCCCCGGTCACATGGCGAAAACACGCCGTCAGATCAAAGAAAGTCTGCCGATGGTGGATGCCGTGACGGAGCTGCTGGATGCCAGGGTGCCCATGAGCAGCCGAAACCCCGAGCTGGATGAATTGACGGGCAGCAAGCCCCGTATCGTACTGTTGAATAAATGCGATATGGCAGATGAAAAAGCGACTTCACAGTGGCTTGAATGGTTCGCTTCCCGCGGAACCGCCGCCATGGCTGTGGATTGCCGCAGTGGTAAAGGCTTGCAGGGCTATCATGCACTGGTTCGCCGTGTGCTGGCTGAACGAATCCGCATGAATGAAGAAAAGGGTATGCCCGGTAAACCGCTGCGCATTATGGTGGTCGGAATCCCGAATACGGGAAAATCCTCTTTTATCAATCGTTGCGCCGGGTTCGGAAAGGCGCAGGTGGCTGACAGACCCGGTGTGACCCGAAGCAACAAATGGTTTGTGATCGGGAACGGTATTGAGCTGTTGGATACGCCCGGTGTGTTGTGGCCGAAGTTTGAGGATCCGGTGGTCGGCGACCGCCTTTCGTTCATCGGTTCGGTAAAGGATGAAGTGGTGGATTGCGAAACGATGGCCGTTCGCTTGCTTGAGGTGCTGGCAAGAGATTACCGGCAGTCACTCATGCAGCGTTATAAGCTTGACAGCATCGACGGGTTGGAAAGCTATGAGGTGCTTGAAAAAATCGGTCGTAAGCGTGGAATGTTGATCAGCGGCGGCGAGATCGACACCGAGCGTGCTTCGATCATGCTGCTGGATGAATACCGTGCCGGAAAGCTCGGTCGCATCACTTTGGAAAGGCCGTGTGATTATGCCTGATTATTCGTTTGAAGAAGCCGCAAAGGCAAAAGGCTTTTCGTTTATTTGCGGTGTGGATGAAGCCGGTCGTGGTCCGCTTGCCGGTCCGGTTTGTGCGGCGGCGGTTATTTTGCCGGATGGCTGTGATATTCCGGGCTTGAATGATTCCAAAAAGCTCAGCGAAAAGAAAAGGGAAGCCCTGTTCCTCGAAATCAAAGAAAAAGCACTTGCCTGGTCGGTCGCATTTGCCGATGAAAAAGAGATTGATTCACTCAATATTTTGCAGGCAACCTTCTTGGCAATGCGCCGTGCGGTGCAGGGTTTATCCGTAAAGCCGGATTATGCTTTGATTGACGGAAATCGTATGCCGCTGCTTCCTGTTGCTGGCGAACCCGTGGTAAAGGGCGATTCCCGTTGTATGAGCATCGCAGCCGCTTCCGTTTTGGCGAAGGTCAGCCGTGACCATGTGATGCTGCAGCTGGATAAACAATATCCGCAGTACCGCTTTTCACAGCATAAGGGCTACGGAACGGTCCTTCATTATGAGATGATAAAACAATACGGCGTTTCACCGATCCACCGTTTGTCTTTTTTGAAAAACCTTGATGAACATAAATAGAATGAAAGGCGATGTCGGCGAGGAGCTGACGGTAAAGTGGCTCAGACGCCATCGCTATAAGATTTTACAGCGCAATTTTTCCTGCCGCTGGGGCGAGATCGATATTATTGCACAGAAAGGCAATATTCTTTGTTTCACAGAGGTGAAAACAAGGGAGATCAACTCTTACGGTCGCCCGGCAGAAGCGGTGAATTACCGCAAACAGCAGTGTATTCTGAAAACGGCCGGTGTTTATATGACACAAAATCCGTCTGATTTGCAGCCTCGCTTCGATGTGGCGGAGGTCGTGACGGACAGCGGCCGATTATCGGAAATCAACTATATCGAAAATGCATTCGGAGAGTAAAGGAGTTTTAGCTTTGAATTACACCAGTACAAGAGACAATTCCGTAAAGGTTTCGTCCGCTGTGGCGATTGCCAACGGTATTTCCAAGGACGGAGGATTATTTGTTCCGACCGAAATTCCGCACCTGTCGCAGGAGGAGATCCGTGAGCTTTCGGCTCTGGACTATCAGGCTCGTGCCGCAAAGATCCTCGGCAAATATCTGACCGATTTTACACAGCAGGAACTGGCGGAATGTGTCAGCGGAGCTTATGGCGGTGGAAAATTCAGCAGCGAAATGACCGCACCGGTCGTCAAGCTGGACGATTCGGCATACATTCAGGAATTGTGGCACGGTCCGACCTGCGCCTTCAAAGATATGGCATTGCAGATCCTGCCGCACCTTTTGACCCGTGCAGCGGCAAAGACCGTGGGTGACAAGAAAATCGTTATTCTGGTTGCAACCTCCGGCGACACGGGTAAAGCGGCTTTGGAGGGCTTTAAGGATGTGCCGAACACGCAGATCCTTGTGTTTTACCCGAGTGACGGCGTGAGTGCCATGCAGAAACTGCAGATGATTACGCAAGAAGGCGAAAATGTCGGCGTCTGTGCCATTAAAGGCAATTTTGATGATGCCCAGAACGGTGTGAAATCCATCTTCACCGATGCTTACGTGGCTAAGCTTCTTGAAAAAAACGGAATGCAGTTCTCTTCGGCAAATTCCATCAACTGGGGTCGTTTGGCACCGCAGATCGTTTATTATATTTCTGCCTACTGCGATTTGGTGGCGGATGGTGCGATCACACTCGGTGATGAGATCAACATTTGTGTTCCGACCGGTAACTTCGGCAATATTCTGGCGGCTTACTATGCCCGTGAAATGGGTCTGCCCGTGAAAAAGCTCATCTGTGCTTCCAATGCGAATAATGTTCTGACC
>JAZUJI010000067.1:0-17023 GCA_045642685.1 Acutalibacteraceae bacterium | reverse complement strand
ATACATTTTACTATGCCTCCTAAACAATTATAAAAAAACTTGTTTGTCTGCCCGGCGCACGGTTGATAGCTCGGTTAAGCAGCTTTTGCACCGTTCAGTCAACAAATTCATAATCGAAAGGATGTTTGGAATGAGCCCAGTCCTGTTTGTTCTCTTCTAAAATATCTCTCATCATTTCTACTTTGCCGGTTAAATCTTTTGACACGGTTTTGCTGCCTTTGACGGTAATAAATTTGTACGGAATATTTCTGTTGATCTCGTCCCAGAAAGCGTACATGTTTCTGCCGTAGCCCTCATCAAGATGCAGCCCGTCTCTGATTCTTTCGTGTAATTCCATCAGGTACTTGCAGTCGGTTAAATCGATCGTTGCTTTTTTCATGACAGTAACCTCCTAAATAATTTCATAAAATGTATATCCATGATCGTAACTGACAAAGACCAGTCCGTCATTTGACCAGAATATCCTATGTTCGTTTCGTCTGCCCGGCGTATAGTTGATATCGGCTTCACGCCATATCCGTCCGATTTTATGGGGCAGTTTTCTTTCATTGTTATTATAGATGCTCCCGCCCAACATCTTTTCGGGGGCAAATTTTGACGGTCTGTCTCCGGTTTCCCAACCCAGCGCTTCAAGCTGCTCGGGAGAGATGTAATAATCGGGCAATTTGCCAAAATGCTTTAGCCAATAATCCGCACCGTTCGTGCCATTATTGGTTGCATGACCTGCCTCGATCGCTTCTATTTTATCAAGCGTACATCTGCAATGTGTATGCAAAGGCGGAAGCATGACAGTTGGATCGTTGAAGGCAAAGATCCTGCCGTGATTTTCCGCACAGTCAAGACAGGCTTTCAGATCCAAAGCTGCGTGCCATGTTTTATAATTTTTACTCGGCACGGTTGTTGGCTCAAAGCGGTCATCCCTGGCCTTTTCGGTCAGAGCGTTATCGTAAATAATTGCATCATAACAGTTTGTTTTTTTGATATGCAATTTATCACCTCCAACATCTATTATACAGAACAAATGTTCAGCTGTCAATAGCATTTTGCCTTTTTTGTGCCCGGCTCACTCAGACTTTTATAGGTCTGTTCGTCGAAAAGTCAATGATACCGCCGCTTTTGGCTAAGGATGCTTCGGCTAATGCCGAAAAGATGCTGAGCCGCTTCGTGCCGCAATGATGCGATGTTTGCCCATGTGCCGTCCGGCGCTCGAGTTCGGTCTTTTTATTGTCAAAAAACAAAAACAGACACCTTGCGGTGCCTGTTTCTGTTTTGGCGGAGAAGGAGAGACTCGAACTCTCGCGCCGGTTTCCCGACCTACGCCCTTAGCAGGGGCGCCTCGTCACCAACTTGAGTACTTCTCCATTTGGTTAACGCATAGCGTTATTCACTTTATATAAAAACAGGATGAGCTGAGATATTCAGTGGCGGAGAGAGTGGGATTCGAACCCACGGTATGTTGCCATACGACGGTTTTCAAGACCGTTCCGTTATAACCACTTCGGTATCTCTCCTCATGCGCTGATAATGTTACCACAGAAAAAGGCGGTTGTCAAGCTTTTTTTCTTTCTTTTTTGCCTCACGAGCCCATCAGGATATAGAGCAGCATCATAATGCTCATCATATCTGCCCTGTCCGAGAGCAAAACGAGCATCAACCCCGTGAGCAGGAGCGTATCGTTATCGGGTTCCGGGCGTTCCCCGGGCGAAGAGCAGCGGGACAGCCGCACATTCGATATGGCGTCGGCAAGCTCCTGCATACGAATCAGCTCCCGATCCATGACGCTCCTCCTTTTCCGTTTCCGTTTCAAAACAGGTCGATGCCCGCCTGCCCGAGCAAAGGCAGAATTTCGATCAGCCGCAGCAGCCGCAGCGCTTCATCCGCTTTTTTTCGGCGGCCCTGGCTGAGCATGGGCTTGAGTGCCCGGATCAGCCGTGCCCGTTCGCTGTCGCCGCCCTGCCGGATCAGCGGCAGGATCTTCAGCAGTTTTTCTGTCAGCTCCGGGTCGATGCCGCCGGGCAGCAAAGAAGCTGCCGGTTCCCCCGGCGGCGGTGCGGCAGGCGGCTCAGGCGCAGCGGAGCCGAAAAGCTGCTGTGCCATATCGCTCAGCCGCCCGATATCCTCCTGCGTGAGCGAAGAAATTATGCTCCCGAAATCCGGCTCGCTCATGGCTTCTTTCCGAACCGTTTCATCAGCTGCTGCGCCTGCTCGCCTGCCAGCAAGCGGTTGAGTGCCTCTTTATCCTGCAGCACCGTTTCAATGCGCCTGCGCTGCTCATCGTTGAGCCGGTTGTTGAACACATCCTCTGCCAGGCTGCGTCCTTCCTGTTCACTTTTGCTGTTTTGCAGCAGCTTCAAAAGCTGTTCGGGTGAAAAATTTTTTCCGCTCATTGCAATCACCGCTCCTGTCCTGTATAATAAAATGTACCGAACTATCTTATGAAAAAACGGGGTGAAATATGATGCGTGTGCTGGTGCTGTCCGATTCGCATGGTGACCGCTGGCGTGTGCTCAAGGCGGTGGATGCTCAGCCGAGCGCAAAATACATCATCCATTTGGGCGACGGTGAGCATGATATGGCCGGGCTGGAAGACATACCCGGCAAAATCACGCTGCAGGTACGGGGCAACTGCGATTTCGGCAGTGATTTGCCTGCCTGCCTGCACGGCAGCCTCGGCGGCGTCGGCTATTATGCCTGTCACGGACACCTGGAATTTGCCAAACACACCGATACGGTCCTTTGGGAAAAGGCCCGTGATTTCGGGGCATCTGTTGTATTATATGGTCACACGCACCGGGCTGTGACAACTTACCGGGACGGCGTCTGGCTGATGAACCCGGGGAGCGTACATCAGGGCGAATACGGCGTGATCGACATCACCGAGCAGGGGATTTTGCCGATCCTGATGAAATTGCCGTAAATTTTTTGTGAAAGCCCTTGAATATTTTCGACATTTGTATTAGAATTAAAGCGAATTTATACGGTTCAAACTATCTATTCACTAATTTTGGAGGAAAATATTATGATTTCTGCAGGTGATTTCCGTAACGGCGTAACCTTCGAGATGGAAGGCAAGGTCTACCAGATCATCGAATTCCAGCATGTTAAGCCCGGCAAGGGTGCTGCCTTTGTCCGCACGAAGATCCGTGATGTGATCGCAGGCAGCGTTGTTGAACGCACCTTCAGCCCCACCGAAAAGTTCCCGACCGCTTACATTGAGCGCAAGGATATGGAATATTCCTACAACGACGGCGATCTCTATTATTTCATGGATCCCGAAAGCTTTGAGCTTGTGCCCATCAGCGCAGGCGATCTTTCCGACAACTTCAAGTTTGTCAAAGAAAACATGGTCTGCAAGATCCTTTCCTACAAGGGTAAGGTGTTCGGTGTTGAGCCGCCCACATTCGTGACCCTTCAGGTGACCCAGACCGACCCCGGCTTCAAGGGTGACACCGCCACCAACGCCACCAAGCCCGCCACACTCGAAACCGGCGCAGAAATCAAAGTTCCGCTGTTCATCGACGAGGGCGAAATGATCAATGTTGACACCCGTACCGGTGAATACATGAGCCGCGCATAAGCATTTTTATATTTCATTACAGTAACAAAAGGGAGGAACCCGCTATGGCAATGACATTGACCGAAAAGGCCGCCTACATCAAAGGGCTTAAGGAAGGCCTTGTTCTTGACGAAAGCAAGCCCGAAATCAAACTTATCAATGCGCTCATTGATATCATTGACGATCTGTCACTCGATGTTTCCGATTTAGAGGATGAGCTTACCCTCATCGGCGAGCAGGTCGATGCGGTCGATGAAGACCTTGATGCACTCGAATCTTTCGTTTATGACGATGAGGATTACGACTGTGACTGCGATTGCTGCGGCGACTGCTGCGACGAGGATGAATACTTTGAGGTCGAGTGCCCTGCCTGCGGCGAGGTCATCAATGTGGACGAAGGTATTCTCGAAAGCGGAAGCATCCAGTGCCCCAACTGCAATGAAAACCTGGAATTCGACATCGAATATGATGACGATGCAGAGGATGGCGCAGACGAATAAGCGTCTGGCTGCCTGAACCGGACAGGATCCTTTTGCTCACGGAGCAAGAATCGAAAAGCAAAGAAAAGAAAAACGGTGTTTGTGTTCCGGAAGACAAAAGCTTCTTTCGGCACAGACACCTTTTTTACACCCCTTAAATTTTGCCGAAGAAAGGAAATTGTTATGAAAACCGTGACAAGATTTATCAGCGTGCTTTTTCTGCTTGCCGTGCTTGGTTCCGGGTTCTCGGTTTGCGCCGTTTCGGCATCGCAGGAGGCGAATGATTTAATGACACCGTTTGAAACCGGCTTTGTGGAATCCGGTGACGCAAAAATTGAATATGCCCGTTACGGAAACCCGCAGGGTGAGTCCCTTGTGCTGATCCCGGGCAACGGTTCGGATATGCACGGAATGGATGCGTACATTCCCTACTTCGCCGAAACCTTTTCCGTTCTCACCTGCTCCAACCGTGCCACCGGCAACTCCACCCGGGGCAGCGGCAGACTGACTTTTGATGTCATGGTGCAGGATCTATGCCATGTGCTCGATGCGCTTGCCATTGAGAAAACACATCTGCTCGGTTTCAGCGACGGCGGCAACCTGACGCTCGTGTTCGGCGTGAAATATCCCGACCGTGTGCTCAGCCTTGTGCCGATGAGCGCAAACATCAACCCGTGGGGAACAAAGCCGATCAAGCAAATCGGTATCTGCTCCAACTATTTCTGGAAGTGCGTCAACTCGGCACGCACGCATGACCCGGAGATCATGCGCCGCCGGGATATTCAGGGGTTGATGGTGTGGGAACCGACCCTGCGGTTCCGTGATTTGAAAACCATTCAGGTGCCGACACTCAACCTGTACGGCGAAAACGATATGATGAAGCGCAGCCACTCCAGACGCATTACGGCGTCTATTCCGGGTGCGCAGGAGCTGATGATGACCGGCGTCGGACACGGTGTTGATTTTGATCAGGCGATACCGGTGCTTTACGAATTTTACGGAATAAAGAAATAAAAGGAAGAAAAAGAAAGGAAACAGAACGATGAGGATTTTATTTCAGGGCGATTCC
Source organism: Acutalibacteraceae bacterium (assembly GCA_045642685.1). Taxonomy (GTDB): domain Bacteria; phylum Bacillota; class Clostridia; order Oscillospirales; family Acutalibacteraceae; genus UBA8612. Next base: position 11,919 of record JAZUJI010000067.1, on the reverse strand, counting down.
ATCACCGACGGCAACCGTTACCGGGATGAGGAGCATCGCTGGGATCTGAACCACCAGATCGGTCACAGCTATGCCTATATCGTCAGCGGCACGCTCGGCGCACGCTATCCGCAGGCAAAGCTCGAATTTATCAACCGGGGCATCAGCGGCAACCGCACGCAGGATCTGCTCAAACGCTGGGATACCGACACCATTGCCGAAAAGCCCGACCTGCTCAGCCTGTTGATCGGGGTCAATGACGCCAACGGCACCCCGACACCGCCGGAGGAATTTGAAAAAAATCTGACGGAGCTGCTGGAGCGCACCTTTGCGGCAAACCCGGCTTTGCGTGTGATCCTGATGGCACCGTTTATGCTGAATGTCGGCGATTACGAGGCGGAAGATAACGCAAGCGTTTTGCGTGTGCGGCAGTATGCGGCGCTTGCCGAACAGGTGGCAGACCGCTTTGAAGCGGTGACGCTCATCTGTTTGCAGCCCGTGCTGGATCGTGTCTGTACGCTGCGTGAAAAATCGTACTGGATGTGGGACGGTATTCATCCCACCGAAAGCGGTCACGCCCTGCTGGCAAAGCTGTGGATGGATGCGTTTGAAAAAATGTTTGCCGATTCGCTTCCTGCGCCGTTAAAGGAGCTTGCATGAAAAAACAAACCGTTTCGGGTGTTCTGCTCGCTCTCCTCAGCGGTGTTTCGTGGGGTCTTTCGGGTACGGCAGGGCAATATCTGTTCAACAACTGCGGGGTCGATTCCGTCTGGCTCACCTGCGTGCGCCTGCTCACGGCAGGTGCGGTGCTCACCGCTGCTGCCGCTGCGAAAAATCATCGCTCGGTCGTTTGCCTGTTCCGCTGCAAAAAGGATGTTTTGCGTCTGGTTCTGTTCGCCGTGTTCGGCTTAATGCTTTCACAGTTCGGCTATTTACAGGCCATTCGCTATTCCAACGCCGGCACGGCAACCGCTATCCAATACCTCGGTGAAGCGTTGATTCTGCTTTATGTCTGCGTCAAGGCTCGTCGGCTGCCGGTTCTTTCCGAATTGTTCGGGCTGATCCTTGCCCTGACCGGCGTGTTTCTTCTGGCAGGCCACGGCAAGCTCACTTCGCTGAGCATTTCACCGTTGGGGCTGCTGTGGGGTCTGTTCGCCGCCGTTGCTTTGGCGGTTTACACCCTCGTTCCCGGTGATTTGATTCCCCGTTACGGCAATATGACCGTCACCGGCACCGCCATGCTCATCGGCGGTGCGGTGCTTTCCGCTGTTCTGCGCCCGTGGAACCGCTTTGTGCCGCTGGACGCCAAGGGTCTTGGCTGTCTGGTTTTGGTCGTTCTGGCGGGAGCCGTCGTCAGCTATTCCGCTTATCTGCAAAGCGTGGTGTTCATCGGGTCAGTCAAGGCCGGGCTGATCGCCGCCAGCGAAACCGTAGCGGCACCGCTGTTTACGATGCTGTGGCTCGGCACCTCGTTTGTGCTGCCCGATTACATCGGCTTTGTGTGCATTGCGGCCATGGTCGTGCTGCTGGCACTGCCCGCTTTGAAGCAGGAATAGCCGCCTTATCATAAAATCGCACAAAAGGCTTGACAGCACAGACGGTTTCTGTTATACTCCTATTTTGCCGCATGATGTTTTGCGGTAATCCTTGCCTCGGCTAAAGGGGTCGGGGCCAAAGTCCATAAGGAGGTGCAAACAATGTCAGCAAGCTACAAGTACGAGATCATGTTGGTTTTCTCGGTAAAGAACGGCGATGAGGGCGCAAACGCTCTTCTCGAAAAGTTCAAAGGCATGATCGAGGCGAACGGCACGATCGACAGCGTTGATGTATGGGGTAAGCGCAGGCTTGAATACCTCATCGACGACGAAGCAGAAGGCTTCTATGTTGTCATCAACTATCAGAGTGCTCCCGAGTTCCAGTCAGAGCTTGACCGTGTGCTCGGCATCACCGACGGTGTGCTTCGTTCCATGATCATCCGCAAATAAGTGAGGAGGAAATTGCAATGTTGAACTGTGCAGTTTTAATGGGTCGCCTTGTGGCGGATCCCGAGCTCCGCACGACACCGAACGGAATTTCCGTCACCAGCTTTTGCATCGCAGTTGACCGTAATTTTGTCCGCCAGGGCGAGGAGCGTCAGACTGATTTCATCAACATCGTTGCATGGAGGCAGACTGCCGATTTCGTCACCCGTTATTTCCATAAGGGTTCGATGATTGCCGTTCAGGGCAGCATCCAGACTCGTAATTATGAAGATAAGCAGGGCAATAAGCGCACCGCCGTTGAGGTGGTGGCCGACAATGTCAGCTTCTGCGGCTCCAAGGCCGAAAGCGGCACGACCGGCGGTCGTTCTTACGAAGCAGCTCCCGCTGCAGCCCCTGCCGTTTCTTACGCATCGGGCAGCACAGGTGACTTTGAATCCATTGATGATGATGACGATTCGCTTCCGTTTTGAACAGCTTTTACCGAAAAAATTATAAAGGAGGAAACCAACCATGGCATACGATAAGAATGACAGACGCAGCAACAGAAAAGGCCGTAAAAAGGTCTGCACATTCTGTGTTGATAAAGTCGAATCCATCGACTATAAGGATGTCAGCAAGCTTCGCAGATTCACTTCTGAAAGAGCGAAGATCCTTCCCCGCCGTGTGACCGGCACCTGCGCAAAGCATCAGAGAGAGCTTACCACCGCTATCAAGCGTGCCCGCTATGTTGCTCTGCTGCCCTACACCAGTGACTGATTCACAAAAACCAACAGCAAGGTTCAAAACGAGCCTTGCTGTTTTTTTATGCCGCAGGGATCGGCTGCCGGCCGTGGGGCAGAGCTTGCGGAGGAATACAGCTTTTAATTCTCAGTTGTCAGTATTCCTGCAGGTCAAAGGTCAAAAAAGCAAAAACTAAAAGCCAAAAACCAAAAGAAAGATTGACTTGACACGGAACAGAGGTGTATGATAGACAGTAGAAAATCATGTAAACTTTAAGGAGGTTCCGTGATATGGCCGATGCAAAATATGTTCTGGCTCTCGACCAGGGCACCACAAGCTCCCGTGCGATCGTTTTTGACAAAAAAGGTCGTATTATTGCAAAAGCGCAAAAAGAATTTGACCAGATCTACCCGCAGGCAGGCTGGGTGGAACATGACCCGCTTGAAATTCTTTACAGCCAGTTTCAGTCCGTTTCCTCCCTGTTCCTCAACAGCTCCGTCAAGCCGGAGGAAATTGCCGCCATCGGCATCACCAACCAGCGTGAAACCACGATCCTGTGGGACAAAACCACCGGCAAGCCCGTTTACAATGCGATCGTGTGGCAATGCCGCCGCACCGCCGGGCTTTGTGAGCAGCTCAAGGCGGACGGCTTGAACGACTACATCAAGCAGCACACCGGGCTGCTGATCGACGCTTATTTTTCCGGCACAAAAATCAAATGGATCCTTGAAAATGTTCCCGAAGCACGCAAACTCGCCGACGAGGGCAAGCTGCTGTTCGGTACCGTGGAAACCTGGCTGATCTGGAACCTCACCGGCGGCAAGGTTCATGTGACGGATTATTCCAATGCCTCCCGCACCATGCTGTTCGATGTGGACCGGCTGGATTGGGACGAAACCCTTTGCGAAAAACTCGGCATCCCCCTGTCGATCCTGCCCAAGCCCGTACCGTCCAGTATGCACTACGGCGAAGTGGCAAGCGGCATCATCGGGCTGGAAAATCTGGCAGGCATCCCGATTTGCGGTGCCATCGGTGACCAGCCGGCGGCTTTGTTCGGTCAGGGCTGCTTCAAGCCCGGTCAAGCCAAAAACACCTACGGCACCGGCTGCTTCCTGCTGATGAACACGGGCGAAAACCGTGTGGAATCCAAAAGCAATCTGCTTTCGGGCGTTGCCTGGGGGCTTGACGGCAAGGTCACTTACGCCCTTGAGGGCAGCGCATTCAACGCCGGGTCGGTGATTAAGTGGATGCGTGACGAGCTGCACATGATCGATTCCGCTCCCCGCTGTGACGAACTGGCGGAGAGTGTGCCCGACGCCAACGGCATCTATCTGGTGCCGGCGTTCACGGGTCTGGGCGCACCGTATTGGGATATGTACGCCCGCGGCTGCATCGTGGGGCTGACCCGGGGTGTAAACCGGGCGCATTTTGCCCGTGCCGTGCTGGAAAGCATCACTTACCAGATGACGGATCTGCTTGAAGCAATGAGCCGGGATTCCTCCATTGAGCTGAGCGAGCTGCGTGTGGACGGCGGCGCAAGCGTGAGCAACATCATGATGCAGATCCAGGCTGATATGATCCGCACCAAGGTCGATCGCCCGAAGACCGTTGAAACCACCGCTCTCGGTGCCGCTTATCTGGCAGGGCTTTGTGTCGGCTTCTGGAAAAACACCGATGAAATCGAGCAGAACCGGGAAGTGGACAAGGTGTTCTGGCCGATAATGGAGTATGAGACCCGTAACCGCCTCTACAAGGGCTGGAAAAAAGCGGTCAAGCGTGCGCAGCACTGGGCCGATGATGAGGATGACCCGGCCTGAAGCAGGGCAGACTAAAATTGTATCGTTTCGGCGAATTTCGCCCCGACAATAAATTCATTTCCGAAAAGGAGTGCAAAAAATGGCAAAAGTTGTTGTTGATTGGAAAACCATCCATGATTTTATGGTGGACGCATTCAAGGGCGTCGGCGTTCCGGCAGACGATGCGGAGATCGTTGTCGATGTTCTGCTTGAATCCGACCGCCGCGGTATTGAATCCCACGGGTGCAACCGCATCAAGCCGGTTTATATCGACCGGATCAATGCCGGGATCCAGCAGCCCGTGACCAACTATGAAATCGTCAAGGAAACCGAAACCACCGCTGTTGTGGACGGTCACGACGGCATGGGTCAGGTCATTGGCTACAAGTCCATGAAAATGGCGATCGAGAAAGCCAAGAAATACGGCATGGGCATGGTCGTTGTGCGCAATTCCTGCCACTACGGGATCGCCGGTTACTACGCAACCATGGCGGCAAAGGCAGGCTGCATCGGCATGACCGGCACCAACGCCCGTCCCTCCGTTGCGCCGACCTTCGGCGTTGAGGGTATGTTCGGCACGAACCCGCTGACCATCGGTATCCCCACCGATGAGGATTTTGATTTCGTCATCGACTGCGCCACCTCCATCACCCAGAACGGCAAAATCGAATATTACGAGCGCATCGGCGAGGATGTTCACCCCGGCACCGTCATCGACATTGACGGCAACCCCGTTGAGGGTGATTCCGGCGTTGCGCTGAAAAAGATCCGTCAGGGCACGGCCGCACTGACCACGCTCGGCGGCATCGGCGAAGCCCTCGGCGGATACAAGGGCTACGGCTACGCCATGGTCGTTGAGCTGCTTTCCTCCGTTTTGCAGGACGGCAACTACGGCAAGGCGCTCGACGGCAAAGGTCCCAACGGTGAGCTTGTGCCTTACCACCTCGGTCATTTCTTCATCGCCATTGACACCAACCACTTCCTCGGCGAAGAGCTGACCCGCAAAAAAGCCGGTGAGATCATCCGCTCCGTGCGTGCCTCCAAGAAAGCCCCCGGTCAGGATCATATTTACACCGCAGGCGAAAAAGAATGGAATGTCTGGCTCTCCCGCAAGGACAGCGGCGTGCCGATCAACGAAGCGGTTCAGAAAGAAATCAGCAAGGTTCGTGATGACCTCGGTCTGAGCTACACCTTCCCCTGGGATAACGAATAAGGCAGAAAGGGAGCGTGCGCTTCCCCATCTGTTTCCGCATCCGCCGCTTTTCGGCGGAAATAAATGAACAAAGGACGAAAAAACATGGATTACGCAAAAGAATCACTTCGCCTGCATTATGAATGGAAAGGCAAGCTGGAGGTTACCGCCCGTGCCAAGGTCGCCGATAAAGAGGCTCTCTCGCTGGCATACACCCCCGGCGTGGCACAGCCCTGCCTGGAAATTCAGAAAGACATTAACAAAAGCTATGAGCTGACCCGTCGCTGGAACACCGTTGCCGTTGTCACCGACGGCACCGCCGTGCTCGGCCTGGGTGACATCGGTCCGGAAGCCGGTATGCCCGTTATGGAAGGCAAATGCGTGCTGTTCAAGGAGTTCGGCGGCGTGGACGCTATCCCGCTTTGCGTGCGCAGCAAGGATGTGGATGAAATCGTCAAGGTCGTTTCGCTGCTTGCCGGCAGCTTCGGCGGCGTGAACCTCGAAGACATCGGTGCGCCCCGCTGCTTTGAAATCGAGCGCAAGCTCAAAGAAGTTTGTGATATTCCGATTTTCCACGATGATCAGCACGGTACCGCCGTGGTCTGCTCCGCCGCTCTGATCAATGCGCTGAAAATCGTAAAGAAAGATGTTAAGGACTGCACCGCCGTGTTCAACGGCGCCGGTGCCGCCGGTGTTGCGATTGCCAAGCTGTTCAAGTGGATGGGCATGAAAAACATCATCATGTGCGACCGCAAGGGCATCATCTGCGCCGGTACCCCCGGTCTGACACCCGCTAAGCAGGAAATTGCCGACTTCACCAACAACGACAAAATCACCGGCACACTCGCAGACGCACTCAAGGGCGCCGACATTTTCATCGGCGTTTCCGCACCCGGCTGCGTGACCCCCGACATGGTAAAGACCATGGCAAAGGATCCCATTGTTATGGCGATGGCTAACCCGACCCCCGAGATCATGCCCGACCTTGCGCTGGAGGCAGGCGCCGCCGTTGTCTGCACCGGGCGCAGCGACTTCCCGAACCAGGTGAACAATGTTCTTGCGTTCCCGGGCATTTTCCGCGGTGCGCTGGATGTGCGTGCAAGCGACATCAACGAAGCAATGAAGGTCGCCGCCGCAAACGCTCTGGCAGGTCTGATCACCGATGAAGAGCTGAAATCCGATTACATTCTGCCCAAGGCATTCGACCCCCGTGTCAAAGACGCTGTCGCTGCCGCCGTTGCGCAGGCGGCAAGGGATTCCGGCGTTGCCCGCATCTGAAAGGTCGTGCGTATTCGGCGAAGACCGAAAAGCAGACCGAAAAGCAGGCTGAAAGGCTGAAATTTTCAATAAATCAAAGCACCTGTGCATGGAAATTTTTTCCTGCGCAGGTACTTTTTTATCGGAGTGAAAGACAGAAAAATCCAATAAACCAAAGGTGCCTGTGCATAGAGAATGTTCTCGATACAAACAGGGACACATCTCACCTGAACTCACTGTGACAAAGCTGAAATAATCGCTTTGTCATTTTCTTTTGCAAATCTGCTTACCGTATAGGAACGGATGCGTTCTTTTACGATATTCGGAACTAAAAATCCGTTTGATGCAAGCCTTGCACAGCGATTGATAACTGTTTTATTCGTTACATGAAGCCGTCTGCTTATTTCGATAGGAGTAAATACAAATAAATGATTTTTCAATAAAAACATCAGAAATTCTTTTTCCTTTGCCGTCAGATGTGATAATGCCGTACCCAATTCATCTGCTGCACCTGATAACGATATTTCGCAGACTTTTTTTGAATAGAGTTCCATCATTCGTAAAAAGTAATTTATCCAAATTTCAGGATGAGGCGGGTTCTCTCTGCCTGCGTAATACAGTGCAGGCAATCCCATTTGCAGAGAAGAATAGTATTCGTCCGCATCATACGCAAAATACTCCTCTAACGAACCGATTCCGTTAAAACCGTAACCGTTCAAATCAAGGATATAGCCTGACATCAGCCGTGCCGTTCTGCCGTTACCGTCTTCAAACGGGTGTATTGTCACAAGCTGATAATGTACAACAGCCGCAACAATTAACGGGTGGTCATCTGTTGTGTTGACATATTCTGTCAGCTCGTCAAGAAGTGCAGGAATTTCGGAGTGTTCGGGAGGAATATAATCGGGATTACCCGTTTCACTGTCATAAACCGCAAACAGTACGCCCGGAGGCATTTCACCTCGTAAGCCGATTTTTTCCTTTGATGCACCTTTTTCAACTACAGCCTGAACTTCAAGTATTAGCTCTTTTGAAAAAGGGATTTTATTTTTCAGCTTATCTTCGAGTAAAGTCAGTGCGGAAAAATAATTTCTGACCTCCTGCTCAGGCTTAAAAAAATGCTTGTGAGCATCGCTTTCCATTGCCTCGACAGCCTGTACTTCTGTAAGCGGATTTCCCTCAATTTTGTTGGAAGCGTAGGAACTTTTCTTTTTGGAGTTTTTTCTGAGTCTGTTTTGCGTAATGGCCGGCAGCTCAATATTTCTGACAGCAAAACGGTTTTCGTCTATTGCGGAAATTCTTTTCAATATTTCATTTGTCAAAGTAATCTTTATCATCTTGTCATTCCTCAGGTACATTATTTAATCATAGTATAACACAATGAAACGGATAACTCCACTAAATTTACACTATTTTTTCACTATTTTTGTGGGTGTGTTTCCGATTCGTTCGGGTACCCGATACGCAGGTGCTTTTTTGCCGTTGACAAAATCTTCCTTTTTCACCGCTCAGAACACAGGCTTTGACAAATTCTTTCCGCTTTTGCATCAACGGCTTGCAAAAGCCGTGCAGGCAGGCTATAATGAGGTATCGGCATTACAAAGGAGGAGCGGACCCATGGACTTAAACCAAACGGTGCTTGCCCGTGCCGTGCCGCTCATCACCGGGTATTACCGAAAAAACGGCAGAAGCCTGCCGTGGCGGGAAAACCCGACCCCGTATTCCGTCTGGATCTCGGAAATCATGCTGCAGCAGACCCGCATTGAGGCGGTGATCCCCTATTATTACCGCTTTATCTCCGCTTTGCCGGACGCTGCGGCTCTGGCAGACGCTGACGAAGAGAATCTGCTCAAGCTGTGGCAGGGGCTCGGTTACTATTCCCGGGCGAGAAACCTGAAAAAGGCGGCTCAGCTTCTGGTTGAGCAATACGGCGGCACCCTGCCGGAGGATGTTTCCCTGCTGCGCAGACTGCCCGGCATCGGCGACTATACCGCCGGTGCGATCGCTTCCATTGCCTACGGCAAGCCCGAACCGGCGGTGGACGGCAATGTGCTGCGTGTGGTCATGCGCCTGCTCGGGTGCGAAGCGGATATTTTGCAGCCGCAAACCAAAAAGGCGGTATCCGAAGCGTTGAAGCGGGTTTATCCGCAGGGGCAGGCGGCAGGATACCTCACGCAGGGGATCATGGAGCTGGGCGAAACGATTTGTCTGCCCGGCGGTTCGCCGCTTTGTCAGCGGTGTCCGCTGCGGGAGCTTTGCGATGCACTTGCCACCGGGCGCACGGAGCAATTACCGGTTCGAGCGGAAAAGAAAGCCCGGCGCATGGAGCCGAGAACCGTTTTACTCATGCAGTGGAATGACCGCTTTGCGCTGAATAAACGCCCGGACAGCGGACTGCTGGCAAATTTGTGGGAGCTGCCCAATGAGTTGGGGCACCGCACACCGGACGAGCTGCGAAAGCGTTATCCGCACGCAAAAACCATAACTCCACTGCCCGGCGCAAAACACATTTTCTCTCATGTGGAATGGCACATGACCGGCTGGAAAATCCTTCTTACCGAACCGCCGGACGGTTTCACCATGGCAACTGCTGCAGAGATCCGGGAGCGTTACGCCGTGCCGAACGCATTCCGGGCCTATCTGCCGACCGAAGAAGAACAAACTGCATCCGCAGAAAAAACCGATAAATGAGGAGGAAATTTTATGTCAAAGCCCAAACACGCCAAAAAAAAGAAGCATACCTTTTTGAAGATCCTGCTGGGATTTTTCATTGTGATCGCACTTATCGCCATTGTCAGCGCCGTGCTCAACACGGTGACGAACACGAAACTGATGACCTACGCAAAATCGTTTTCACCGCTTGCCTATGAAAACCAGCTCAAGCCCCAACGGGATAAGAACACCGGCTGCATCACTTTTGTGACCGATGAAGATTTTCATGTGCTGCAGCTTTCGGACATTCATCTGGGCGGCGGCTTCCTTTCCTACAAAAAAGACCTCAAGGCACTCACCGCCGCAGCGAGCATGATCGCCGCCGAAAAGCCCGACCTCGTTATCTTCACCGGCGATCAGGCTTACCCGGTCTACCCGTTTTCGGGCACGATCAACAACCTGCGCCCGGCTCGTGTGCTCTGCGCCATGATGGAAAAGCTCGGCGTGTACTGGTGCACCTGCTACGGCAACCACGACACAGAGCTTTACTCCATTGCAAGCCGTGCGAAAATTTCAAAAATTTACAGCGACCGCACCGCTTATCCGCACAGCCTGTTTGAGGTCGGCCCCGAGGAAGTGGACGGCTACGGCAACTACGCCGTCAATGTCCAAAACAGCAAAGGGCTGATCACCCGCACTTTCTATGTGCTTGACAGCCACTCCTACACGGACTTTGACTTTTTCGGCATCTTCTGGCACTACGACAACCTTCACCAGAATCAGATCGACTGGTATACCGCTCAGGTAAAAAAGATGAACCAATGCAACCGTCAGACCATTGCCTCCATGAAGCTCGGTGCAGCGGAAGCCAAAGCACTCACAGAGCAGTACGGCACGGTAAAAAGCCTGATGTTCATGCACATTCCGCTGCCGGAATACCGGGATGCCTATAATGAATACAGAGAAAACGGCTATAAGGACACGGAAAATGTCAAGCGTGTTTACGGCGTTGCCGGCGAAACGGATGAAAAGGTTTACTGCGGAAAGAACGAGGACAATATGTTTGAAGCCGTCTGCTCCGGCAAATCCACCCAGGGCATTTTCTGCGGTCACGACCACTTCAACAACTTCTCTCTTGATTACAAGGGGATCCGTCTGACCTACGGCGGTTCCATCGACTACCTCGCCTACATCGGCATTGATGTCAAAGGCTCTCAGCGCGGCTGCACCGTCATCACCACCCGTAATGACGGCACATGGGACTGCAAAAAAGAAAACTACTATCAGCCCAAGTACGAAAGCAGCGCAAACGAACCGGTAACGATGCAGACCCTCAACCCGAATATAAAATGATGTTTACAAAGCTTTATGAAAAGGGCTTTGCCTTTTACACCGACCGACAGACAAAGAGGATGAAAAAAATGAACAACGAAGAAAACGAAATCTTCTGCCCCTATTCGCTCACCGGCGTTGCCGCCGCTCTCACCGCCGCCCTCGGCGTGGAAGCACCCAAAACGGCACAGCCTGCCGTTGAACCGCTGATGAAATTTATTGAAAACAAAAACATTGACCGGGTCGTGATGTATAACCCCGATGCGGTTGCGCTTTGGCTGTTTGAAAAATACACGGCGGACTTTCTGCCCGTGATGCTCAACGCACAGCTCACGCTGCCGCTGCAAACGGTCATGCCGTCCGTTACGCCCGTTTGCTTTGCCACCATGTACACCGGTGCCGACCCCGACATTCACGGCATCAAGGCCTACCGCAAGCCCGTTGTGAAAGCGGACACCGTTTTTGATGCGCTGATTCGTGCCGGTAAAAAGCCCTGCATCGTTTCCACGGGTGAGGACAGTATGTCCAAGATCTTCTTAGAACGCAAAATGGACTATTTCATTGTGGAAACGCCGGACGAAGCCAACGAAAAAGCCGCCGAACTGATCCGGCAGGATAAATACGATTTGCTTTGTGTCTACAACCCGAATTACGACGGGAATATGCACCGGGTCGGTCCCGAGGGAAAAGAAGCGCTGGACGCATTGCGCCACAACGCCAACGCCTACGCACAGCTTGCTCAGGTCATTCGGGAAAGCGGCGGTCACCGCACGCTGCTGGGCTTTGCGCCCGACCACGGCTGCCACGAAATTGACGGGGGCAGCGGTTCGCACGGGCTGATGATGCCCGAAGACATGAACATTATCCACTTTTACACGGTAATCGAATGAAACACACCGACATAATCCTCATCGGCGGCGGCGCCTCCGGGCTGTGCGCCGCCATTGAGGCGAAACGAACCAATGCCGCTGCATCCGTGCTGGTGCTTGAGCATCTGCCCAAGGTCGGC
>JAZUJI010000066.1:0-11951 GCA_045642685.1 Acutalibacteraceae bacterium | reverse complement strand
GATGAGCTTGTTGCCGTTTTCGTCTTCACAAACACCGGTAGCGTCCAGAGCGGCAGCACCGGAGTTGATCAGATGGATAAAGCCGTTTGCCGCTTTTCCTTCGGGGGTCCAGCCGGTGACACGCTTAACAGCTTCCGGGCTCCAGTAGGTGCGAACATCGGCGAATACGCTTGCCGTGCCGGTCAGAAGCTTGCCGACAAGCATGGAAAGACCGTTCAGACCGTCGTTTTCGGTTGCGAAGGTGATGGGTTCTCTCTTGCCGTTCCAGTCAAAGCTGGTGTTGAGCAGAGCCTCCGTGAAATCGCAGTTGGGCATGAAGTCCGTCCATTGTCTCTGACCCTGGAAGCCGCCGAGAATCGCGTTCTTGCCGAGTGCCTCTTCGTGCCAGCCGGTGGTGAGCGCACCGTTCATGCTGTCCTGAATTTCCTTGGAGGGAACAACATCGTCCAGCTTCGGGTTGCCAAGCAGAATGTCACGGATGATGAGGGTCATCTTGGTAACAAATTCCCATTCCCAATCCTTGCGCTCTTTGGAGGATGGATTGGCGTTTTTGTCAAAGCCCTCGGGGCATTTTTCCTTGACCCAGGCAAGAGCCTTTTTGTATTCTTCTTTGTCATAAATTTCAAGCTCGACACGGCGGGTGACTTCGCACATATCGACCCATTCCGGGCGAAGACCGAAATAGTGCTGAAGGACGGACGGGTCACAGCAGGAGCCGCCGATACCCATGGCAACGGCACCGATGTTTACATAGCTCTTACCGCGAATCTGACCGACTGCAACGGCGCAGCGGGCGAAGCGAAGAATCTTTTCCTTGACATCTTCCGGAACGGTCGCATCCTCAACATCCTGAACATCGTGCCCATAAATGGAGAAAGCGGGGAGTCCTCTCTGTGCGTGGGCGGCGAGAGCGGCAGCCAGATAAACGGCGCCGGGACGCTCTGTGCCGTTGAAGCCCCAGATCGCCTTGATGGTGGTGGGATCCAGATCCATGGTTTCACTGCCGTAGCACCAGCAGGGGGTTACGGAAAGCGTGGCGCAGACATTCTGGGTCGCGAAGAAATCAGCGCATTTTGCGGCTTCTGCACCGCCGCCGATGGTGCAGGGGGAAATAACACACTGCGCCGGTGTACCGTCTGCGTAGAAAACATTTTCCTCGATGAGCTTTTTAGCTGCGTTGGCCAGCGACATGGTCTTTTCTTCAAGACTTTCACGCACGCCGCCCCAACGGCCGTCAATGATGGGTCTGATGCCGATTTTTGCATTTGCCATTTTACATTTCTCCTTTTTCAGTAAATTATGTATGGATCACTTGAATAAAGTGCTTGTAATGTTCTGCCCATTCTTCTGTATTTTCGGGCAGATATTCGGTGGTGGCTTCACTCTCGGCGATGATCCGGCGAGCCTGCTCGATGCTCTTGATCTCACCGCTTGCCAGAAGCTGAACGGCAATATTTCCGAGCACGGTTGCTTCGATCGGGCCGGCAACCACCTTGCGGGCGCAGGAATTAGCGGTCATCCGGCAAAGCAGGGTGTCTTTGGTGCCGCCGCCGATGACATGGATTACATCGTAATTCCGTTCGGTACATTCTTGCAATTTTTCAAAGGTCAGGCGATATTTCATGGCAAGGCTTTCATAGATGCAGCGCATGATTTCACCGACCGTCTGCGGAACATACTGACCGGTTTTGCGGCAGTATTCCCTGACACGGGACGGAATATCGCCGTGCGCCACAAATTCGGGCGCATCCGGGTCAATGAAGCAGGCAAAGGGCTTTGATGCCAAAGCGAGCTTTTCCAAATCGGCGTAGCTGTACTGCGTGCCCTCCCGTGCAAACTGTCGGCGGCTTTCCTGAATCAGCCAAAGACCGATGATGTTTTTCAAAAATCCCGTGCTGTCACCGTAACCGCCCTCATTGGTGATGTTAATATCCATGGTTTTTTGGTTGACGATGGGTTTAGGCAATTCGGTGCCGAACAGCGACCATGTTCCGCTGCTCAAAAAGGCAAAGCTGCCGTCGGGGCAGGGTACCGCCGAGATAGCCGACTGCGTGTCGTGCTCACACACCGCCACAACGGGCGTTTTGTCAACACCGCATTCTTCGCAGATCTCATCGGAAAGCGTGCCGATGACGGTGCCGGATTTTACAATGTCGGTGGTCAAACGCTTCGGGATCCCGAGTGTATCGAAAATTTCATCGCACCAGGTACCCGTTTGGATGTCAATGAGCTGCGAGGTGGTGGCGATGGAATATTCGGTGGATTTTACGCCGGTGAGCATATAAGCGAACAAATCCGGCATAAACAGCATTTTGTCCGCACGGTCAAACAGATACGGCCGCTGTAACTTGATGGAAAGCAGCTGGAACACGGTGTTCAATTCCATGAATTGTATGCCGGTCAGATTGTAGAGCTTTTCTTTCGGGATGCTCTTAAATGCTTCTTCAACCAGACCGACTGTGCGCTTATCACGGTAGTGGATCGGGTTTTCCAGCAGCAGACCGTGTTCATCGAGCAGACCGAAGTCAACGCCCCAGGTGTCGATGCCGATGGAATCAAAGCCGCCGTTTCCTTTGGCTTTGAGGATGCCCTGCTTGATTTCATGGAACAGGCGCAGCACATCCCAATAGCTTGTGCCGTGGACGCTCACCGGGTCATTGGAAAAACGGTGAACCTCTTCCAGCGTAATTTTTTTACCGTCAAAGCTGCCAATAATGGCACGGCCGCTCGAGGCACCGAAATCGAAAGCGAGTACTCGTTTCAATGTACGCTCCTCCTTATTCCTTGACGACGCCTTTTTTCAGGATGATGTTGGCGTAGATGGCGGTTTCACCGGTTGCGACAACGGCATAGGCCTTCTTTGCCCGGTCATAAAAGGCAAAGCGTTCGATTTTTTCGATCGTTTTGTCACCCTCTTTTTCGGTGACGATGTTTTTATAGGTTTCCCAGATGGGAGGCAGCTCATCCCCTTCACCGATGTTCATCAGCGCAACGGGAGCTTCGATATAAGTGTCCAGCGGCATGAGCTGCAGAATGGCGTCCAAGATTTCGGGCACGCCGTGTCCGTCCAGGCGAACCAAACGCTGTGCAACGGATGCGGCAGGGAAGTTGCCGTCCCCGATGACGATTTCATCGCCGTGCCCCATTTCCATGAGGATTTTCAGCAATTCGGGGGAAAGAACAGATGGTATGTTTTTAAGCATTGGTATAAACCTCCGTAAAATATGATTATTGTTCAGATCGCATACAGAGCATACATATCGGCATAAAGTCCGCCCTGTTCGAGCAACTCTTTATGACTGCCCTGCTGCACAATGCCGTCTGATGTAAGGACGAGAATATCCGAAGCGTTTTTGATCGTGGTCAGCCGGTGCGCAATGGTCAGGGTGGTGCGCCCTTTGGCAAGGCGTTCGAGCGATTGCTGCACCAGACGCTCACTCTCGTTATCCAGAGCACTGGTCGCTTCGTCCAGAATCAGGATCTCGGGGTTCTTCAAAAAGACACGGGCAATGGAGATGCGCTGCTTTTGTCCGCCGGAAAGCTTTACGCCCCGTTCTCCCACATAGGTATCGTAGCCGTTGGGAAGCTGACGGATAAACTCGTCGGCTCCTGCATCACAGGCAGCTTTGACAATTTCATCATCGGTTGCGTGCGGTTTACCGTATGCAATGTTTTCTTTGACGGTGCCTGCGAACATATAAACATCCTGCTGCACAACACCGATATGTTCCCGCAGCGATTTGAGTGTGAAGGTACGGATGTCTTTTCCGTCGAGCAGGATCCGACCGCCGGTTGCATCGTAAAAACGGGGAATCAAATTGCAAAGGGTCGTTTTACCGCCGCCGGACGGACCGACGATCGCAACGCTTCTGCCGGGTTTCATGACAAAGCTGATGTTTTCAAGCACTTTGTCCTCCGTACCGGTATAAAGAAAAGAAACATTTTCAAATTCGATTTCGCCTTTGGTTTCGGTCAGTTCAACGGCATCCTCTGCCTCCGTGACCTCACTGTTGACGGACATGACTTCATCGAACCGCTCAATGCCGGTCATACCCTTGGAAAACTGTTCACTGAAATCGACGATCCGGCGAATGGTGCCCATGAGCGTGGAAATCATCAGCAGATAGGCGGTCAGGTCTGCAGCGGAAATCTGCCCGGCATGGATGAAAAACGCACCGCCTGCCAGAACCAAAACATACATCATGCCGTCAAACACACGCACGGTGGTGTGAAAGTTCGCCATATATTTGTAGGAAAGGCGTTTGAGCTTGAGAAAACGCAGGGAGCCGAGGTCAAATTTTTCTTTTTCGATCGCTTCGTTGGAATAGGACTGCACCACACGAATACCCAAGAGGCTGTCCTCGGTCTGCGCAGTGATTTCACCGATCTGGTGGCGGGAATCCTTGAAAGTCTCCCGCATTTTGGTGCGGTTGCGCTTGGTCATGAGCAAAATGACCGGGAAGAGCAGAAAAATCAGCAGCGTGAACCATATGTTCATCTTTGCGAAGATGATGAAGCAGCCGATGATTTTAATGATGGCGATCAGGCATTCCTCGGGCATATGGTGCGCAAATTCGGTCACATCGAACAGGTCACTGGTCAACCTCGACATGAGCTGACCGATTTTGGTGTTGTCATAATAGGAAAAAGAAAGTGTCTGCAAATGCTCAAACAAATCGTTGCGCATTTCCGTTTCGATTTTGGAGCCCATGACATGACCGCCGCAGGTCATATAATAGTTGGCGATCGCATCGACAATGCGCAAAAATATGTAGAAACCGGCAATACTCAGAATGTAGGAAGCTGTGAGTGAGGCGGCATCGTTAATGGCGGCGTCGGTGATCTGCCGCACAAGCAGCGGCAGGGCAAGCTCACAGACGGTGGTCAGAGAGGCACAGAACAGATCCAGAATCATGGCACCTTTGTGACGCATCAGATAAGGCTTGAACACTTGCAGCAAGCGGATGTTGTGTTTGCGTTTGTCTATGCGCTGTTTAAGTCGTTCCATTTTCATCCCTCAAATCATTTGATTCAGATGTTTCAGTATTAGCTATTGATAATTCATTATAATATAAATAGATAGAAATTGCAAAGTATTTTCCGATATTTCTTGCTATTTTTTGAAAAATCACTTAGAATTCAAATAGAAAGCACAGGAAAGGAAGACGATAATGGATGTTCTTATCTCTCCGTCGATTCTTGCCGCCGATTTTTCACGGCTGAAAGAAGAGGCGGTTCGCATGGAACAAAGCGGTGCCGACTGGCTGCATCTGGATGTGATGGACGGCCGCTTTGTGCCGAATATCACCTTTGGTGCGCCGGTCATTCATGCACTGCGCTCCTGTACGGATCTTTTTTTTGATGTTCATTTGATGATCGCTCATCCGCTGCAATATGCACAGGACTTCGTTCAGGCAGGCGCACAGATGCTGACTTTTCATGTCGAATGTGAAGACGATACGGCGCAGACGATTCAGACCATTCATGCACTCGGGTGTAAAGCAGGTCTTTCCGTGAAGCCGGACACGCCTGTTTCCGCTCTTTTACCGTATCTGC
Source organism: Acutalibacteraceae bacterium (assembly GCA_045642685.1). GTDB lineage: Bacteria > Bacillota > Clostridia > Oscillospirales > Acutalibacteraceae > UBA8612. Next base: position 6,395 of record JAZUJI010000066.1, on the reverse strand, counting down.
CGCAGCTTGACATGGTGCTGATCATGACGGTGGAGCCGGGGTTCGGCGGGCAGAGCTTTATGCCGGAGATGATGCCGAAAGTGAAAGCCGTTCGGGATGCCTGCCGGGCACAGGGATTGGATTGCCTGATTCAGGTGGACGGAGGAATTGCCGAAAACACGATTGAGCAGGCGGCGAAAAACGGTGCGAATGTGTTTGTTTCCGGCAGCGCCGTGTTCGGTTCGCCTGACCCGAAACAGGCGATCAAGCGGCTTCGGCGAATTGCTTCTGCCGATAAAAACTGACTTTTTCACATTGGTGGGAAATGTATATGCGAATGTGTATACATTTCCCTATTTTTGTGTCAAAAACAGGCGAGAAAGGTGTTTGCTTTACAGAATTATTCACTTTAATATCAAAATCAGAATTAAAATAGTGACTTTTTCACTTTTTTCACAGGGTTTTTCACATTTGCAAACAGAAAAACTTTACGCCGCAACCCGACAAATTTGTTTTTTGTGACGGAAAAACGATGAGCTGACCGAAAACAGAATCCTGTATAAAACGAATGAAGTGAATAAAAGCACATTTTTGCAAGGAATACGGAAAATCCATATAATCTGCTCAAAAATCCGAATCGATTTTGTGTTATTTTGCCAAGAAACACGGCTGTCAAGCCCAAATCAAAAGAAAAATCGGCGTTCTGTATTGTAAAGTGATTTTCTTTACAGTAGCAGAAACGCCAACTCAATATTTTGTGATTTATGGAATATTTAGAAACCTATCTGGTGGAGTAAAGCGGATTGCTTTACAAATTGATCAAAAATATGCCTTGTCGATCGGCATGGTTGCGTAGGCATTCAGCGATAGATCCGCCTGTTTCCCGCTTAAGAATTCGTAATATCCCTGCGCACCGACCATAGCGGCATTGTCACCGCAGTATTTCAATTCGGGGAAAAACAATTCAAGCCCCTTTTGCTCACACAGCGTTGTCATTTCACGGCGCAAAACACGGTTGGCGGATACGCCGCCTGCCAGGGCAATGCGTTTTTCACCGATGATTTCAGCGGCTCGCAGGGTGTTGTCGGTCAGGCAGCGCACCACAGCGTGTATGTAGGATGCTCCGAAATCCGCAACGGAAACCGTTTCATTTTTCTGTTCGGCGTTGTGGATGAGATTGACCGCAGCCGTTTTCAGCCCCAAAAAGCTGAAATCAAAAGCACTGCCGTCTACCCTCGGGTGCGGGAAGCGGTATGCTTTCGGGTCTCCGTTTTCTGCTGCACGGTCCAGATTCAAACCGCCGGGGTAGGGCAGACCGAGCGCACGGGCGGCCTTGTCCATACATTCACCGGCGGCATCGTCCATGGTTTTTCCGATTATTTCAAATTCCGTGTAGCTTTTTACCTGCACAATGTGGCTGTGTCCGCCGCTGACCACCAGCGCCAAAAAAGGCGGTTCAAGCGAGGGTGTGGTGATATAGTTTGCGGCGATATGCGAGCGCAGATGATGTACGGGGATCAGCGGCTTGTTTGTGCTCAGCGCAAGCCCCTTGGCAAAGCTTACACCGATCAACAGCGCACCGATCAAGCCGGGGGCATAGGTGACGGCGATGGCATCTATTTCACGGATGTCCGTGTCGGCTTGACGCAGGGCTTCACTTACGGTGCCGTGAATCGCTTCGGTGTGCATCCGGGAGGCGATCTCCGGCACAACACCGCCGTAGACAATGTGCGCATCCACCTGGGAGGCAACCACATTGCTCAGCACCGTTCGTCCGTCCTCCACAACGGCGGCAGCCGTATCATCGCAGGAGGATTCAATCGCAAGTATCTTCATGTTCGTTATCCTTTCCCTGTGCGGTAAACTGTTTGGTCATCAGCAAGGCAGCTTCCGTCGGTTTTGTGTAGTAATTTTTCCGTACACCCACCGGCTGAAAGCCGTGTTTCGTGTACAGGGCAATCGCTTCCCGATTGCTTTCTCGGACTTCCAAGGTGATAAACGCATCTTTTCGTTCCTGCGCCTGTTCTATGGCGCAGGTCAGCAGCTTGTCCGCAGCCGAACAGCGGCGAAAAGCGGGCAAAACAGCGATATTGGTTATATTTGCTTCTCCGCAAATATCCAACACGCCGATATAGCCGATGACCTGCTTTTCAAATTCCGCTGCCAGAAAATGTGCCGTTTGGTTGGTCAATTCTTCTTCCAGACTTTTTTTTGACCACGGTGTCGAAAAACAGATTTGTTCCAGCTCGGCAATCGGTTCCGTGTGGTTTGCGCTCATCGGAACAATTTCCGTGTTTTCGCAGATAATCTCTTTGAGTAAATGCGGCAGGGCTTCTTCGATTTCCTGCGCACAGCGCCGGTAATCGTCCGCAGAACCGCCATACGGGTCGGCAATGCCGCTGCCGAGCACTTTCAGCCGCTGCGGCGGAACATAGGGGCGCAAAGCTTGCTGATGGGCTTGTGTCATGCACACAAAAATGCCCTCGTCCAACGCATACGGACTGCATGGGCATGAACGGTGACCGGACAGATCCAGTCCGTACTCCCGCATCACACTCACCGCATGAGGGGAAGCTTCGTCACCGGCAAAACAGGCAAGCCCTGCACTGACGGTTTCGATGCCCTCAATGCCCCGTTCTTTCAGCAATTTCCGGAACAGCACCATTGCCATCGGACTGCGGCAGGTGTTGCCCGAACAGATAAAGGTAACTTTCATGGCATTATTCCTTTGCCTCATACCAGGTTTTACCGGCGTGAACATCGGCGAGCATTTTCACTTTGAGTGATACGGCACGCTCCATTTCTTCCTTGAGCAGAGCGCATACCTGCTGCGCCTGTGCTTCGGGTGCTTCGATAATCAGCTCATCATGCACCTGCATGATCAGTTTGGCTTGCAGATTTTCTTCTTTCAAACGGCGATATACTTTCACCATGGCAATTTTAATGATGTCGGCGGCGGTGCCCTGAATAGGCATATTCATTGCGACCCGTTCCCCGAACGCACGCAGCATGGCGTTGCCTGCCGTCAGCTCCGGCAGATAACGGCGGCGGTGAAACAGCGTTTCGGCGTAGCCGTCTGTTTTGGCTTTTTCAACGCTCTCTTTCATGTAGGCATCCACTCCGTGATAATGGGACAGATAGCCTTTGATATACCGGTCGGCTTCCGCACGGGTCACGCCGATGTTTTTGCCCAGCGAAAAAGCACCGATTCCGTAAACAATGCCGAAATTGACCGCTTTTGCACGGCTGCGCATGAGCGGCGTCACCATTTCAAGGGGCATATTGAACACCTGAGAAGCTGTAATGGCGTGAATGTCATCGCCGTTGTTGAATGCGTCCAGCATCGTTTGGTCGTTTGCCGCATCGGCAAGCACACGCAATTCGATTTGCGAATAATCCGCATCCACTAAGACACAGCCGGGCTTTGCCACAAAGAATTTGCGCATTTCACGCCCCAGTTCACTGCGAACGGGAATATTCTGCAAATTCGGTTCCGTGGAAGAAATACGGCCGGTACGGGTTTCCGTCTGGTTAAAGGTGGAATGGATCCGACCGTCAGCGCCGATTGCCTTGATCAACCCGACACAGTAAGTGGAATTGAGTTTCGTACGCTGACGGTAGAGAAGAATTTTTTCCACGACCGGAAAATCGTCTGCCAGCTTTTCCAGCAGTTCCGCTGCGGTTGACCAGCCGCTTTTTGTTTTCTTTCCGCCGGGGAGAGCGAGCTTCACGAACAGGGCTTCTCCGAGCTGTTTCGGTGAATTGAGGTTAAATTCGTAACCGACCTCTTCATAGATTTCCTGTGCAATGGTTTCGATCTCGGCTTCCAGCTGCTTGCCGAACAGAGCTATGCCGGTTCGATCCACCGCAAAGCCTGTTTGCTCCATGGAGGCGAGCACCTGCGCCAGCGGGATCTCAATGTCATGCAGCAGAGCGAGCTGGTCGTTTTCGCAAAGCTTTCGGGTCAGCGTTTCGCTCAGCTTCGGCAGCAGCCACGCCGCACAGGCCGCCTCGGGGATGTCCTCATCTTCGGGTGCGGGTACGCCGTATTCCATGGCAAGGCGGCGAACGGAGTAGTCGTTGGCAGACGGATTAAGCAGATAGCCGCAAAGCTGCGTATCAAGCACAAGATTTTTCAAAGCCAGTCCGCTGTCGAGGGCATAAGCGTAAGCCTTTTTGGCATCGTCTGTGTATTTTTCAATTTGTTCGTTTTCAAACAGGTCGGCAACCAATCCGTTAAACATCAGATTCAGAGCCGAAAGGTGAATGACTTCCCTGCCGCAGCGCACATAAATTCCGCTGATTTCACCGCAGCTTTCTTCCAGGGCGAAAAAGCATTTGTTCTGCGCCTCCACCGCCGCTTTCAATGCGGAAACATTGTCACATTCCGTGCAGGAATATTTCTCACTCGGCTCGTCCTTTTTCTGCACGACCGGAGCTGTTTTCGGGTCAAGGTGCAGCCGCTCGATCATACTGAACATTTCAAATTGAGTCAGCATTTTAACGGCTTCAAAATGGTCGGGTTCTTTTCGGATGTAGGTGCTGTAGTCGGTTTCGATCGGTGCTTCCCGGCTGATCGTGCCGAGGGCACGGCTCAGGTATGCCATATCCCTGCCCGCTTTCAGCTTGCTGCGGATACCTTCTTTGATGTCGATTTCATCAATATTTTCATAGATATTGTCGATGTCGTGGAATCGCTGAATCAGATCGCCTGCGCCCTTTTGACCGATTCCCGCTACACCGGGGATATTGTCGGAGGCATCTCCCATAAGGGCTTTGATGTCAATGAGCTGTTTCGGTTCCACGCCGTAATCAAGCTTAACTTTTTCGGGGTCATAAACCGTGGTGACGGGTCGCCCCATTTTGGTCGAGGTCAGATAGACCTTTACCCGTTCATCCACTAATTGCAGACTGTCACGATCCCCGGTGACGATGCAGCATTCATCCTGAGCGGCGGCGTGGGCGGCAAGTGTGCCGAGAATATCGTCCGCTTCCCAGCCCTCACATTCCACAAGCGTGTAGCCGAGGGCACGCAAAAGTGCTTTGAGCGGCGGCATCTGCTGTGCCAATTCCGGCGGCATCCCCTTGCGCTGCGCCTTGTAGCCGTCATACATTTTGTGCCGGAAGGTCGGAGCTTTCAGGTCAAAGGCAATGGCAACGGCATCGGGTCTGATTTCCTCGTTCATGCGAAGCAGGATCGTCAAAAAGCCGTAAATGCCGTTGGTGAATTGTCCGTCTTTCGTGGTCAGCAGCTTGATGCCGTAAAAAGCACGGTTGAGAATACTGTTGCCGTCAAGAACCATGAGTTTCATAGTCTTTGTATCCTTTCGTTGACGAGGGTCGTTTTTTATGATATAGTTTGCGGTAGATTTTATTAAAGGCTGCACCGCACAAATCACGGCGTACGCCTTTCTTGAATCTTATTCCGTCATGCCGCACAAAAATCTCTTGCCTTGTGTCAGCAAGCCTGCAATTTTTTTGTACAGCCTGACGAAAAATCTTGCTTCGCAATTCGCACACCCTGATTGTGCGGTATTGCCTAAAAAAGAAGGTCGTTCTTTGAATATCCGAGGTGTTGAATGGAACGGTTCGGCGGCACTTGCCCCGATGGCAGGTGTGGCAGACCGTGCCTTTCGTGAAATATGCATCGAGTTCGGTGCGTCCTATACCGTCACCGAAATGGTCAGCGCAAAGGGACTTTGTATGCAGGATCGAAAGTCCCGGGAGCTGCTGGAGCTGTCTGAGCAGGAGCACCCTGCGGCGGCGCAGATTTTTGGCGATGAGCCGGAATTTATGGCGAAAGCGGCAGAAAAATGCCTGACCTTTTCGCCGGATGTGATTGATATCAACATGGGCTGTCCGGCACCGAAAATTGCCGGCAACGGCGGCGGCTCGGCGTTGATGAAGCAGCCTGAGTTAGCGGAAAAAATCGTTCGAGCCGTGTGCGGTGCGGTGCAGATTCCGGTCACGGTGAAAATGCGTGCCGGTTGGGATGAGGAACATATCAACTGCGTGGAATTGGCAAAACGGTGTGAAGCAGCCGGTGCAGCCATGATCACGGTGCACGGCCGCACAAAGGCGCAAATGTACGCACCTCCCGTTTTGACGGACTGTATTGCACAGGTGCGTCAGGCGGTGCACATCCCGGTGGTTGCCAACGGGGATGTAACGGACGGTGTGTCGGCGGCAAGGCTGATGCGGCAAACCGGGTGTGAAGCCGTTATGGTCGGCAGAGGTGCCCTGGGTCGCCCGTGGGTTTTTCGCCAGATTCAGGCATATCTGGCAGACGGCACGGTTCTGCCCGAGCCGCCTGTCGAAGTACGCATGAAAATTATGCTGGAGCAGACGGAAAGAATGTGCGAATATAAAGGGCAGATGGTCGCCATGCTCGAAGCGCGCAAGCACGCCGCATGGTA
>JAZUJI010000065.1:0-7123 GCA_045642685.1 Acutalibacteraceae bacterium | reverse complement strand
CGCTCAAACAAAAAGGGAAACAGACAACGGCGTAAAAAACAGCTTCATCTGCTGATAAAACTTATAAAAGGAGAGGTTCACCATGTGTAAAAAAACCATTTCATTTCTGCTGGCTCTGGTGATGGCGGTGTCGCTCTGCGTGCCGTGCTTCGCCGCCGAAGCAGGTGAAAAGCAGACGCTGAAATTCCGTGCGGACGGCAATTTCACCATCATTCATCTGACGGATTTTCATCAGCATTATCCGCTTGATCCGCTGCTGAAGCAGTATGTTATCGAAACCCTCGATACGGTCAAGCCGGATTTAGTCGTTCTGGGCGGCGACATTGCGGGCGATGTCAAGGAAGCTCCTGCCTCCTGCCCGAATCCGCTGGAGGAATGTATCCGGCAGATCTGCGAGCTGTTCACCGAACGCAAAGTTCCGTTTACGATCACCTTCGGCAACCATGACCGCCAGAGCGGAAAAAGCGGACCCGAGCTGCTCGAATATTACGAGCGTTACGGCGGCGTTTATTTCCTGGGCAGCGATGCCGTGCCGGAGCTGACCGGCTGCGGTACGCACGATTTGCCGATTTTGTCCTCGGACGGAAAAAAGGTCGCCTTTAACCTGTATATGTTCGATTCGGGCGATTCCGTTTTTGACGAAGAAGGCAATTACCTCGGCTACGATTCCGTACATACGGATCAGATCGAGTGGTACAAAAACCGTGCCGCACAGCTCAAAGCCGATAACGGCGGCGTGCCGGTTCCGTCCATGGCGTTCCAGCACATTATTGTGGAAGAGATCTACGATGCGCTGCATGACCGGGTGAACAACAGCGTCGGTGCGCTGGGTATGGATTTTTATGACGGACACTACATCCTTGCACCGATCCCGAAAATTCAGAATATCAAAAGCGGTGTATATATGGAAAAATGCTACCCGGGTTATTACAACTTCGGGCAGTTTGAAGAAATGAGAAGAACCGGCGATGTGATCGCAATTTTCTCGGGTCATGACCATTCCAACACCTTCACCGTGAATGTGGACGGCATTGACATTGTCAACACGGGCGGCTGCAAATATCAGGCACCGCTTCGCTTGTTCACCAGCGGTGTCCGGGTGATCAGGCTCAACGAAAAAAATCCGAGAGAATATGAAAGCCGTATGGTTTCCGTTAAAGAAATCGGCAGTATGGACGGCTCCCATGTGTTCGATGCGGGCGGCATTACCAAAACGGATCTGATCCTGACCACATTCTGGGAAGTTCTGACCCGTGTTGTGATGGGTCTGGTACATCTCGTATTTTAACGGAGGAGCTGCTATGAAAAAATACCTGGCAATTATGTTAAGTGCGGTCATGCTTGCTTCTTCGGCTGCGGCGGTTCATGCGCAGGAAAAAAAGGTTTACGAGCAGCCTTTCGTTAAAAACACACAGGGGAGCGAGAGCTTCCGGATCCCGGGTTTACTCACGCTTCAGAACGGCAGCGTGCTGGCATCGGTGGATATGCGCTATTCCCACGCATCGGATTCACCGAACAATCTGGATACGCTGGTTGCCGTTTCGCCGGACGGATACACGAACTGGACGCATACCGTGGTCAACCGCTTTGATGATTACCCGGACGGCGTGACAAATAAGAACAGCGCTTCGTTTATTGACCCGGCTGTTATTCAGTCCAAGGAAACCGGTCGGATCTTTCTGCTTTGCGATGCGTTTCCCTCCGGCATCGGCTCTGCGGCTTCCGAGCCGGGCAGCGGCTGTGCGGTGGTGAACGGAAAAAAGCGCATCGTGCTGTTTGACGGCGAAAACACCGACATGAAACAGGCAAAATACTATATCGGTGATTTCAGCCGGGGCTTTGCCGGTGTTTTTGCGCTGGCGGACGGAGCGAAAACCGCCTACAGCGTGGACAGCGAATACCGGCTTTACAAAAACGGCGAACCGCTGACCATGAAGCAAAACGGAACCGATGTGACGGTGAAGCAGAATGTGTTTTACATTGAGTCGGAGCTGACGGTGTACCGCACCTGCTTTGAGTGGCTGCGCTGGTCGGACGATAACGGCAAAACATGGAGTGAGCCGATGGTGCTCAACGCCTTTGTCAAAGGCGAGAACGAACGCTTTTACGGCGCAGGCCCCGGCAGAGGCTTTATCACCACCGTCAACGGTAAAGAGCGGATCCTGTTCCCGATGTATTGGGGCGGAAAGACGATCGAGCATTTCAGTACGATTTATTCCGATGACGGCGGTCAGACATGGAAACGGGGCGAGAATGCCGACTGGCGTATCCGGATCGCAAAAACGAGCGAAACACAAATCGTCGCCTTGCCCGACGGCGGTCTGCGTGCTTTTGCCCGCAATATAAACAAGTGCATTGCCTATGCCGACAGCTATGACGGCGGCGAAACATGGACGAAGTTTCAGCTGGACCCGCAGCTGACCGGCAAAGATGACTGCATGGTGTCGTTCATCAATTACTCGAAAAAAATCAACGGCAAAAATGTGCTGCTGGCGTCGTTTTCCGGTGACCGGGACAGCCGGGCAAACGGCGTTGTAAGGGTCGGTTTGATCGGGAATGACAATTCCGTGAACTGGATCAGCACCTATCACATCAACGACGGTTTCTTTGCCTATTCGTGTATGAGTGAGCTGCGTGACGGCAACATCGGCATTTTGGTGGAGGAAACCGAGAACGGTATTGTCGATTACAAGGTTTTGTCGGTGGATGAAAACGGAAATGTCAGCGAAATCAACGGCGAAAACGCACCGTATACAGACCGCAGAAGCGGCGGCAGAATCTTTTTGGATAAATTGCGGGATTGGTTTTTGCGTGTGTGCAAATTCCTGCGGATCGCTTAACGGCTTTTCGGTTCCGTTCATAAAACGGAGGTAAAAAATGAAAATTGTCAATTTACTGATCGCATTTCTTGTTTTTCTCTCGTCCCTTTTCCGTGCGGACATCGGTCTGGGTCTGAACCCGAAAAACAAGGCCTTGAATTTGGAAAAAGAGGGCTACCGCCTCGTCTGGCAGGATGAATTTAAGGGTACGGAGCTTGACAAAAACAAATGGAACGATAACCAGAATGTCGATACGCTTCACTGGGGTGCGGTGCGCAACGGCGGCTTCTGGCACAAAGATATGATTTGTGTAAGCGACGACAACCTGCATATCAAGGTGAAATATGTGGACAGCGAAACGGCTGCCCGTTACGGCGGCGATTACAAGCCCGGCTGGTATACGGGCTATGTCACAACGCACCTTTCCAACCCCGGCGATCGGAGCAACCCCGATTCGTTCCTTTACGGTTATTTTGAAACCCGTGCGATCCTGCCCGCCGGTGAAGGGCTTTGGTCGGCGTTCTGGATGATGAACGCAGGGGTTTACCAAACGGACAATGACGGAAGGGACGGCACGGAAATTGATGTGTTCGAGTCGTTCGGTTATCCCGATCTTCCGCTGCATACAGCAAACAAGGTCAGCATGAACCTGCATTGGAACGGCTACGGCGAAGCGCACGAGCATTACCATGTCGGCGACTTTTACGCTGTAGATCCCTATGAGCAGTACAACACCTACGGCGTGAAGTGGACACCCGATGAATATGTTTTTTACATCAACGGTCATGAGTGCGCACGCACCGACCGGGGCGGCGTTTCGCAAAACCCCGAATGTCTGCTGCTCTCCGTGGAAATTGCCGGCAGCGGCGGCGTGGCAAGCGGCAAAGGCGATATTTCCCAAAACAGCGGCGATGTTGAATTTTTGGTGGACTATGTGCGTGTGTACCAGCAGGCGAAGTGACGAAGGGAGAAAAGAAAAATGAAACTTGGTCTTTCAAGCTGCGGAAAAAAACCGACAGAAGAACTGTTTCAACAATACAAAAACGCTTCGATCGACGCCATGGAAATTTCCTACGGCAAGGAGGAAACCGATGCGCTTGATTTTGCGCAGCTGAAAGTATTTGCCGACACTTACGGGGTCGAGCTGTGGTCGCTGCATCTGCCGTTTTCGCCGTTCCGTGTTTTGGATCTTTCCCGTGAAGCCGGTTCTGAAACGGCGGTGGAATATTTCAAAACGCTGATGAAAAAAGCAAATGAGCAGGCGGGTATCTGCCGCTTTGTTGTACATCCGAGCGGTGAACCGATTTGGAAGTTCAACCGAAAGAAACGAATGAAAACGGCAAAAAAAGCGCTGAACGAATTGGCGGAATTTGCCGCCGGTTTCGGCGCAGCGGTGTGCGTGGAAAATCTGCCCCGTACCTGCCTGGGCAGAAACAGCGATGAAATTTTTTCGCTGCTTCAGGCAAACGAAAAGCTGCGGGTGTGCTTCGACACGAACCACCTTCTCGGTGAGGATTTTGCCGCTTTTATCGAAAAGGTCGGCGATAAAATCGTAACAACGCACATTTCCGATTATGATTTTGTTGACGAAAGGCACTGGCTGCCCGGCGAGGGCAAACTGGATTGGCAGCGGCTTCTGACCTGCCTGCGGTCTGCCGGTTACGATGCGATGTGGCTGTATGAGTTAGGGTTTGCGATCCCGAAAACGCTGCCGAGCCGAACGAGAGAATTGACCTGTGCGGATTTTGCGGAAAACGCACGCAAGCTCGGCGTTGCCTTAAATCCGGAAGAATAAAAGCAAAAACACATTTGCAATGCCGACATTCGGCAGCGGAAAGAGAGGTGAAAGCATGAAAAAAAGCAAACGAAAAATCGGTTTTGTTTTGCTTGCGGTTTTTCTTGTTCTCGTGCTTGTTTTCCTGTTCGTTTTGTTCCTTGCGCCCCGGGTCATTCCGACCCCGAACCGACCGGACACAGCGGAGCCGGTTTCGTTCAGCGGTTCATCCGAAATTTTTGACAAAGACGATTTGGCTGCGGCGGCAAAAGCGGTTGAAAACGAGCTGAACGGGTTCGAGGATGTTAAAACCGTTCTGACCATTCACTATTGCGGGGACGAAACACAGACACAGAAGAACCGTGAATATTGTGAAAGTCTGGCGTTGAGCCAATCCGTAACGGTCGATGCGTTCGCCGTGTTTGAAGCGTCGTTTACCACAAAGCGAAATACACAATCGTTTAACAGCAATGACCTTTACACGGGCTTCACCTTTTATCTGGCTCGCAGAAACGGCGGAAACTGGGTCGTTCTCACCTGCGGCTACGCCTGATGCGAAAGAAAAACAAAAATAACGGATAACGAAAAGTGCCTGCTCACGGAAGATCCATGGGCAGGCACTATTTTTATTTTGTTTGTTCGATCACGGGTTTAATTTCGACAACCGGGAGAAAATGGAATATTCCCTTGAAAAATGCGAAGAGCTTCTTAAAGAATTTTGCGTTGCATTTCACCGTGCCGTCTTGGCTGAGATCATTGCCGTCGGAAGAATGTTGAACCTCGTCGTTTGCATCAATGACCTTAACGGTGTAATTCAAATCGGTCTTGAGTTCACCGTGGGTGTATGAAACCGACTTGTTGTCACCCTCGGAGACCTTCTGGCTGCCGAGATATATTGCAAGCTTGTATCCTTCGGGAACATTCTCTGCCGTTGCCTTGATTGTGACAATGCTGCGGTAATCAATGGTTTGTGCCCCGGCAACTTTGATATTAACATTATCGAACTTTATCTTTTCGGCATAGGCGTTATCGGCATTTTCGGCATTCCTTGTACCTTCTGCCTTTGCAGAAGCTACTGCATCGAGATTTGTTGCCTTGTCAACATTTGCAAAGGCAGTATCAATAGCAGCTTTTGCTTCGTCCGATTTTGCATTGCTCTTTGCTTTATAAAGTTCTGATTTAGCAACTGTCTTAGCATCTGCAAGAGCCTTGTCGGCATTAGTGGCGGCTGTTATACCTGCTGATTTAGCCGAATCTACATCGTCAAGATTTGTTGCCTTATCGACATTTGCAATGGCAGTATCAATAGCAACTTTTGCTTCGTCCGATTTTGCATTGTTCTTTGCGGTTGTAAGCTCTGATTTTGCAGCGGATTTTGCATCTGCAAGAGCTTTGTCGGAAGCAGCTTTGTCCGCAGACTTTGCATCAGAAATCGCTTTTTCTTTTATTGAATTTATGTTGTCTAATGATGTGGCATTATTTGCTGCTATGATTGCTTCATCAATGATATTCTTTGCTTCAGTTGATGATAAACCATTCTTGGCTTCTTCAAGTATCAAAACAGCCTCTGATTTTGCATCTGAAAGAGGATCGCTTACGGTAACACAAAAAGATGTTTCAACCTCGCCATATTTCACTTTGATCGTCTGCCGACCGCATTCATTAAGAGTCATGGGAGTACACAAAAATCCGCTTTCAATTACTGTATCACCGCACTTGAGTTTCAAGCCGTCAAGATTCAGGGTGTCTCCCAATAGATACTCTGTAACGCTCGGCTCCGACTCAACGGAAAGCGGCAGATAATCTCCTATAACGGAATACAGACTGAAGTGGTCGGTTTCAAACACAAGATACGCCCCTTCAACATGAGCATCGAGCATTTCCCATGTGTTATCTTTTTCCTGGCGAAGAACATTGCATGTTTTGCCATCCATACCGACAGGAATAGGAATTCTGACGGTAACTTTTCCACTTGGCTGAACAAGAGTATCATTTTTAATAAAGCATATGTTGTACATTTCATACTGGTCAAAATTATGTTCGGAATTCAGTATTACCATAATTTCTTCATCAGGAGTAATTCTAAATACCTGTAAAACAGCCTCTGAATCAACATTGTTATTTGTGATGACACTTACTCCGCAATTTGAAGATGCTTTATTGGGTCCTATGGTGACATATGTGTTATCTAATGAAAATGCTATGCCCAACCCTTTTGTAAATGTATCCGCCAATTTGGTGATTTCGAATCCTGCTTTTATGCCAATACCTGCAGGGCCAAAAAGCGTTGTTAAAACACCTTCTCCTACACCAGTTGCAGTTTTAAACAAATGCTTCCATTTGAAATCAATAGAGTCAAGCAAGTTAGTAAAAAGAGAAGAAAGGTCACATAAACCGTCAGTAGTATTATTTGATGTTAGTTTTTGTGATGCACTCAGTATTTCTTTTTTTAATGTACCTTTAAAAAGTTTAATAAAATAATCGCGTGTTAAAGGATTATTTTTTAACTCTTTAATAAATAAATCCTGTA
>JAZUJI010000064.1:0-9929 GCA_045642685.1 Acutalibacteraceae bacterium | reverse complement strand
CCGCTTGGCCTCCGACTTAAACGCAATGAGAATACCCGTTTGACGGGCATCTATAACAATGCGAAAAAAGCTATGAACGCTGCAGATACGGAGAGCGCTTTCAAAGCCGCCGCCGATACGTTTGCTACGATTCCCGGCTTTAATGATGCGGATGCCCTCGCCGAGAAGTGCCTTGATAAAGCGGATATTTGCCGCAAGGATGCCGTATACGCTTCTGCGAAATCGAGCATGACCGGAGTAAAAATTGCCGCATACGAAGCTGCTATCAAGACTTTCCAGACGATTTCCGGTTGGAAGGATTCCGACGAACAGATTTACGCTTGCCAAAAGAAAATCGAAGAAATCAAAGCAAAGAAAGAAGCCGACCGACTGGAAGCAGAACGCAAAGCCGAAGAACGCCGTATTGCGGCTGAAAAGGCAGCAAAAAAGCGTAAAAAGGCATTTGCTATCGGTACGCCTATTGTTGCGGTGTGTATCGCATTTGTAATTGTTCTGACAACGGTGATTATTCCAAACAGCAAGTATAATGCCGCCGTTTCTTTGATGAAAGATGAAAAATATGATGAAGCAATAACAGCATTTGAGGCATTGAATGGATACAAAGACAGCGAAAATCAGATAGAAAGCTGTTATATCGGAAAATACGGCGAAGAAAAATGGAACAAAATAAAAAATATCAATATTGGCGATACCTATACTTTCGGTGCTTATGAACAAGATGACTACACTTCCAACGGCAAAGAAGCAATTGAATGGACAGTGCTTGATAAAGACGGTATGTCTTTACTTCTCGTCAGCAAACAAGCGCTCGACTGCCAACAGTACAATACGTCATATACGGACATAACTTGGGAAAACTGCTCACTCCGTAAATGGATGAACGGCACATTCCTAAACAATGCTTTCAGTGCAGAGGAACAGTCACAAATTCAAAATACAAATGTATCAGCAGATAAAAACCCAAAATATAGCACGAATCCCGGCAATGCAACAACGGACAAGGTTTTCTTGCTCGGCATCACGGAAGTAGAGAAATATTTCTCTTCCGATAACGCAATGCAGTGTAAACCCACAAAATATGCAGTTGACAATGGAGCGTATGTAAATAGCGACAATGGCAACTGCTGGTGGTGGCTCCGGTCGCCCGGCTATAGTCAGTTCAGTGCCGCCTCTGTCCGCAATGACGGCTCGGTCTATTACTATGGTGGCAGTGTCGACGATGATTTTGTCTGCGTTCGCCCCGCTTTGTGGATAAATCTGGACTCTTAACTCTTCAAATCCGGAATCATCCAATGCGAGCGTAAGCAAGCTAATCTGCGGCGACAGCCGCAATCTACTAACCGCCGTAAGGCGGTCGCACGATTTTTGAAAACGGCAGGTGCGGGAATTGGAACGAAAACAGAGTGAATTAACCGTAATTACAAAAGCAAAAGACCGGTGTTCCTACGTAATGACCGTTACGCAGAAATCGCCGAAGCATTTCCGCTTTGCTTTCATAGTCTTTCGACCTCCTGTTTTTGATTTCCCCTTTATTGTAGGGGAAACAAGCAGATAAATCGAATGTGCGGATATAGCAAAAGCACCATCCTGGAATTAACCAAGATGGTGCTTTTGCAATTCGTATCAGAAGGACACTTTCACGGCGAAGCCGCCATTGAAGAAATAGGTGTTCGTCCAATACACATTTGGTGGAGCATAGCGGGATCGAACCGCTGACCTCTACACTGCCAGTGTAGCGCTCTCCCAGCTGAGCTAATGCCCCACATCTCAACTGCTTAGGTATTGTAGCACATAATCTCGTGAAAATCAAGCTTTTTTTGAAAATTTCTTGACTTTTCCTTTGATTTTTTACAGTTCTTCTTCGGCAGTTAATTCGCCGACTGCACGGACGCCGCTGCACTCATACAAGGCGCAAAGAAACAGCAGCGGATCAATTTGTTCGGGGCACAAGCGCAGATATTCTTCCGGCACGGTGAATGGTATTTTTCCGTCAAGCAGACTTTGTACATCATAATTCACTTTTGCGGATCTTACCGGCTGATTCGCTACGGCTGCATCAAAAGGTTCCGTTTCACTGCTTATCGGGCAAACGGAAATCGCCGCACCGAACCGTTCCATCAGCCGGGCAGAGGCCTCATAATATGCCTGCGGCTGTTCGGTCTGCACCCGAATTTGTGACGCACAGAGCGCAATGCGATCCACATAAGCGGCCAGCACCGCCTTTTCATCCCGGATCAGCAGGCTTCTGCCCGGAGCCTGCTCGTCCTTGAGCTGTTTGGCGGCGGTATTCAGCATGATTTTCAGCGGCAGAATTTCCGGCACGAACCGCCGGATCTGACAGCCATGCGGCGGCTCGATTCCATCGGTCAGCAGGGCAAACGAGCCGTTTCGCCCGACGGCACGCTCTGCCAAAGCCCAATCAATGCCTTTGGCGGACGGTGTAACAGTAAGGCGCAAAAACGGTGCTCCGCCTTTAACGGCGGTTTGGGTGACTTCTGCCAGGCAGCGGTGTCGGGCAAACAGGCGTTTCTTTTCCGGCGGTAAAATCGAAATTGTGCAGAACATAACAGCACCCCCACATGAATCTATGCAGGGGTGCCGTTGGTTATGCGGTTATTGATTTTCCTTTTTACGCTGTTTTATGATGTGACCGATAAACAGGAACATACCACTCAAAGCTCCGGCAGCACCGATGATGAAATCCGTCATGGTATCTACCAGACCTTCTTCACTGAACGGATCGGACATTTGAAGCGTAAAACCGTAAAGGCGATCCATGGTGAATTCGTATATTTCCCAGCCGACTAAAATGGCGAGAGCCATACCGAAACCACCCATTGCGGCAATGGCGGGAGCAAGGTGCGTTTGCTTTTTCTCCTGCATGATCACCAGCATCTCAGCAGACCAGCGAGCAGCGATCATCCCGGCCAGGAAATGGGTCACAATATCCGAACCGGTGAAATCGGTGCGATTGTTGAGCGTAGAGCCGACGCAAACGCCCAGCGTGATAAACAAATTCAAATCGGTTTGGAATTGGTAGGGCATCTGTGTGATAAACGATTTTCCGCCCCATATCTGAAACAAATCCCACAAATGGGTAAATGCAATGGCGAACAATGCCTGCAAAAATTCCGATGTGTAGCCTTGGAATAAGCCGAACAAGCCCCACACCAGCAGAGCTGCACGGCAAACCCACCAAAGCACGATCGTTTTGGTCGGCATACGGGTAATTCGGTTAAATGTTTTTTTCATAAAACATCCTGTCCGGCAGATTTATCCGCCCAAATATTCTTCCAGTGTTACGCCCTTTGCTTTGATGTCCTTTGCAACCTCAGTGCCGACATAACGCCAATGCCACGGTTCGTAGGATACCTTTGTGATATTGGTCGTGTTTGCCGCATAGCGCAGAATAAAGCCGTAATCGGCAGCGTGCGCACTCAGCCACTTATACGCCTCGGTTTTTCCGAAATTTTCATCGAGCGTTGTGTTGCCGTTGGTGCCGAAATCCATGGCAAGCCCTGCGTTATGTTCGCTTGTACCCGGCATCAGAACGATTTTCGATGCCAGACGGGTCGCTTCCGCTTTGGAATAGCCCAAGCCGGTGTAGTAGTTTATCTTACGGGTGAAGTTGGCACGCTGACGGTCATAGGAGCGATAGCCCGACACGGCAATCAGCGAAATACCGTCTGCCTTGGCGGCGGCGATCATCTTGTCGTAGTACGGCACGACCCGGTAATCCAGCGACTGGGAACCGTCAGCGATTTTTGCGGTCTTAACGGAAAAACCGTCCGGCAGAATGTAGTCCTGATTGACCAGCAGCAGGTTCCATTTTTCACTGCTCACCGCTGCGACCGACGGATTAAACCCGGCGTAAGCGTATTCGTAGGTTGTGGTTTCTTTTTTGGCAGTTGTTGTTTTTTCGGTCGGCTTCTCGGTCTGCTCCGCCGGTTTGGCGGTCGTACCCGCAGAAACAGCCGCTGCTTCGGTTTGCGCCTGTGCGGTGGTTCCCGTTTTGGCGGCACCGGTGCTGTCCGCTTCGCCGTAAGTCGGCAAAACATCGGGGATCATGACCGAATACTCCGCTTCGGTCTGTGTTTCATCTGCGGTGGAGGGAGGCGGCGTGGTGGTGATGATATGTTCTTCTTTGCCGCCGACAGCCAAAAACACAATGGCAAGAATCGCAACAAATATGCACACCACTGCTCCGAGAATCAGTCGAGTGCGGCTCATAACGATTTCTCCTTTTCTCAGCAACTGCCGCCGGAATAATTCGGGGCTTCCTTAGTGATATAAACATCGTGCGGGTGGCTTTCGACCAGACCGGCACCGGTGATGCGAACGAACTTTGCTTTTGTTCTCAGTTCCTCAATGGTGTGGCAGCCGCAATAACCCATGCCGGAACGGAGACCGCCGAGCATCTGGAAAATAGTGTCGGAAAGCAATCCCTTATAAGGAACACGGCCCTCAACACCTTCGGGAACGAGCTTGCGGTTATCCTCTTGGAAATAACGGTCTTTACTGCCGTTTGCCATGGCACCCAGGCTGCCCATGCCGCGGTAGACCTTAAACTGTCTGCCCTGGTAGATTTCGGTTTCTCCGGGTGATTCCTCACAGCCTGCCACAAGGGAACCGACCATGATGCAGCTGCCGCCTGCGGCAAGAGCCTTGACGATTTCGCCGGAATATTTGATACCGCCGTCTGCGATAACGGGGATACCGTGCTTGTCCGCTTCGGATGCAGCATCGAAAATCGCCGTGATCTGCGGCACGCCGATGCCTGCAACCACACGGGTGGTGCAGATGGAACCGGGGCCGATACCGACCTTAACAGCGTCCGCACCGGCATCGATCAACGCCTTTGTACCCTCTGCTGTGGCAACATTGCCCGCAATCAGCGAAAGATTCGGGAACGCCGCTTTCACCTTGGCGACCGAACGCAGGATGTTCTGACTGTGACCGTGAGCGGAATCCAGAACCAGAGCATCGGCACCGGCTTCTACCAGAGCGGAGGCACGGTCAAGCACATCTGCCGTAGCACCGACTGCAGCGGCGCAAAGCAGACGACCGCTGTCATCACGGGCTGAGTTCGGGTACTGAACCGCTTTTTCAATGTCTTTGATGGTGATCAGACCCTTGAGGTTGCCCTCATCGTCAACGAGCGGAAGCTTTTCGATTTTGTGTTTCATCAGAATTTCCTGTGCTTCGGCAAGTGTCGTGCCGATGTGGGAAGTGACGAGATTTTTATCGGTCATGACCTGGCCGATGGGAACATTAAAATCGGTCATGAAGCGCATATCACGGTTGGTCAGGATACCGACCAGCTTGCCGTCCTTACAAATCGGCACACCGGAAATGCGGTAATGGTGCATCAGCTCATTGGCATCTGTCACCATGTGTTCGGGGGAGAGGAAGAACGGATTGGAAATAACGCCGTTTTCCGAACGCTTAACACGGTCAACCTCCTCGGCCTGCCGCTCGATCGGCATATTCTTATGGATAACACCGATGCCGCCTTCACGGGCGATGGCGATTGCCATGCGTGACTCGGTCACCGTATCCATTGCCGCCGTCATGATCGGCGTGTTCAGCTTGATATTTTTGGTCAATCTGGTCGAGATGTCGATATCCTTCGGCAAAATGTCGGATTCCATCGGAATCAGCAGAACATCGTCAAAGGTCAACCCTTCTTTGCAGAATTTTTCTTCACGACTCATCATAATTCTTCCCACCATCCATTCACAATATTTATATATTGTCGTTTATTGTACCAATTCAAAAATAAAATAGCAAGTATCTTTCAGATAATTATTAAAATTTTTTCGCGGCCGGACCCGAACTGTGCGTGATGTTGGGGTACGGATACCCGTAAAGCCGGAAAAGTAACGCAGAGTTCCGCAAATTTTATTTCAAATAGAATTTATCACTTTCCTCAAGCTCGAGCAAATCAATAATGGTTTCCGCATTCTGCTTTGCATCGGCAAGCTCATGCGGATGATGAGCGTCAGAGCCGAAATAGAACTTGCAGCCCTGCTCCTTTGCAATGCGGTACGGGAGCAGGATCAGCTCACGGCTTTCTTCAGTCAGCGAAGGAACGGGAATATTCAGCTCAATGCCGACTCCGCACTTGGCAGCCTTTCGGAACAGAGGTGCATAATCATCCTCCGTCAAACATTCCAGTGTTTCGAGGTAATGGTCACGGTTCATAAGGTTGCAGGTCAGGTGAGCGATTCCGACCTTGTGGAACGGAAGATCCCGGTCAAGCACGCTGTCAAAGCGGCGAATCCAGAGCCCGGCGCGTTCTTCAATGCTCTCATCACCCCGGCAGGTGAAGCCGTCCATGTGAAGGTGAGTTGTCGGAATGATGATAAAATCGAATTTTTCAAACAATGCGGAGGAAATGCCGAGCGTTAAATCGGCACGCAGTTCGGTCTCACAGCCGAACAGAAAGCGGACACCGTCTGCCTGCGGCAGAGGGAGCAACTGCGCAATATGCGCATAGTCCTGTTCCGCATACCATTCAGATGCACCCGGAATGGTTTCATCCCAGTAATGGTCGGTAACACATATCGTTTTCAGACCGTTGTCAAGTGCATACTGCAGAATGGCATCCGGTGTCTGCTCCGGGTCGTCGGAGCACAGGGACAAATGCGAATGAATATGCATATCGCTGTCAAAACAGTATCTCATATTTTGTATCTCCTGTTCTGTGTTCTTTTTCAGCTTTCTTCTGTAATGATTAAGTGGATTATAACATAAATCAGCGCATTGTAAAGGAAACATACGAAACATTTTTTGCCGGAACGAAAATGCAGGCGGATTTACTGCGTCTGCTCATTTTTTCTTTCGCCCGGTGTCAGAATTTATGTTCCCGCATAGGATAGGGTGAGGGAAACCTCAATGAATCCGACCTTTCGGGGGGAGATAGAATTGGCAACATTTTTCAATCAGGCATCGCTTTCCATTAACGGAACGGTGACCAATTCCAATATCGTTACCGGTGAAATCACGCAGGCCATCACGGCTGCCAAAACAGCCGTCACGGATGAATACCGGGCAGGAGATCCCGTAACTTATGTGATCAACCTTGCCAACACCGATGCAGTGGCTTACAACGGTTTAACGGTCAGCGATAACCTCGGTGCCTATACCATCGGCACAACGACTGCTTATCCGCTTACCTATGTAGACGATTCGGTCAAGCTGTATGTCAATGGTGTTTTACAGGCGGCACCTACGGTTACGGCGGGACCGCCGCTTCAATTCAGCGGAATCAATATTCCCGCCAACGGCAGCGCTGTACTGGTTTATCAGGGCACCGTCAACCGCTTTGCGCCCTTAGACGGGGATGGTGCGATCGTCAACGAGGCAACGGTTGACGGTGCCGGTCTTACCGCACCGATCGCCGCAAGCGCAGATGCAAGGGCAGCAGCCGCACCGAATCTGGAAATCAGTAAGTCGATCAGTCCGGCGGTGGTTTCGGAAAACGGACAGATCACTTACACCTTCCTGATTCAAAACAACGGCAATGAAGCTGCTGCTTTGACCGATGACACGGTTTTGAGTGACACATTCGATCCGGTCCTGAGAAACATCAGCGTGACTTTCAACGGTTCGGCATGGGCACCGACCACCAATTACACCTATGACGAAACGACCGGTGCGTTTGCCACGGTTCCGGGTCAGGTCACGGTTCCGGCGGCGACCTACACGCAGAATCCCGATACGGGCGAATGGTCCGTTACACCCGGTATCAGCACCATGACAGTCACCGGCACCATTTGACCCAAACGAAAAGACTGCCGCATTCCGAGGCAGAAAGGTTTCCTTTCCGGGAATACGGCAGTTGTTTTTTCTTACCGGAGCACCGGTTCTTCCTCAAAAACCCGGGATACCGGTGTGCTTGACCATTTCATTCCGGATCCGGATCAAGCTGTCATACAGGGCCTGGTTGTTAAAGTCAATAAAGGTTTCGCCGTTTGCATTGAATCGTTCATTCAATGCCGCAACATACGCATAGCGCGCGGAATAGCGGCGAATGAAATCAATCGCTTTTGAGCGGCTGAACGGCTTGCCCTGACGCACGGCAATGGTGAAATGGTCAATATCGTCAATTTCATTGAACAGCTCCAAATCGTACATAGCGTTTCCCTCCGTTACAGCACCCGAATGTTGTATTTGCTTCCGCCCTCAAAATAATCGGGGTTGCGGAATGCTTCTTTGCCCAACAGATCCATCAGGTAGACCATTCTTGTCTGCAGCTCGCCGGTTTCGTACAGGTCAATGATGCGGCCGCCCCGCAGATCGTCATGCGCCGACATATCGTAGCCGACCGCACCGTCCAAAGCCATGGTGATGCCGCAGTATTCGCCCTGCAGGGTGTTCAGATGGTCGTGACCGGCGAAAAAGCCTTTGATGTCACCCCGCTGCAGCGCAAACGAGAAAAGCCCCGAATTGAACAGCGTTGCTTCCAGCTTTTCCCGCTGCATCCCGACGGCGTTTGTCTGCTCGGGGTTTTTGGCAACATAGAGAAATTCGGGCAGCATAATGTGAAAGAACATGACACCGGGGGTTTTGCGTCCCTCTTGTTTTTCCCATTGGCAGGATCGGTTATAGTACCATGCCACCTGGTCGGGATAAGGCATGGATTGGTTGATGATCCGCTCGGGCGTGTGCGGCAGAGAAAAGCAGGTATCCTCCGGCAGGTGAAAGGCACGGTTCGTGTTGTCGTGCCCCCGGTGCGAATCCATCGCCCAAATGCGGTAGGCGATGCGCTGCCCGTCTGCAGATCGGATCGGAATCACATAATTCCCCACACCGCTGAGCTCCTCCGGCCCTTTTTCGCCGCAGAAGCCATCGATGCTTTCATAAATTTCCATTTCTTCCGTCAAATCAAGACCGACCTCACGGTCATGGTTGCCAAAGACGGCAGCCCACGGAAGACGGCGTTTGAGGATCGGTTCAAGGATCCGGCAAAAGTACGGGCGAATCTCCTCTTTCTTCTCTTTCAAAAGGATCTGATCACCGCCGAGCATAACGAAATCGGGTCGGCTTTCTGCTACTAACGCTTCAATGCCCTGAATCAGCTTCGGGCTGCAATTTTCGCCGGCATGAAAATCGGAAATCATTAAAATGCGGAATTTACCGTTTTCGTGAAAACGGAGTTCGGTTTTGTCCATTTTGTTCGCCTCCCTGCGGCATTTATTATAGCAAACCGAAGAAAAGAAGACAACACCGAAGTGCTGTCTTCTTACAAAATTTCTCAGGTTTCGTCTAATTGGATCCCGCGGAAATCACGGAACAAATGGGATTGGTCATTGTGGTAAACCAATACACGGTCGCCGTATTTTCCGGTGCCTTCTTCATAAAACAGGATTTTGGTGACACCCGTGTTGCCGTTGGAAAAGTCAAACCCAAGTTCGGTTGACAAACCGAGAGCGGCAAAAATGAGGAAGGTGTTGAAGCAGGCGTGCGCCGCCACCAGCACCTTTTCACCGTTTCGGAAGCGGTTCGTCAGGTAATCGATCATCTTATGTGCACGGTCAAGGCGCTCGCTGTCCTCTTTGGTTTTATCGCTGTGGATCAGTCGCTCATAGCCTTCCGCACCGATGGCTTTACAGGTGTTCGGATAGGTCTGTTGAATGGTTTCGATCGTTTTGCCGGGGCTTTCCGTTATGCCGCATTCGCAGAACAGCGGGTGCAGCTCCAGCTTGTGACAGCCGTTTTCGGGCTGCTGCATGGCAACGGCGTAGCCGGTTGCCGTGGCACGGGTGTAGGGAGAGGCGAGAATGTAGTCAAACGCAAAATCCGAAAAGCGTTCGCCGAGCAGATCGGCTTGTTTTTGACCGAGTTCTGTCAGCTTCGGATCCCACAATTCCTCCTCGGTCGCATCGATTCCCTCGTACCCGATGTTGCCCTGGGACTGACCGTGA
>JAZUJI010000063.1:0-5396 GCA_045642685.1 Acutalibacteraceae bacterium | reverse complement strand
CTCCTTGTTGCTTTTTGGTGTTAGCAGCTTAACTGTAACACAGGTTCGGCTATTCGTCACTTCTTTTTTGCTTTTTGTAACACATCTATTGTAAACCTACAGATAAAATACTTTTTTTCATTATTACCCCTTTTCTTGGCGGATTTGTTGTGCTATAATACCAAAGTTATTATCAGGCGGTATGCTGCTGTTTCGCATACCCGAAAAAAGAGATGAGAAAATGGAAAGAACAGGATTCGACAACGAAAAATACCTCAAAATGCAGTCGGAGCATATCCGGGAACGCATCAACCGCTTCGGCGGGAAGCTTTACCTGGAGTTTGGCGGAAAGCTGTTTGACGACTATCATGCGTCCCGTGTTCTGCCGGGCTTTAAGCCGGACAGTAAGCTGAAAATGCTTCTGGAGCTGAAAGATCAGGCGGAAATCGTCATTGTCATCAATGCGCAGGATATCGAAAACAACAAGATTCGTGGGGACTACGGCATTACATACGATGCGGATGTGCTGCGTCTGATCGATGAATTCCGCGGCACCGGGCTCTATGTGGGCAGCATTGTGGTTTCTCAGCTTGCCGGTCAGCCTGCGGCGGAAACCTTCATCGAAAAAATGAAAACGCTCGGCGTAAGAGTTTACCGCCACTACCGTATCCCCGGCTATCCGACCAACATACCTCTTATTGTCAGCGATGAAGGTTACGGCAAGAATGAGTACATCGAAACCAAGCGGGAGCTGGTCGTGATTACGGCACCCGGTCCCGGCAGCGGAAAAATGGCGACCTGCCTTTCACAGCTTTATCATGAGAACAAGCGTGGCGTCAAAGCAGGTTATGCCAAGTTTGAAACCTTCCCGATCTGGAATCTGCCTCTGGAGCACCCGGTCAATATTGCGTATGAGGCGGCAACGGCTGACCTGAACGATGTCAATCTGGTCGATCCGTTCCATTTGCAGGCATACGGCGAAACCACGGTCAACTATAACCGTGATATTGAAATATTCCCCGTGCTCAATGCGATGTTTGAAAACATTTTCGGTGCGTCACCCTATAAATCCCCTACGGATATGGGCGTCAATATGGCGGGCAACTGTATTGTGGATGATGAAGTCGTGTGCACAGCCGCCCGGCAGGAGATCATCCGCCGCTACTATACCGGCCTTTGCGAACGCAGAGAGGGCAAGGTTGACCAGAATGTTGTCTATAAGCTTGAGCTGCTCATGCGTCAGGCAAAGCTGACCAAGGACGATCGGCCGGTCGTTGCCGCTGCGCTGGAAAAGGCGAAAAAAACGGGTCTGCCTGCCGCCGCCATTGAGCTGAATGACGGGCGCATCATCACCGGCAAAACATCCGATTTGCTCGGCTGCTGTTCGGCAATGCTTCTCAATGCGCTCAAAGCGTATGCCGACATTCCCGATGAACAGCATCTGATTTCTCCGCAGGTCATTGCGCCGATCCAGCAGCTTAAGGTCGGTCATCTGGGCAGTAAAAATCCACGCCTCCATACCGATGAGGTTTTGATCGCGCTGTCGATGTGCGCCGTGAACGATGAGAATGCCGACCGTGCCATGAAACAGCTTGAACGCATGAAGGGCTGTGAAATGCACACAAGCGTCATGCTTTCTCAGGTAGATGAGCACCTGCTCAGAAGCCTCGGCATCAATGTGACGAGCGAACCGGAATACCAGGGCAAAAAGCTTTACAGAAAAAAATAATCGAACAAAACAGGAGGGACTGTTTATTATGTTGAATTTCACTCTGACCGGCTTTGCCGATGAAGCAAGCAAATTTCTGGACGGACAGATTGCCGCCCTCAAGCGCAACGGAATGTGTTATTTCGAGCCGAGAGGCATTGACGGCAAAAACATTGCCGATTTTACCGTGGAGGAAGCCAAAATACTGAAAGCCAGGCTTGACAGCGAGGGGATCCGGGTTTCTTCCCTCGGTTCTCCGTTCGGTAAAATTGAAATTACGGACGATTTTGAGCCGCACTTTGAAAAGTTCAAAAACACGGTGGAGGTCGCCAAAATCCTCGGCACCGAAAACATTCGTATGTTCAGCTTCTATTTTACAAAGGGTGAGAGCTTTGAGGAATACCGTGAGGAAGTGCTGCGCCGTGTAAAAATCATGGCGGATTATTCCTGGGAGCAGGGCGTATACTGCTGCCTGGAAAACGAAAAAGGCATTTACGGTGATAACGCCGAGCGCAACCTTGAGGTACTGCGTTACTGTGAAGGCAAGCTGTTTGCCATTGTTGACCCGGCGAACTACATTCAGTGCGGCGTGGATCCGCTCAAAGCGTATGAGATGGTGGAGGGCTATGTCAAATACCTTCACATCAAGGATGCCTGCGCCGAAAACGGCGAAGTGGTTCCGGCGGGCTGCGGTGACGGAAAGGTGGCGGAGGTCATCCGCCGTTTTGCCCGCAATGAAGGGCAGAAGTTCCTTTCGCTCGAACCGCACCTTCGTGTGTTTGACGGTCTGGATAAGCTGGAAGCCGATAACGAAACAAGAACAGCAATCGAAAAGAAAGAGAAATATGTTTATAAAGACGGGGACGAGGTATTTGATGCGGCGGTTTCCGCCCTGCGCAAGATTCTGGCAGGCATGGAAAAGGGCAAGATCCGCCTTGGCATCATCGGCTGCGGCAATATGGGCTCCGGCCACCTCGGTTTTCTGAAAGACGGCTGCGTACCCGACCTTGAGCTGGTCAGCGTTGCCGACCGCAAGCCCGAACGCCGTGCCTATGCGCTGGAGCAGATGCCCGGGATCCGGGTGTTTGAGGACGGCAGTGACCTGATTCAGTCCGGCACGGTCGATGCCGTGATCGTTGCGGTGCCGCACTATTTCCATCCGGTTTATGCGAAAGAGGCACTCGCTGCGGGGATCCATGTCATGATCGAAAAGCCCGCAGGCGTTTATACCAAGCAGGTGCGTGAGATGAACGAAGCCGCCGCCAAGAGCGATAAGACCTTTGCCATCATGTTCAATCAGCGCACCAACCCCTGCTATATCAAGCTGCGTGAAATGCTGCAAAGCGGCAAGTTCGGCTCCATAAAGCGTGTGAACTGGCTGATCACCGACTGGTACCGTACTCAGGCGTATTACGATTCCGGTGACTGGCGTGCCACCTGGTCGGGTGAGGGCGGCGGTGTTCTGCTCAATCAATGCCCGCATCAGCTGGATTTGTGGCAGTGGCTTTGCGGTATGCCCGATAAGGTCCGGGCTTTCTGCCATGAGGGTAAGTGGCACAACATCGAGGTCGAGGATGATGTTACCATCTATGCCGAATACCCCAACGGCGCAACCGGTGTATTTATCACCACAACGGCGGATCTGCCCGGTGCAAACCGGCTGGAGATCACACTGGAAAAGGGCAGCATCATCTGCGAGGGCGGCGAATTGCGTGTGACCGAATACGGCGTTTCCGAGCGTGAGTTCTGCATGACCGCCAAAGAGGGCTTCAGCAGACCCGAACCGAAAAGATATACCCTTATTCCCGATCCGGAGCCGTGGCCGCAGCATGTGCAGGTGCTTTATCAGTTTGCCCGCAACATTCTTGAGGGCACACCGCTGGTCGGTGCCGGGGAAGAGGGCATCAACGGTCTGACCATTTCCAATGCCGCTCACCTGTCCAGCTGGCTGGGCAAGCCGGTGGAGCTGCCGATCGACGAAGACCTTTACTATGAGATGCTTCAGGAGAAAATTAAAAATTCCAAATTCGTAAAAGTAACCAAAGAACTGGTTCAGGAAGATATGAATTCCACATTCGGAAACACGAAAAAGTAAGGAGAAAAAGAAAATGATGAATCACGAAAATCTCAAAGGCCGTGTGGCGGTCGTGACCGGCGGCGGCGGAGTGCTTTGCAGCGGTTTTGCCAAAGACCTTGCCGCACAGGGCTGTAAGGTCGTTGTCGTCAGCCTGCACGAAAATTCCTGCCAAAAGGTTGCCGATGAAATCAATGCAGCCGGCGGCACGGCGATGGCGATCGCCTGCAATGTGACCGATGCAGCTGCTTTGGAGCAGGCGAGAGAAAAAATCAACGAAACATTCGGCACCTGTGATATACTGATTAACGGCGCCGGCGGCAACTCTCCTTTGGGCACCACCTCCAACGAGGTCATGTCCATGGAAGATTTGCAGAACAAGGCAGAGGGTTTCAAAACCTTTTTTGACCTTGACCCCAAGGGGATCGAATCGGTGTTCAACCTCAATTTCCTCGGTACGCTGATTACCACCCAGTGCTTTGCCAAGGATATGGTCGGCAAAGAGAATGCCTGTATTCTCAATGTGTCCTCCATGAACGCCTACCGTCCGCTGACCAAGATTCCGGCGTATTCCGCCGCAAAGGCAGCGGTTCAGAACTTCACGCAGTTTATGGCGGTTCATTTTGCTAAGGTCGGTATCCGTGTCAATGCGATCGCACCCGGCTTTTTTGCCACCAACCAAAACCGCACACTTCTGTTCAATGAGGACGGTTCTCTCACACCCCGTTCCGATAAGATCATCACGCATACACCGGTCGGTCGTTTCGGCAAGCCAGAGGATCTGACCGGCACGCTGCTTTACCTTTGTGATGAAACCTATTCCGGTTTTGTGACCGGTATCATAATCCCGGTGGACGGCGGTTTTTCGGCTTATTCGGGCGTTTGACAAAGGAGATTGAAAAATGGCAAATCAGAAAAAAATGGTGAAAGAAATCACCTCGATGAGCGAAGATTTTGCTCAGTGGTATACCGATGTGGTCAAAAAGGCTGAGCTGATCGAATACACCAGCGTCAAGGGCTGCATGGCGATTCGTCCCTATGGCTATGCGATCTGGGAGAATATCCAGCATATCCTTGATACGAAGTTCAAAGAAACCGGGCATGAAAATGTCTGTATGCCCATGTTTATCCCCGAAAGCCTGCTTCAGAAAGAAAAGGATCATGTCGAGGGCTTTGCGCCCGAAGTGGCGTGGGTCACGATGGGCGGCAGGGAGAAGCTTGAAGATCGCCTCTGTGTCCGTCCGACCTCCGAAACGCTGTTTTGCGAGCATTACAAAAACATTGTGCAGTCGCACCGTGACCTGCCCAAGCTCTACAACCAGTGGGTCAGCGTGGTGCGTTGGGAAAAGACGACCCGTCCGTTCCTGCGTTCCCGTGAATTTTTGTGGCAGGAAGGTCACACGATTCACGAAACCGCCGAGGAGGCGATCGAGGAAACCGAGCGTATGCTCAATGTCTATGCCGATTTCTGCAAAGATGCCTTGGCAATGCCCGTCGTTAAAGGTAAAAAGACCGAAAGCGATAAATTTGCCGGTGCCGTTTCAACTTATGCCATCGAGGCTCTGATGCACGACGGCAAGGCTCTTCAGGCGGGTACCAGCCACTTTTTCGGGGACGGCTTCGCCAAAGCGTTCG
>JAZUJI010000062.1:0-4177 GCA_045642685.1 Acutalibacteraceae bacterium | reverse complement strand
AATGACCGCTATTCGACCGAGGGAATGTTGAAGCTCGGAGGAGGCGGTAAAAAGCTCTCGCTTTTTCTCAACGATTTTGAATATTCTGTTATAATCGCAGGGAACGCCGCCGATGTCCACGGGGATGATCGCCTTCGTTCTTTCGGTGATCGCCGCCTCCAGCTTTTCGTAATCCATTTCGATCGAGCCGTCAGTGTCGGAGCAGTCCACCAGCACGGTCTTTGCGCCGACATGGCTGATCACCGACGCGGAGGCGGTATAGGTATAGGCGCAGGTGATGACCTCGTCCTCCGCGCTGCCGCCGTTCTGCGCACCGATCCCCAAAAGCCGCAAGGAAAGCTCCAGTGCCGCTGTGGCGGAGTTGAGGCAGACGCAGCGCGGCGTACCTTCGCCGTTATAATCACCGACAAAACCCGCAAGCTTCTTTTCGAGCAGCTTCGTTTTCGGTCCGGTCGTGATCCAGCCCGATTTGAGCACTTCCACAACATTATTGATTTCAAGCTCCGAAATATCCGGGAGGGTAAACTTTATTTCTTTCATTCTCTCGCTCTCTTCATGCTGAATTTAAACACAAACCGATTAAATTATTAACCGAGCATTTTTATGACGCGGAATCCCTCGGCGTATTCGACCTCGTTCGCGTAACCCCAGATGTGATTTCTCTCAATATTCGTTTCAAAAAGGCGGCTCATGCGGTCATGCTCCGAGCCGTAGCAGGAAAGCGCCTGTTTCTTCTGTTCGATAAAGTCGCTGATGTCCACAAAATAGGTCGGGTGATATTCGTTTTCGGTAATATACCCGTTGCTCTTGTATTCCAGGATATTGGCACAGTGCCGCGCCGCCGTCCGGCAGATCCTGCTGGCCTCCACATGATCCTGATGCATATCCTCATCAAAATGCAGAAAAAGCGTGTCAATGTTATAATCAAAGAGGATGCTTTCCACCTTCTGCATGATCTCCGTGCCGTACACGAGAGACGCATGAGGAATGGGGTCTTTGTTTTCGATCTCGATCATGCCGAGCGTTTCGGCGGCTCTGGCGCTTTGCTTTTTGGAGTCGTCAAAGCTGACATGAATATTCCGCTGGGCAAAATGCGTCTCGTTATCCGTTAAGGTGAATTTGTAGACCTTTTTTCCGAGACTTGCAAGCTTTGCCGCCGTGCCGCCCGCGCCTAACTCCGCATCGTCAAAATGTGCGCCGATGATAAGAATATTTTCCATAGTTACGTTTCCTCAAACACTCTGAGAATTTTTTCGGTCAATGCTTCCATCGTAAAATCGCTGTACAGCTCTTTTACGGTTTCAAACGGGATGTTCTCTTTGCCCGCCGAATTTACAATAAAACGTTCCGCCTCGCCGATTTTTTCGTCGGTCAGCTCATCGCCCTGATAGATGCAGTATTTATCCGGATATTGTGCGAGGTACTTTTTCCCGCAGCAGTCTTCTATTTTCTGGATATGTAAGATCGGCCGACCGGCAGAGATAAAGTCTATGATCTTGCACGGGCACATATTGGCGCTGTCGTGTCCCATGCTGACAAGCACATCGCAGTCAAACAGCACGTTGTAGGACTCCTCCTGACTGACGCGCTTATGGCAGATGTACCCGTCGCCCAGTTTTTCTTCCCACAGCTTTACCGTTTCGCCGTAATCGCCGAGGTTGCCGACGGTATATAATCTTATCCTTTTGTTTTTTTCGCTTATTTTCTCAAAGAGGCGGAATATGAAATCCGTATTTTCAATTCCTAAATAAAAGTCACCCAAAAAGACGCAGTTGATATAGGATTTATCAAATGTAATGACTCTTTTTGCGGTATCGGGGCGAAATTCCCGAATACACGGGAGCATGAAATATTCGATCTTATCTTCGATCGGTGAGCCGATATAGTCCTCTTTGAACTCCGTCAGGAAGAAAACCTTTGCCGCGTCCCTAAGCGCATCGATCTCCTCCTGTATGTATGCGCACTTTTGCTCGGGCGTTATATGCGGGTCGAAGGCGTAGGGGTCGTAGGACATGGGAAACCACTTGCAGCTTCTGTCCTTGATGGCCTCATGCGCGAGGAAATTCACGCGGAAATTGACCGCGCCGGAAAACACATAATCGTAATCCGTTTCATCGAGTATTTCTTTTAAAGAGCTTTCCGGCTTGAATATCTTCACGCCGTTATATTCATTGGGGTAGGAATAATGATTGCCCGTCAGCTCCGTGGGATAAACGGAAACGTCATAACCGAGCTGCACCAGCGCTTCCATGACGCGGCGGAAAAGGTTGGTCGTGGCGGTCGAATCGGGATGGTATGTATCGGCGATCAATAGGATTTTTTTCATGATTTATGAACGGTACGCCTTTCTGTCCAGTTTTCCGTTATAGGTCTTTTTCAGCTCGTCCACAACGGTAATTTTCTTCGGAACGCGGTACGCTTCGACCTTGTCCTTGATAAAGTTCATCAAAGCTTCAGCAGAAAAATCCGGCTCTTTCGGTACGGCAAGCAGCTCAAGATACTCATTGTAATGCTTATCAAAGGACTTGATCAGGATAGACTCCTGCACCAGGCCGCTTTCGTCGGCAACCGTCTCAATTTCGATGGGAGATATTTTATATCCGCCGATGTTGATGACATCATCGGCTCTTCCGGTAAAATGCAATGCCCCGTTTTCATCAAAGTAACCTAAATCCGCTAATACCAAATAGCCGTTATCAAATACAAGGTTTGTCTGCTCCGGGTCATGGTAGTAGCCCATCATGTTTTGAGGGCATTTGACCATGATACGACCGATCTTTTTATCCGGCACATCTGCATTATCTGTATATTGGAGTTGAATATCCACATTTTCAAGAGGAAATCCGAGAGGGAGCTGTGAATTGATACTACACTTGAAAGATGAAACCACAAAGCACTCAGTGGCTCCATACATATGGTATAATTCTGTATGGGAAAATGCAGTCATGAATTCATCTACTGTATTTTTACTCGCCGGAGCACCCCCAATAATCACATAATCCAATTGATTTTTAATTTTTTCGCCTTCCGCATCATTTCCGATTTCCGATAACATTCTTAACGCTGCGGGAGGACAGAATACGGAGCTTACTTTGCCGTCCAAAAGGATCCTTATCACTTGATTCAAATCATTCCAGCCGGGGATGATCGCAAATGTCTGACCATACGACAGTACTGTATGCATTCCAACATTTGCACTGAGATGATTCAGCGGAAACGAATTGCCGTGAATATCGCTCTGCCTCAATCCCATTGCCTTTGCAAAACTGTATGAAGCGGCAGATGAATTATTATGACTGTGTACAACGCCTTTGGATTTTCCGGTGGTTCCCGTCGTAAATAAAATCTGTGACGGTTCGTTCAGTTCGGGGAAGCGTAGGGAAAAGAGCGGTATGTCAGTAACAATATTTGTTTTATTGTCCAGTTGCTCATAGCTGATGCACTTCTCGCCGCAGTCCATGCTGTTGAAGATAATCAGCTTCGAATTTGTTTCCCCTGCTATTTCAATAACTCTTTCCTTTCCGATTTCATTTTCCACCGGAACGGGAACGGCAGACAGCAAATGGCAGGCATAGAACGCCGCAATATACCGGACATCCCGTATCGCCTGCAAAACGACATTATCCCCGTTCTTTACTCCGAGTTGTCTGTATGTTTCGCTGTATGAATAAATCAGCTTGCATAGCTCATGGTATGTTGTTTGCGTATTCTCCGTAATCACTGCGACTTTATCGGGAGTCTTTATTGAATTTTCAAATATCCGCTGAATGACCGATTTCTCTGTATCCTCAATGTGAAGCTCCAGCGGTTTTCTGTCATGATCGGAGTAATCCCCCTGCTTTTCAGCTGTTTTCACCGTATTTGCAGGTTTGCTGTCCTTTGCAAGTTTATCCATCAAGGATGCAATCGTACCGACACTGTAAAAGTTCTGTCCGTTTACTTCTTTGATCGGAATTTTTACGGAGAATTGCTCCTCCAACTCCCCAATAAGTGAAAGAAGTGAAAGAGAGTCGATTCCCTTGCTTCCTATCAAATCTTCGCCTTCAGAGATATCGTCTTCATAACCAAGAGCGGAAAATACGGCGCACACCTTATCGAATATCTCTTTCGGTGCGGTTGCTTCGTTGTTCTTTGATGAATGTTTTACACCACTATAATATTTTTCAAGTTCGGATTC
>JAZUJI010000061.1:0-19289 GCA_045642685.1 Acutalibacteraceae bacterium | reverse complement strand
TCTGTCGGAAATTCAAGATAAAACGGAAGCGTAACGGTCGGGGCTGTCGCTCCTGTATAAAACTCAAAGAAAAATTCTTCCCCGTTCCAGTTGATCATCGCTTCATTAAAGGTCTTATTTAGCACACCAACAAAAAATCTGGACACAGGGTGACTTTCATCGCCGATTATGTATTTGATATTGGCGTATTTGTTCGTTTCATCTTCCGGAATACCGTCCGCATCAACACCGATACGAACAACCGGAAAATTGCACACACATTCACCGTCGTATGTAAGCAGATAGCTGTCTTTTTGGCGCAGATAGCTGAGTTTATCAAGTGTATAGCTGTTCGCGTGAGTATGTCTTTTTGAAACGGCATCATTGATATTTGACATTTTGTTGACCGTAAGTTGATTGAGCTGTGTCATGTTGCTGTGGGTGTGGGAATTGTCAACGATGTTTTGAGGCAAGTAGTTGCTGTTAATTCTGTGATAAACCGTTTCTCCGTCAACTACTTCGGAATAATGGGTTCGGTTAGCTATGTATGCTTGGCTTGTGGTGTCATTTTCCGCCCAATCTGCCGTATCTTGCTCTGGGGCGATAAATTCGATTTCCGAGCCGGTCACCGTAATCCCGCCTGTTGATTCGGAGGCAGATGTAACGGCCTGCACAGGAATATCAATAAACGCCGGGCGTTCTTCGGGTGTAGGTGTACCTTCTCCGATAATTTGTGTCTCGCCGTAATACAGCCAAAGACGATAGAACTTCACGCCGTCTTTCGTCTTGACTTCGACCCGTTTGATCACGGCACCGTCATTGGCGAGGCTAAGCTCCGAGCCGCTCCACTTAAGCCGCCCTACTCCGGAATAATCCGGGATGATAGGGGGTTGTCCTTCCGGAGTAGCGGCAGTGATTTCGGCAAGCTCGTTCCAGAACCCGTCAATGGTTACCTTGTTGTCGTGCGTGTGTCTTGCTGCCGTGTTATCTGCAATGTCCTCCAGCGTCTGCGCAGTAACGGAATCAAGCGTTGACTTATTGCTGTGGGTGTGCTTCGCTGCCATCAGCTCCGATATACGGGTTTTAATGGATGCAACATCACCTTTAATGTTGCTGATAAACACCTGAATTTTTTCAACAAAACTCAGGTCAGAACGCACCGGGTCTACGGCGTTAATTGACTCAAGTACATATCCCTTGACCACAGGCGATTTAAGAACTGTTTCAATACCACATTCACCGACCACATAGCCGACCAGCTGCATGGTCATCGCCCCGTACCGCGCCAGCACGGATTGAACCAATGGTACCGTGACCGTGCCGTCAGCCGGTGTGAGATTTTCATTGATTCCTTTGCTGCCGTCTGATCGTTTAAATTCAAAATTTATGTAGGTCACACCAAGCAGATTGTCCGGCAGAGTAAAGACTAAGGTTGACGGCTTGTGTTCATCCTCATACCCCAGTGTGCCGATGTTTTCTTTTGAAAAGTCAATTTGCATCATTACTTCCCTCCAATACAGAGATCCTTTGTTGAAGTTCGTCTATCTGTGCCTGCTGCTCCTGAATCGCTTTCCATGCGATTGAGATCATAGAGTACAGGTCTATTCCTTTTCCGTCTTTGCTGACGACTTCCTCCGGCGTGTTATAGCCGTCACCGATCACTAAGCCGTAGTGCTGCGGTGTAGGCGGCGTATAATCTTCACTCTGTGTACCGATTACAGGTGCTTCCGGCACCTCGGAAACATAGTCATAGTTATAGATTCCGGCGGCAACGATTTTATCGAGCATGGAACCGGCAGGGGTGATGTGGGTTTTTAGGAGGGCATCAGAGCGTTGATTGAAAGAATTGGCTGTAATATTTCCGCTTACATTCACCTGTTGCGACCATATTTCGGTTAATGTGCGCCCTTCAACGCTAAACAGGATAGAGCCAGAACTATTAAATATGCTGAAGTTGTTGGCATACAAATCTGTTTCCGATCGATTGTTAATTCTGAGTAAGTTTTCATTATTGCTGTTGATAACCCAAAACAGATTGGTATACAAGTCTGTTTCCGATCGATTGTCAATTCTGAGTAAGTTTTCATTATTGCTGTTGATAACCCAAAACAGATTGGCATACAAGTCTGTTTCCGATCGATTGTTAATTCTGAGTAAGCGTTCATTATTGCTGTTGATAACCCGAAACAGATTGGCGTACAAATCTGTTTTGTTTCTATCGTCTGTCACTAAAATCGGCTCTTGTGCGCCATTTGCATAACTGTTTACAGACAAATTACCAACTATTTCAAGTTCCCGATACTCACCACTGGCACGAAGCCAAGTAACATTCGCTCCAATGGAGGTTTCTGGATACAAATATAACCCGCCGCCCGAAACGATGGCGTATCCATCATTTGTAGTATTGTTAATGTGAAACTCTGGGCGAAAACCCGAATACCACAGCACATCATCACTACCAAAATAAAAACAGTCCCCGTTTTTGGCGTAAAATGAAACGGCACCCTGATAGATGTCTATTCCCTTTCCGGTCACACTGACATTGCCGTTTTGCGGATCCAGCAAATTATCAAATGGGAAATTCATGCTGTCATCTTCGTACACTTCACCGGGTTCGGCTTCAAACAAGGCGACATTGTTGAATGAAACAGCATCGGTATATCCACTTGTATGATTGATTGATATATAGAAATACACATATGCCGTTCCGCTTGGCGTTGTAACCTTGTTGTTATAACGGTGTGTAGTGCCGGGTTCAGGCTGCCTTGAACCATTCGGAAGCCCCGCAGCAGAAATAAGTTGATCTGAACTATTATAAAACTGAACGATCAGGTCTACTTTAGGTTTGTGCGAAGCATCGCCGGGACAGGTTACGGTTGCACCAAAGAAATAATCGGTATTCGGTTTTACCGGGATATATTTCTTGTAATAAATGTGCCGTTCTCCGCTGTTTAGCAATGAATCTACATTACAAAGGCAGTCGTTAAAGTCAAATTTGACTGAGCTAAACAGTTCTTGGGTCCAGCCCCAATACCGTACCGAATCCGGGTTGTTATTATTGGCGGATGATTCCAATGAAAAATCGCCGTCTAAAATGATGTTGCGAATCTTTGCCGCCGTGCCGATTGACAGCATATCTGCTGAGATGCTGCCAGCCGTAATGGCGTTAGCGTTGATGCCCGCTCCGGTAACAGCCGTCACAAACGGACCGTTGTAACCCGTGGAGGAAAGACCGATACCGGCACGGTTAATGCGGATTACTTCGCCGTTCGTGTCTTCTGGGTGTTCGAGATCAACGGGGGTTTCGGAAATGATCAGCGTATCAAGTGTACCGTCACCGTCTGTGTCAATCGGTGTGATATGGCCCCCGTTTGCCCCGATAATCCTTGCCGTGGCGGCAGCGATGGCGTTTTGTAAATCGGTACGGACACGGGAAATGCTGCGCTGCGTTTCCGTATCGGCCGTGGAAAAACTCAGCTCTCCGTCCGCTGACGGGCAAACAATCTTTTGTGACAGCCCGCCGGTCAGGTCAATTTCCTGTTCGGTTATGAACACCGTGTAGCCGTTTTCACCCTTGTCATAGACGGTGACCGCATCACCGCAGCCGATACACGGATTGCCTCGCCAATTCACTTCGCACGATAAGAACTCTGTTGAAGCTACGGATTCTTGAATGGCATCAATTTCATCGTGCGTAATAATCGGATTCACAAAGGAGATACCCTTGCCGGTACCGGCAGTGTATACGGCATCATCCACACCGCTTGTGACGGACTGAATTGTAAACGGCTCTGATTGTGTCTTTTTAAGCCCTCCCTGCCATTGCAGGGTCAAGGGTACATCCACATTGCTTTCATCGTACCAGCCGAAGCGCAGGGCTCCGGATTGCGTAAAAAAAGCGTTCCCGCCTGCGATGCCTGCGAGGATTCCGAGCACTTCCCGTGTTGAATAGTTGAGAAGCTTTTCGGCGTCGGCGTGTGTGATGATTCGGTTCAGTGCCGTACCGGCGAATGTGGAGTATTCCACGCTGATTTGATGCGCCGATGCAATTTCCGCAATGACCTGTTTTGCTGTCTGCGGATAAGTAAGGCTCGTTTCCCACGCCTCGGACAGCTTCTGCATATCGTCATAGGCAACGATTTGAATGGTTCGGAAGTCGTCTTCTGAGGTAAATTCATCAATGTTGTAGCATCCCATCGGTACATACAGATAGCTGTTGCCGCATTTTAAGCCGCATTCGATTTTTATGACCTTGTTGGAAAGGTTCAGGCTCGTTTCGGGCTTGTAAAACTCAAGCTTCAGCATAGACGAGCACGCACTGCCCATGGTAAGCATGGATGAATCGGCATTGACCATTTGGTTAATGGATATAGACCGTATACCGTCTTCCATGGTAAGCTGTGCATTGAACCGCCTCGGCGTTCCACTCCAGTAACCGAATTTCACACGGTGCCTGAACTCACGCACCTGACCAACTATGGCAGCATCAAACGCCGCCTGCTCACTTTCCGTAAAACCGCTGTACATAATATTCATCACCTCACATCTCCGTCATGTTGAATGACCAGCTTTTGTATGTCCAGCCGTTGTCTGTGATCAGATCTATTTCCGGTTCGCACCCGGAGCAGTAAAAATCTTTCGTGACAAATGTACCTGTTTTCGGGTTCGGGACCTGTGCAGCAAAAGACGGTGCAAGAATGATGCTGAGAATCGCTGCGACAGTTGTGTTGTTCATGCCGCTCGGCATATCCACCGTGTATTTAAGCTTTTCGGCGATTTTATCCCGGAACATCGTGCCCGTTGAATTGTCACGACCGCTCTTTTCCGAATCAAGCGAATTGTCGGAAGGCTTGATTGAATCGGGTTTAAGCGTTTGTGTAAGGGATGAAGTACTCAGACCGATTTTTAACGCTGTTGCCATTACACCTTAGCCCCCACTTGTATTTTTCTGCCGGCCTGATACTTCATGGCGGCCTTGCCGATTACTGAGCCGTCAAGGTTAATAATGACCGTCATGGGCTGACCGTTCCCGGAGCCGTTGACCTGTGCGATCGCTTCAACAACCGCCTGCTTAATGGTCGAAATCGGCGATACGACTTCCGGTTCACGCTTGTTGTCACCGAGCACCGCCATATATTCGCCGTAATTGGCTGGTACGACCGTGCCGGTTGCAAGGCGGGGAATAGAGATTTCTTGAACAGTTTTAAGGTTAAAACCTATGCGCTTCCCGCCGTATTCCGGAACCCATTCCGGTATGTCCACATGGATGGAATTGATAGCCTGAACCATTTTGTTAATGCCACGGATAAATCCGTTGATAAAGCTTTCGATACCCGTTAAAATCGAATTTATGGTATCCTTTGTAAAATCTTTTATGTTCTGCCAGGCATTCACAAAAGCATCTTTGATAGAGGTCATTACATTTTCGATTTTGGTTTTAATCTCCGTCCATTTGCCTACAACATCATCCTTGATGTTTTGCACTTTTTCTTTCGCAGATTCTTTTATGTGCTGCCACTTTTCGTCCCACCATTCTTTGGTGAAAAAGAAACTGATATGTTCGTCCCACCATTCTCTGAATTTCGTCTTGAAATCATCTGCTTTTTCTTTGACGGAGGCTCTGAACTCCGCCCAAGATTCTTTTATTTTCTTCAATTTTTCCAACCAATATTCTCTTGTAAAGATTTTTGACAGATGATTCTCCCAGAAGTCTTTAAGCCAGCTCCATAAATCCTTAAAGTATTTTTTCACGCTATCGAACGCATCGCTAAATGATCCGGTTTCACGGAGAGTTTTCCCGAATTTAAGAATAGCAATGCCCTCAAGGATAAGCACAATATTAAGCGATATGATTCCGAGAATAAGCATAGCAACGCCGAGTATTGTGGCACCCCATCCGATTATTGTTGTCAACCACTTTGGCGTTTCTTCAAATGCTCCGCTTGCTTTTCCGTAAGCAAAGCTTGCCGCAATAATAGCTGCGCCCATAGCGACAAGCGCAAAATTGGCTGTTACAACGCCCACAATAATGAGAGCAACACCAATCAACAGTCCTCCCCATGTTATGACCTGTTTGAGCCACGGAGGATCATTTGCGAAAACTCCGGTGCTTTGTCCAAGGTCAAGCCCCGACTTTATAAGCAGAGCACCGGTGATGATCATACCCGGATTAAGCGTGGCAATGCCAACAAGGAGCAGACCTGTACCGGCAAGTAAAAGACCGTATGTTGCTATTTTTTCCTGTTCCGGTGTAAGCTCTGAAATTTTACCGCTAAAATCAGCATTTACACCTTGATCAGATGAATCGTTCGCATCGGATGAACCATCCTCTTTATCGCTTCCGAGCTGATTCAGCTCGTCAAACCCGGCAAGGCTTCGTTTCGCTTTTTCGGTTTCTTTTCCTACCTTTTTGGTTGCCTTGGCTTGTTCGTTCAATGCTTTGGCGTTTTTCTGCATCTGGGCAACGGACTTGCCAAACAGCGCAGCAGACAATGCAGCAAGCTTTGCGGTAACCTGTTCAATGACCGCTAAAATCTGTTTTAGTATGGGTAAAACCGTTTCGTAAAGCGGCTGAAAGGCCGTGAGCAGATTACCTTTGATGCGGGCAAAGCTTGCCGTAAGCTGCTTATCTTGCCCTGCCATCCCGGATAACAATGAGCGGATCGCCCGCAGCGCCTTTGTTATTACGGAGAATACAAACACACGCTTAGCAAGACCCGACACCCTCCGCACGAAGCTGCTCATCCCGTTTGTTGCACCTTTGAGCGATTTTGTGAATTGATTCGGTGCTTTAGCGTTCATGGCTTCATTGAGGCTGTTCTTAGCATCTGACGCTTTTTGTTCCATTGCGGAAAGTCTTTCGGATGCTGTGTCGATCGCCTTGGTCGTTCGCTCATACTCGGAATATGCCGCCTTTGCTTCTTTGTCGGTTTCCTTAAATTCAGCAGAGTTGTAGCGGCCGTTCTGGTATAGATTCAGTGCCTGTGCATCTTTGGATTCAAAGCGGTCTTTCCAGTCCGCCTGTTCCCGCTTTAATTTTGCGATCGCTTCCCGCTGCCGTTCAACGGCTTTTGCAGCTTCATCGTACTTTTTTGCAAGCGTTTCAACCTTTTTTTCGGCGCCTGCCGTTGCTTTGCTGCCGGAAAACGCCGAAAACACTTGCTTGCTGATACGGCTCACGCTTTTCTTAAGCAAATTTCCGGCATTATTTATGCCGGACTGGTCGATCGAAGTATCAAAAGTCAATGTTCCGTCTGCCAATTTCACACCTCCCCGTTAATAAGCTTGTTGATATAATCCCGTTCGGCACGGGATTCTTTGGATTCATTAGTCGGCAAGTCAATCAAAGAACGGTTTGCCCGGTAAAAATCCTCATCCCACTTATCAAGTTTTTTGCCTTTTGCTTTCTTTTGGCGGATTCCTATGACGGTCGAGAACATACCCTCACCGATTTCATTGAAGTAGCCGAGAAAAGTCCACCAATGCAGGTAATCAACTGCCCTCGTCTCGAATCCAGCTACCTTATTGATGGCAGAAAACAGTATTTTTTCATCGTGCACCCATGAAAAAATGCGCTTGTTTTCGTTTTTTCCGTTGTTGTGACTTTCGTCTTCACGGCTGTCGCTCAGCCCGTCCAAAAAGCGGGAGCAAGCACGCAATGCCGTCTGTAGATCTTCTTCGGGTATGGAATCCGCATCCTCAAACAGCAAATACAGCAGGACCAACGATTTTTCCCGTTCGGTCAATTCTGCATCCTCAAACGCTTCAAAAATGGTCAGCACAACCCTGAAATCGGTGTTAATGGCGTATTCCGTACCGTTTATTTCAAGCGAAGTCGGCAAATATCCAATCATTTTCTTGCTTTCGTCACTTTCTGAGCCTGTTTTTTATACTTGTCAACAACCGCTTTTGCCTGTTTCGCTTCGGATTCAATATCTGCATTGATCACGGGCATCACGCAGTCAAAAAACCGCTCATAAAGCGGCTTGCCTTTGCGGGTGGACATGGGATGCGCCGTACCGAAAACAGCATCTGAAATATCCGCACCGAAAATAAAATTGACTTCGTTTTTAATAAACTCGCCCATTTCTTTAAGGGCTTCTGTTGCTTCTTCATCGTTTTCGTCGGCGGGGGAGCCGTCCGGCTTCAGATTGAAACGCTCGTATTTTTGTGCCATATCATTGATGTGTTTGCGTGCATCGTTGAACCGGGTAATCAAGCCGTAATCAGCCGTGTTCACCCGAATGACACGGGTTTCATCGCCGTTGATGATGTATTCCTTAATGCCTTCGTCAAAATTAAGTGAAATCGCCATAACTATACCTCCACATAGATAAAGGAGGGCACCAAACACGGTGTCCTCCGAGAAAGATTAAGTCGAAACCGTAAATTTGCCGCTTGCAATCGTTCCGGTTACAGCGGTGCGGTTGCCCTTGTAATAAATATCAAACGGGATTTGGATGCCGTCCGATCCGCCGATAGACTGCGGCACGATGACAACATCTTCCTTATACGCAGACGCTACATTGAGCGGACTGGAAGAAGTCGGCTCGATCAGCGCATCAATAACAGTCGTTTCAAGCTGAGAGCCGGTCGCCCGGTTATTAACAATAGCATTAAGTTTTTCCCACAGCCCGTCACCTTTTACGGCATAGTAAGTGCCTACGGATGCCTGCGGCTCATAGCCCTTAACATTGACCGACTGCTCACCGAGAATATTTTTCTTGGTTTCAACCTCCGGATTCAGTTCAATGCTGTAATCGTCAAGGTCTTTACCGAGGCGG
This sequence comes from Acutalibacteraceae bacterium, assembly GCA_045642685.1. Classification (GTDB taxonomy): domain Bacteria; phylum Bacillota; class Clostridia; order Oscillospirales; family Acutalibacteraceae; genus UBA8612. The sequence continues at coordinate 10,527 of JAZUJI010000061.1, read as the reverse complement.
TCATAGCTTGCGGATGTTCCGCCAAAAGTTGTGTCAATAAAATGGGCAAGATATTTTCGCTCGTATTTTGTTCCGGATGCCATAGAATCTGTAGTAGGCATTATTATTCCCCTTTCAAAACATATTCGGCGTAAATCTGTATTTGATAGGTTACGCCGTCATTTACATCGCCGGTCGGGACAGAAAAAATCATAGCGTTGGATGCGCTCATTTTTTCAACCGTTCCGGTTCTCGTTTCCCCTTGGATCGTTACTTCAACTTCTCCGCCTTTGACTTTTTCAAGCCAATAGCCTAATTCGAGCAAGAACGACGAATTGGCAAGCCGCTCATAATCGTTGATGGATTGGTTTGTTGCGTACAGCACAAAATTATGCCGCCTGTGCTCCGTGTCCAAAATATCCTTACGCAAAAGGCTGTCACCCATTGAATACAAAGCGACATCACCGATTTGGTTGGATGTAAAGTCAATCCGTGCGCCCGATGTGAAGTCGGATATATTGGGGAAGCTGTTGACAATTTCCTTGATTCTTTCGATGATGTTCATTTGCCTTTTTTTGCCCTCCTTACGGCCGCTTGTGCCGCCGCTTGAATGGTATAAATTCGGTCTGTTTTCATGCGATCAAACCAATGCGCCCCCGCAAGCGGATGAACCGCCTGTGAATACACGAGCGGTCTTCCTGTCGGCGATTTTTGGGGCGGTGACCAAAAGCCGACGAGCTGACCGTTTTCACGAATCGGGATGTTCGGACCGTATACCTCACCGTAATACAAATACCTTGCATACGGTGAAAGGTACTCGATTTTACCGCTGCCGATTACTGTTCCGAGAGTTGCCGAATCTATTAACGCACCGGTGCGCATTGGCGTGTACGGTGCCATCTGTTTGAGCACTTCGCTGTCAACCGCTTTCTGCGCTTCGTGAAGCACATAGTCCCACTTGTTCGCATAATCAGGGTTCCATACCAGACGAATGTGCAGACTGCCGTTATTATCCGACATTTCGATGTTTTCGGGCTGCTTTACCTTTCCCATCACAATCACCTCAGCAAACATTCAAAGTGCCAAATCGCACGGCTTCCCCCCTTGTTTTCAGCAACAGACGAAACCGTGTACAGTTGGCGTTTGCTTTTCAGCTCTTTCATGCCGGCCGATTGCCCGGATTCAGTTGAATTATCAAATGCAAAATCACATATTCCACGCACAACAAGGTCATTTACAGCGGGCGCAGCATCGCTCCACGGGATAATAACCGTTGCGGTGTCTGTCGTTATCGTGCCGCTTTGGGTTGTCGTTTGCGATTTTTGCCAATAGAAGTAGCAGTTTTTTATCACGAACCGCTCATATCTATTGGCACAAATCCGATAAATTGTGATCGAACCGTTGGACAACATATCAGCACCCCCGATAAAGCAAACCGGTATCGGCAAGCCAGCTGTACAAGGCGGAACGCTTTTCTTTGTTTTTACGCTGTTCAACGCTTTCTGAGCTTTCGTAAGAAACGGAATAGTTACCGATGCGCTCACTCGTTATATTGCGGTCAGAAGTTGAAGCAAAGGCGGATTCGAGTTCGGCGAAGTTACAAATGCAGTTGTTCACAGCTTCTTCGTGTTCTGCCGAATAGCTTCCGCCAATCAACAGCATCACTTCCCGGGTCGCTCTCGGAATAAAAGCGGAAATCGTCTTCCATTCTGCTGCTGAACCCGCACGATTCAAATAATCCAAAAAGTTTTCTTCCGTTACCATTCTCAAATCCGCCTTTCTGATCAAGCCTTTGCCGTAATTACGACATGGCCTTCCTTGTCAACCGTCATGCCGGAGGTTTTGGCACGAACAACCGTCAAATACTGACCGGTCGTCTGGCTTGCAAGCGTTGCCGAACCGGATGACAGGCTGAGTTCCGTCCATGCATCGGTTCCGCTCGTGCTGATAACATCGCCAGCGTGTACTTCAATGACATTAGCTGCAACACGGTAATAATACTTGTTACCGGTGCCAGCAGATGCCGGGTCAACGGTGATATCGGTGCTGCCGGAGGTGGTGCTGTTCGCCGTGCTGGTCACGGTCAGACCGCCGACATACTTCACGGAAGTATTGTACTGGATAGCATCCGCCTTGCTGTTGAGAATGAATACATCTTCAAACGATTCTTCAAAGTAGATGTACTTACCCTCAGTAACGGCAGAGGGCGTATCCAGCTGTGCATACTGATAGCTGACAGGGGTAATGACGGCAGACGGATGAATCAAGAACATATTGATTTGGTCGGCACCATCCACCAATTTCCAACCGGAGGAGAAGTCATATTCCGTCTGCATCAGCGTTGCCGGAACACCGATAATGTCCACCTCGTCAATACGGGTAACCGTGCGCTTTACATTGCCGGAGCCGTTCTGAACATCAAAATTACGGTTCAGACCTTTTGCTTCTTTGAGCAGCTGCTTGACTTCATTCGTGCAGTAAAGGATGCGGCCGTTTGCCGGAACATTGGCATTGTCCATTTTCAGCATCAGGTTATCGAAAACGGTCAAAACGTTGTTTACATCCAGCTCGGTGTGGTCGGCGTTCTTGCCGAGTGCCGTCCAAAGCGAATAAGCGGTGGAAGACAAATAGGCGTCCATTTCAGGGAATTTCTGCTCCTCGTTGTAAACCTGGGTAATGTTACGAATGGAAGCGGCTTCGTTGGTCTGGTCAATATCTTTGGGGTGAACCAAGGTAGACCACTTTCGCTGATGGCTCAGCGTTTTCAATTCCCACGAATTGTCATAATTACGGGTGGCAAGCGAAAGCGTGTCACGGTCGGAATTAACACGGCCGGTGGTGGAAATGTGCGGAATGTAAACGGACTTTCCGTCCTCGCCCATACGGTAACGGCCGTTGTTCTCTGTGGCGTAAAGTGCGCCGAAATTCAAGGTGTAAGGGTAGGCCTGCGCCAATTCTCTGCTATAGGAAGCAGCATAGTTGATGTTAGGCATTTACAAATTTCATCCTTTCAGTTTGTTTTTATTATTTTTCTTGTGCTCGTACTCCGTTGAAATGAAATCCGAACGAAGCGGTATCGCCCGCATTCGGATTGCCGCCGGGGAGCACGATAATCGGGGGATTTTGGCCGGATTGTTCCGGCTTGGTCGGTTCGGTTACGGCACCGGGATTATCTGTCTTATACTTGGCCACAAAATCATCGTAGCCCAACAGCGTGTCCCCGTCTGCCTTAAATTCTTTTTCCGTTGCAGAACGAATAAAGTCACGCTTGGCGGCGGGAGAAGTAAAGTTCAACCCGTTCGCCTTTTCACGGATGGTAAATTCGTACTGCTGCTTTTGCACCTTTTTCTGCCATTCCTGTTGGTCTTGGCTGTACTTGCTCTGCAAAGCGGTCAATGCAGACTGTGCGTCGGCAAGCTTGCCGCTGTCCGCCTGTGCTGCCGTAAGCTTGTTTTGAAGCTCGGTCATATCCGTGTCACGCTGGGTGATTTTACCCTGCAAATCGGTTACCTGACCGGTCAAGGCGTTGACCTTATCGTCAAACTTGGCTTTGCTGACATAACCTCCGTCGGCGATGTTCACCGCATTGATTTTGGCGGCATTCGCTTTTTCAACAAGCTGCTCATAGGTCAGAGCCTGTCCGTTTTCAAAAAGTGCTTTCAAAAATTCCATGTGGTTATCCTTTCTCTTCGCTCGATTTTATTTATATTTCCGCAGCCACTCTGCGGTAGGCGAAGTGTCGCATTTATCTCCCTGCAACACCGGGTGAAATGTATATCCGGGGCGTTTTTGTGCCCTTGATACCGAAAGATAACAAAATCCACCTTGCATTTTAATGAAAAATGTGCTATAATAATGGTGTAAGGAATGGTTTGTGGCCCCCATCGCTCTCCTCAAATTGGTAGAGCGGGCTGCAAACTCATTCCTTATTTTTTTCGATTTATCACATCAACGATTTGGTTGTCTTTTACAATTATTAGTTGCTTTACGAACCTTGTATGATCTGATCGAAAAACCGTATTTATTTGTCTCTGCACTTCGTCGTTTGTAGTATCCATGTTTGTAACATCTACAACAAATTTATCAGCTTGTTTTTTTCCATTTCTTACAGCATCATAAAGTGCATTTTTACCCGATCCATTAACTGTCTTTAATTCATATCTTTCTCCGTTAATCAAATAATCCGGCGTCGACACTTTTTGCGGGAACACCACCCTTGGAACCAATTCAACATTCGTCTTGAAAGAATTGCTCAAAACATGAGCAATTTCTTTTTCGTGTTCCGTGTGATCGGATAAAACGTGTTTCCCATCAACGCTGTATGTAACGCCATCAACGGTTACATCCTTACGCTCAACCACAGTCGGTATTAAAGCCTGTGATTCTTTTGCATTGACGCCAGAAATCCTACGTTGATAGCTGCGCTCCGCACCCTTTACCGATTCTTTTGCAACCTCTCGGTTCCACGAAACGATTTGCCCACTGCCGTCTTTAACGGCGGCTACGCCGGTTCTGGCATAATCCGGCTTATGGTCAGTCTGCTTGCACAAATCATTATACTGCGCTTGCTGGCGGTGGAGCTTCATGCTTTCTGCTTCACAGTCTGCTTGCAAGTCAGCCTTAAGCCTCGGGTTGTCAGCTGCTTCCATGGCTGCCTGATAGCCGATGATTTTGCGCTTTGTCGCCCGAATAGCACGCTCGCTTTTCCGCATGAGCTGCGAGACCTCGTATTCGGTCAGCTTTTGCCCGTTGACGGTGTATTTTGCTTCGTTCAAGCGGTCTAATTCCGCTTTGGTATAGGCAGGCCGAGAGATACCCGGGAAGAACGGATAAAAAGAATGGCGGCAGTTGACGCCGCAAAGTCCGTCTATTTTACCGTAACCTGTGCTTTCATAAAAGTTCGGGTATTCCGTCGTTGACCCGTTTATCTTGAACACCTTTCCCTGCCATACGGCGTGGGTCGGTCTTGCCCCGGCGTGAGCGGACACCTCATAGTATTCCGCACCCAACGCCTCGGCATTCATTTCCGTGAGCTTGCCTGTTGTCTGGCTGATTCCCGTTAAAACGGATCGCCGAACAGCAACATCGAGTTTACTCGGATGACCGGACGCATACGACACGGTGTTGCCGTCTTCAGCGGCTTCCCGCACGGCATCACAAATCGCCTGATTGTAAGAGAATGCGCCGGACTGCACCTTCATGCTTGCATTGTTCACAGCTTCAAGATACTTGCCGGAAGCGGTCACGCCCGTGGTCATGGTCAGATTGCGCAGATCACTGTTCGTTTTATTGATTGACGCCTGAAGCACCTGACGCATGGCAGGTGAAAGCGAACGATCAACCTGCTGCCCGTTCAGAAGCAGCGGCAGCACATCGTTATAAACGCTGATCTCGGCAGATTCCTCGAACAGCCGCCGGACTTCATCTTCGGCAAGTCGGGAAACGACCGATACCTGCTTCGTGATCTCATTCGTCATCATGCCGACCTGCTGCAGGGTGTCAATTTGATGCACAGCGGCCGGGGTGACAATCCCGGCTTTGACGATCCGGCGGGCAATGTCGGCAACAATCGCCCGATCCAGTTCATCATAAAGCCCTAAAAGGCGATCTGTGAAGCGGGCAAGGTATTCCGGGGTGAGCACTGTACCACCCCCTTATTCGGCCGGCGGATAGGTCGGTTGCTGCGGGATATATTCCAGTGCCTGTTCTTCCGTGCAGCCGAAATACCAGGCGTAAAATTTTTCGAGCTTCAGCTTGCCAGCCACGACCATCGCCCAGCGGCGCTGATATTCGGTGTCGCTGTCTTCAAGAATGCCATCACCCCACTCAAACGAAACATCGTAATCGCCTTCCGGGGCAAGCTGATACATGGTGGCGTATTTGTCCATTACACGCACAATGTCACGCAAGCAACATTCCAGAGCTGTTTGGTTATCGTGAATGGTGGCATAGGAGCGCTGTTTGATGATATTCAACTCGGTAGCGGTTCTTGCCTCGGTGTTCGGATCTGACAAGGTACCACGGGACAAACCGCACTGGTCCTCAATGCGGATCATGAGTTGATTCAAGCCGTTTAGCAGCGATTCATCCCTGATTTTTGGTGAAAACACATTGTAGAACTGATCTGTACCTACATCGACAGCACGGAATAACCGTTCGTTCAGCTGTGGCATTTCGTGCACGGTTTTTCCGTTCTTATCTTTCTTGGTGCGCAATGCGGTGTAATCCACATCCACGGCAAGCTCCGAACCTTCAAATTCCCACAATAAACGGGAATACTGTAAATCGGCTTCCTGAATGGTACTGCACGCCTTGCTGAACACGGATACACCCATCGGGCTGTCCACATCCACATTGTTTGCGGCGGCAACCTTATACCAGCCAAACAGCTGACCGTTGGTGTTCTGCACCAGTATTTCCGGTTCCAGCTCTGCCCATTGCGGCACATCGGTCAAAGCAATTTCCGTGCCGATGTTATCCCGCATATTGGACTTAAATGCACGCTGTGTAATTCTCACACCGTCTTTTTCCGCTCTGTGTCGTTCTAAACGGGTGTAAGTTGTTTTGCCATCGGTAAAGGTATCACGGAACACGGCATCCGACAAATTGCCGCTATCATCAAAGGCAATCGGGCACAAGCTCCAATCCATTACCCACTCAAAAAAGATATGGCCGTTTTTCTGGTAAGGCTTAACCGCCATACCACCCGCCGCACAACCGATTTCCAGCTTTTGCCGAAGCACGGCAATACATTTTCCGAACTCCTCTTTCAAATATTCGGCACGGGCATTGATGAGGGCTTCACCGTCGGCGGATTCTCCTGTGCCGGTAATATCCCACTTCATTTCCAACAACATTTGCCGTGCAATTTCCGAGCAAATCAGTGCCGGAAGATTCAGCGATTTCACCGTGTCGGGTTTCAACCACGGAGCTTTGCCGATGTACATATCATGCCAGCGATCAAGAGCGTCTATCATTTCCGAAGATAACGGCGTGTCTGTTTTTTCGACCGATTCAATATTTTTGTACGGTATCATTCTGCGCATCACCTGCCTGATAAAAGTAAGTAGTTTTCTGAACATTTACTGCCCCCTTCGTTTCCACACGGGATTCATCGCATACCGAACCGCATCAATCGCATGGTTATCCGCATCGGGATAAGCGGAAATCGGGTTACCATCCTTGTCTTTTTCGTACTCGTATTTAATAAATTCCTGCGCTGCGTTCGGACACCGCACAGGGTCAATCACGATCTTTACAAGGCTTTGCAGCCATTTCATCGAATAGTCAACGCTACCAGGACCTTTTTCCGCACCCCGTGCGCTCAATCCATAGCTTTGGTAGTCGCCTACGGATTTGATTTCTGCGCTGTCACAGATAATCAGGTCGGCACCGGTGATACCTTTTTCGTTCAGCAGAATATCCGCCGTTTCACGGTTGCTCCTCTTGTTCCTACGATCTTCATCAAAAATGAAAAGCGTTAGCGTTGACGGATTGTAAGCGCAAGCCGCATATTGCCACGGATCCGGGAACCATCCCCAGTCAACCCCACGATAAATCGTGCCGAATGTGTTTATCTCTTCATCGGAAATTTCCCGACATTCCACATTGTCAAACACCATACCGCCGATGCCGTTTGCCACACCGAGATATTCATGCTCATATGCCGACGGATTGACCTGTGACAAGAACTCTGCTTCATCAAGAAACACCTTGCCGAGCCATTCCGGCGGTACTTCCTTGTATGTTGAATGATGAACAAGGCGCTTTTCTTTCGGGATTTTGATGTATTCATTTGCCCAGTTGTTTGCTGTCTTCGGCGGATTGAAGCTCTTGAATATATAAATCTTATCACCGCCACGGGCGGCTGACTGCTCAATATTACGCACAGCCTCTTCGCCTTGAAACTGGTCAAGCTCTTCAAACCAAAGCAAGCCGATGTGCCCGAACGGCACTTTGATTGATTTGATTTTGGTCGGCTCGTCCGCACCACGGAACAAAATCAACTGCCCGGTTGGTTTGTATTTGATTTCAAGGGGGCTCTTTTTAAGCTCAAAGCGGTCAAGAAGACCGAGCGTATCAATCGCCCACACGATTTGGTTGTACACCGAATCGTGCAGCGTATTCGCCACCTGCCGAAGTACAAGCCAGTGAAATTGTGGATTATTCAGCAGCAATTCCACGCCCTGAAGTGACACATAGGACGATTTGGTAGAGCCACGCCCTCCGGAAAGCACATATTCTGAATGAGATCCATTATGAATGTCTCTGCGAACAGCATTGAAACCGTCCGCAATCGCAAGCGAATTGATGTAAAAGTCTTGATTTTCCGCTTGTTCTTGCAGGATTTTTAATTCTTCTGCTTTTCGCTGTTCTTCACGCTCGAATTTTTCAACATCGTGAAGCATTTTGACGGTTGAACCGATTGACCTGTGAATATTGGAAAGAACATTTTCTGCGTTGAGAATCGGCGTATAAACGCTTGTCTGGTCGGCTGTTCGCCCGATAATCGTGTTGTTACCGTTTTGCGTGGTACGAACGCCGGAAAGAATCATGTTGTTTTTTGCGGACTCTTTCATTTCAGCAATATATTTCGTAACGCTTGCTTCACGGTCACGCTGTAATTGCAGTTCTTCCAGCAAAATACTCTTAGCGTCACTCAACGGTTTAGCTTCAATGACTGACTTCATAGCGTTCCCGCCGTGCTGTCTGGCGTTGGTGTTCCCGGGCTGACCGCCTCGCTTGCGCTTGACTGTTGCCGTTTGGTCGGCGGAAACAGTGTTGCCGTTGCCAACCTTTTCAGCCCATTTATCACGCTGCTTCCATGCCGAAATGAGCTTTCTGCTCACATCAAGTTCCGCTGCAATCTCTGCATTTGTCTTTTTATAATCGCTCTCGCACCATAGCTCAAACGCCCGTTCCCGCTTGTTATCCTTATCGGGCAATCAATATCACCACCGCCATTCGTTTTCGTAAAAATAAAAAATCACCGCCAGCGGTGTGCTGACGGTGCGTGTTGCGCTTTGTTATTTGTTCTTATGCACAGGATTGAATTTGAAATCAAAGACCGGTTTTTCCGGCTCCGCTTCATCGCCGTCCGGGAAGTCCGGGTAAAGCATGTGACAGCCGTACACAAAGCCAGACGGTGAAAGCTGATTAGAACCCAGCAAATCTGACACTCTTACAGATTCATCATAAGAACGCCTTATACAACCTCGTGCCTGTACATCCTTGATATACTCTTCAGGAAAGCCCTTCATGGTCTTGAAATCTTCCAGAACAGCTTTCTCATACTCTGCATAGGTCATTTTTGCGGCCATGTTTAACCTCCTGCTATTTGCTTATCTCGAATGGCTTTTGCTTCGTCATATCCGTTATCCCCTGTACAGGGTTCACGTTTCATTAAGAAGCGTTCATAAGAATCAGCAGTCATATTACCCGTATACCTGTAAAAGATAACAGGCTCGTAATTGTCTCGCCCTTCAACCCAGCCGGGCGGCGCGTAGTCTTTGTTAAACGGCGTCCATGAAACCGGCTCAAAGCCGTTTTTCGTGTAAAACCGGTATAGCTCCGGCCCGAACGCATCCAGCTTCACACCGCCGTTTTGCACAGCGAGCTGCAACAGTTGACTGCCTCTGACAATGTCGCCATCTGCACGGCAAACTGAAATAATATCACCGTCCGGCGTAACCGCTACAGTGGAGCCGTTGCCGACGGCAAACAGCTTATCGTGCGCATATTCCTCATCGGTATGCGTGCTGTCCACACGCCACGCCTTTTCTTCCGGCAAACCGGCTTTTGCTTTTTGCAGCCGCTCGTTGAATTTATGCGGCGCAATATCCGTTGTGTGAGGAATCGAACGAACGGCAAACGCTTCGCTTGCGCTCTGCCCGTCTTTTATAAATACACGAGAACCGTTGATTGTTACCCAGCGTCCTGATTCATCTGTTTGCATTATACACCTGCCGTTCCGATATGTAAAGCTGTTTATTCGCACCGCCCGGGAAAAGAACAAAGACCCGGACGGCGCATCATAAGGAGAAAAAACCGTGGGCTGTCATTCTGTCGGCAGCCCCTATGATACATTCTACAACGGAAAAAGCGAACAAAACGAACAGAATCAAAAATTTTCCAAAAATCGGTTGTGAATCATACGCACGGCATCGGGCGATCGGTACGGTTCGATCCGGTGCGAAATCCGGATCCAGTTCAAGCCGTCGATGTAATGCAGGCGAAAAATGCGGCGGACGGTGCTGTCCGGGATTGATTCGATCCACGCCGATACTTCTTCCCGTTCATGCTCCAACTGCAAAATCATGCGCTGCAGCTTGCTCCGTTTGGCGTTTATTCTCGTTACGGCAAACGGGTCGATGCCGCAAATCTCGATCGTATGCAGCGAATACGGCGGCTGTGTGCTTGACCCCTGCACGGTGTCGGTCACCACCGGAGCGGTGCGTTCCAGTTTATCCAGCTCCTGCCGAAGCTCGGCGATCTCGCCTTTCAGGCTTATGTAGTTGCGCAGCTGCTGTCTGGTCATGGTTCCACCTC
>JAZUJI010000060.1:0-3518 GCA_045642685.1 Acutalibacteraceae bacterium | reverse complement strand
TATATTCTCAATCGTCTTGTTTCTATCATTTTTTTACTCCGGCAGACTTTCTTTACTGCATTCTTTAAAGTACGACTGTGTCCATCGTCCGGCCTCCCCGACCGTGCGTCATAAGGCGTTTATTGTTTCCACCGTTTCAGCGTCGGAAACAGTTTTTGGCAGTACGCTTTCATTTCTTCGTTGGTCATGCCCGCCTGCGCGCCGAACTGACTGCACATTCCGATATATTCCTCCATCGGCACCTTGTCGATGAATTCGCCGTTCGCGTAGCAATATTTGCAGTAATCCTCATTCATACTGTCATCGGCGTTTGTGCCGTATACATCCTCCGATTCCATGGGCATTCCGCAGCTCTGGCAGATCTTAATATCCGTTTTTTTCCTGATCGGTACCCAAATGCCGCATTCATAATCCGGCGATTGCGGGTTCATCGCGGAGTAGATTTCAAGGGATGAAGTGCCGATTTCATACATCGGTTTCATCTTCGGAGCCCATTCGTCCCATACCTGCGTATTGAGCTTCTGCAAAGCCTGCGGAATCGGGCCCTTCGCCGTGAAAACCGCCCAGTCGCTTTCCGGGAAGGTGAAAAGCTCCAGCCCCTCCGGCACCTCGCCGCCCTTGTAAAGCCCGGCGATCCAGTAGGCAAAGCCGTCATCCCCGTCCGCGCAAACGGCATACATTCCGATGCCGTTTTCAAGAATTGCCGCTTCCACCGGCGTTTCGGGCTTCATGGTCTGCCAAAGGCGGGCATATTTTCCGCTGAATTCTCTGTCCCAGAATTCGGGGCATTTTTGATAGCCCTCATCCGGCGCGATTTCGGTATGAAAACCGATAAAAGTAAGTTCTTTCTTGTGCTCATAGGCTGCGTTCATGGTATTCCCTCCGTTAATATGATTCGGAATCAACCTGCAAAGAGCGTAAGCGTCTCCGTTTACTCCGTTCCGTTTATGCCTTATATGTCCCGATAAAGTGCTTCACGAATGCTTCGATCTGCTGCAGGATCTCCGGCTCTTTTTCGGGTTCACGGTCGCGGTAATGAATCAGCGCCGTGATCGGGGCGGTATAAGCAAACGCGAGTATAGCCGGGTCATCCTTTTTCAGAATGCCGTTTTGCATCATTTCCGCGAAAATCTCCGTGAAAATTTCTTTTGTACCTGTAAAGAAGTGCAGTGTTGCAAGCTGCAGCGCTCTCTCATCCCGGAACTGCTCGGCCAGAAGAAGTTTTCTTGTCAGGATCACTCTTTCGTCATGCATGGTAAAATCCAGCATCCGCATGGTCACGGCGATCAGTTCATCATAGGATTTCGGTACGGGGGGCAGCTGATCCGGCGAGCCGAACCGGGAAGTGTAATAGGCCTCCATCCGGTCAATGACGGCGTTCCAGATCTCCTCCTTGCTTTCATAATGTCTGTACAGCGCCGACTTGCTGAGGCCCATCCCCGCGGCAAGATCACGCAGATTTGTTCCCTTATATCCGTTTTCGGCAAAACTGACGAGGGCCGCGTCAAGAATTCTTTCCTTTGTCGTGTTTTCCATTATTTCCTCCGCGCAGGCATTGTGACCATATGGACACATTGCATTATAGTGACCATTTGGTCACATGTCAAGAAAATTCACGCAACCATTCCCGCCGATGACCGGAAAAAACCATTTTCTTTTCAGGGGAGGAAACATTGTGAATAACAAATCACGAAAAAACCGGGCATGCCTCTGTCATATATTCAAATTTCGATTCTGTGTAGTTTTCGCGAGCATACAGATGATCCGGAATAACGTCCAAATAGTGGTAAGCACTGATGTCAACATAATCGCTGTTATCTCAGACACATGGCGGCATAACTATCAGTGCAGATAGATGAACTTCCTCATCCGTTTCGGTCGAACAGGCTGCAGCAGAGCGCAGCCTGTTTTTTATGCCGAAATGTAAATCAGATCGTTTACAACGATCGGAAAGGATATACATGGTGGAAAAAATGATGCTGCAAAGCAGCGGAATAGATATACCGGATCAGGCTATTGAACGGATCGACCGTTGCCTGTTGCCTAAGATACAGGCCTTCTTTGAAAAGGAAGCAACGAATAATAACGATCATTCCGATGCATCCGTCCAGAAGGTAACTGTTTCAGACAAAAACAAACTTATTGCGTAACCCGCAAGATATCCCCGCCCCGGAGGTTACGAAGGCAGAAAGAACCTACTGAAATGATTAATGGCTTCACACTTCCGAAAGGGAAACGAGCTATTTCCAATTAACTCATTTCGAAAACAGCTCGTAGTTACTGCGGCTATTATTTCACTTTTCGCTGTACTCAAGCAAATTGGACTTCACTTTATCAACAGATTCCAGATAGTCCTTTTTTTCCGTCTTATCAATCCATTCGTGATGATCTGCTTCAGCTTCTGCTGTTGATACAATGGTTTTCACATCATCGCTAAACTTCGCAATTGAATCTGCTGACAAGCGTGATAGCGCTTCCATCATTTCGCCCTCAGTCATATCTCCAGCAAAAACATCAGCTTGAAGATTTTTGATCAGCATTTCTTCAGCCACTTCCACAAACACGCTTTGGCGCAACGCACGAAGGATATCCCCTATCGTCATTTCTTCCGGTTCCTTATCCAGTACCCGATTATACCAGCGTTCCAATGATGCTATAGCTGGTTCTATGCGCTTCACATGGTACATATCCTGAATCTTCATTCTAATCCACCTCCATATTGTGAAAAGAGATTTTCAATCATGTTTTTTTCGGTTTGGGCAACACTCTGTGCGTTTTCTAACAGTGTTCTTACATGTTCTGTAAGACTTGGGTTTTTCAGCATTTCAGTTAGGCTGTTCGTAATCTTACGAATTGCCAGGCGCTTCATATTCTGTATCGCGGCGGTCAGAAAGCACTGCTCACGCATGTTCTGAATTCCGAGTATGCGAGCAAAACGGAGACCATGGTTTTGTTTAGCCTCCGCAAAAGATCGTTCAATGGTTTCCTTGCTCAGCCTGCTGCCGGTTCGCTTTCGCCTCCGGCGAATGCCCCACCGGGGCACCGCTCATCTCTGCCCCTCTCCAATGCTTCGCATTGTTTCGGCCACCGTTTTTCATCTGCCTTTCGCAAAAACAAAAGCACCCTCTTTGGTGCTTCTGTTTTTGATGGTGGAGCATACCGGAGTCGAACCGGTGGCCTCTACAATGCGAATGTAGCGCACTACCAACTGTGCCAATGCCCCATATATGGACCGTTTTTTACAAGCTGATCGTTTGGCTTGGCCCTTTGAACGGGTCTTCCCCGCTTGAGCAGAATGATTATAGCATCATGGCAGGCAAAATGCAAGCAAAAATGTCAAAGAAATCTAAATCCGTGAAAATATCAGAAATCATCGGTGAAACCGTTCCGAAACAATGATCACCGTACAGCCATTCCGCCTGCCTGCGCCACAGGAATGTATACGCGGAAATGTGTAAAAAACAATGTACAGAAAATAGAAGTACGCAAAAACCGAGCATACAAACGGAAGGGCGGGG
>JAZUJI010000059.1:0-20777 GCA_045642685.1 Acutalibacteraceae bacterium | reverse complement strand
TTGAAAAACGAGAAAAAAAGCTGCAACATCTCCTTGACATGAAATGCTTTTTCCGGCTCTGTCCGTTTGCTCATTTTTCCGCCTCCGCTTCGCTGAGCTTTTTCAGATACGCCCTGTCCTTTTTATCAAGCTCCGCTTTTTCCAGCAAATCGGGGCGCTTTTGTTTTGTGCGCTCCAGCTGCTTTTGCCTGCGCCACACCTGAATATTGGCGTGGTGACCGCTGAGCAGCACCTCGGGCACAGGCTTATCATGCCACACCTCGGGGCGTGTATACTGCGGCTCCTCCAAAAGAGAAGCATAGTGACTTTCCTTTGTAAAGCTGTCCTCACCCGAAAGCACACCCGGCAGCATACGGCATACGCAATCCGCCAGCACGATCGCCGGCAATTCGCCGCCCGTCAGCACATAATCACCAATTGAAATTTCTTCATCGACAATTTCTTCCAGAACACGCTCATCAATGCCCCCGTAATGGCCGCAAAGGAGCGCAATGTTGTCGTATTCCAGCAGCTCCTTTGCCCGCTGCTGTGTCAGCACACCGCCCTGCGGAGAAAGGTAAATCAAATGCGGACGGCGGCCGATGTCTTCGCAAAGCGACTGATAGCAGTCATACACCGGCTGAGCCTGAATGAGCATACCGCTGCCGCCGCCGTACGGGGCATCATCCACCCGGCGGTGCTTATCCAGTGTATATTTGCGTATGTTCCGGCAGTTGATTTCAACCAAGCCCTTTTCACGGGCACGGCCGAGAATGCTCTCGCTGACGACACTTTCACACATTTCGGGGAACAGCGTGAGAATATCAAAGCGCATCGTCAAAAATCCCCCTTATCGGGCTGATATAAACCCGGTCATTGGCGGCATCGGTGCGCTTGACCATCACCGGCACGGCAGGCATCAAATACTTCTTTCCCGCTTCGTCCGTGATCTCCCAGATTTCGTTGGCACCGTTTGAGGTAATGTCCGTCAGCGTTCCGTAGCATTTGCCGCTGTTGTCGGCATCCAGCACCGCACAACCGATCAAATCGGCAATAAAATCGACGCCCTCGGGAATTTTTGCATCCTTTCGAGCCATAAAAAGCGTTTTATTGCGCAAAAGATTGGCTTGCTCCACGGTTTCGACTCCGTCCAGCTTCATCAGAACCACATTGCCGTGAGGACGGGAGGCAAGCACACGCACCGCCTTTTCGCCCTTTTCATCCAGATACAGGGTTTGGAAGCCGCAGGCAAAAGCGGCATCATCGCACCAATACTGCACACGCACCTCACCGCGCACACCGTGGGTGGACACAATGCGACCGAGTTCAAGAAATTGTTTAAGCATAATATCCTCCGATAAACACCAATAGCCCTATGCCTTTTCATGGTTTTGAAAAGCGCATAGAGCAGGCGTTTTCATATGAAATAGGGAACCGATCGAGCAAATTACTCGATTTCGACTGCGATTTTCTCGTTGTTGCGGGTCGCAGCTGCACGCATAACGGTGCGGATTGACTTGGCGATACGCCCTTGCTTACCAATGACACGACCCATGTCGTTTTCGCCGACATGAAGATGATATACGATGATACCTTCCTCATTCGGCTCATCAACCGTAACGGACACGGCTGAGGGATCCTCGACAAGACCTTGTGCGATTGCAATAAGAAGCTCTGTCATGATTTGCACCTCCATAATTGAATAGGGCAACGAAAAATTGCGTAAATCAGTCGATTGCGCCGGCTCTCTTGAGAAGAGCTTTTACGGTGTCCGTGGGCTGTGCTCCGTTTTTGATCCACTGCTGTGCTTTTTCGGCATCCACCTTGATTTCAGCCGGCTCTTTCATTGCATCGTAAGTACCGATTTCCTCAATGAATCTGCCGTCACGGGGATAGCGGGAATCCGCAACAACAATGCGATAAAACGGTGCTTTCTTTGCGCCCATGCGGCGCAGTCTGATTTTTACTGCCATGTTAGTTTCCTCCAAGTTTTTGCTTAAGATTGCTTATATAATGCACCGGCGTTTATGCGCCGGAATTACATCCGGATCTATCTGAACTGATTCATGTTGTATTTCATGCGCTTTGCCATGCGCTTGCCGCCCTTGCCGCCGAGCTGCTTGAACATTTTTTGCATCTGGCGGAACTGGCTGAGCAAACGGTTGACATCCTCAACCTGCTGACCGCACCCGGCGGCAATACGCCTTTTGCGGGAAGGATTGATGATATCGGGGTTGGCTCTTTCTTTGGGTGTCATGGAATAAATAATGGCTTTGATGCGGTCAAACTGACGCTCATCAATGTCTACATCCTTGATTTGCTTGCCGACACCCGGAATCATAGCAAGCATATCTTTGATGGAGCCCATGCGGCGGATCTGGTCGAACTGATCGAGCAGGTCGTTCATATCGAACTTGTTGCGGCGAATCTTTTCTTCAAGCTCCAGTGCTTTCTTTTCGTCAATGCTCTGCTCGGCTCTTTCGATCAGCGAAAGAACATCGCCCATGCCGAGGATACGGGAAGCCATACGGTCGGGATGGAAAATATCGAGATTTTCAAGCTTTTCACCGGTACCGATGAATTTGATCGGCTTGCCGGTAACGGCTCTTGCCGAAAGTGCCGCACCGCCGCGTGTATCACCGTCAAGCTTGGTAAGCACCAGGCCGTCAATGCCGAGAGCATCGTTAAAGCCGTTGGCGACCGTGACGGCATCCTGACCGGTCATGGCATCGACCACCAGCAGGATCTCATGCGGGTGAACAGCACCCTTGACCGCTTTCAGCTCATCCATCAGCGCTTCATCAATATGAAGGCGACCGGCTGTATCAAGAAAAACATAGTCATAGCCGTGATCTTTGGCAAGCTTGATCGCTTCAGTCGCAATGGTGACCGGATCGGTCTGACCCATTTCAAAAACCGGCACACCTGCCTGCTCGCCGACCACCTGCAGCTGTTTGATGGCAGCCGGGCGGTAAATATCGCAGGCAGCCAGCAGCGGCCTGTGCCCGTTCTTTTTTAACATCAGTGCAATTTTTGCGCTGTGTGTGGTTTTACCGGAACCCTGCAAGCCGCACATCATAATGACCGTGGGCGGATGCGGAGCCGAGGTAAGGCGGCTTTGCGTGCCGCCCATCAGAGTGGTCAGCTCCTCTTTGACGATCTTGATGACCATCTGCGAGGGCGTCAAGCTCTCCATGACCTGAGCACCAATGGCACGCTCGGTCACTGTATTGGTGAAATCCTTGGCAACCTTGAAGTTGACATCCGCCTCCAGCAGCGCAAGACGAACCTCGCGCATGGCTTCACGCACATCGTGTTCATTTAAGCTGCCCTTGCTCTTCAAGCGTTGAAATGCAGCCTCAAGACGATCGGAAAGACCTTCAAATGCCAAGAAAACACACTCCTTTGAGGACAAATAATATCAAAACGAAAATCGGTCAAAGCTCACGGATGGTCTGCGCAATGGCACGGATGCGAGCCGTTGCATCGTTGATCTCACGGGAAAGGCTGAACCGCATATTCTGCTCATAAATCAAGTTGGCACATTCATTGATTTCGTCTAAGCCGCGGCGAAGCTCATCAAAACGGGCTGCCAGACCGAGCTTTTGCTCCATATCAAGCAGCTGCGCTTCCGCACGCTTGACTGCATCCCGTACACCCTGTCGGGTAATCCCCTCGTTTTCGGCGATTTCGGAAAGGGAAAGGTCATCGTCATAGTAATACTCTAAAAAGCTGCGCTGCTTTTCGGTGAGCATTTCGCCGTAAAAATCGAGTAACATGGTGATTTCCAGATTCTTCGCCAAAACGGGTTCCCTCCACTCGTAAACTGTAAAGTCAAACATCTTTACAATCAAGCATTATACTAAATCCGCTTTGCCTTGTCAAGCGTTTTTTGAACCGATTTTCAAAATTTTCCGAATTCGGCAAAAAACGCCTGCTTTCCTGCCCGGTTTCTGTGCTTTGTGTTGTTGCATTTGCCTGCTGGCTGTGATATAATGTGGTTACTTATAATAAGTAATTCTTCAGCGCAGTCTATCCAGACTAAAAATGAACGGAGTTATGAAAATGAAAACAAAAATCGACCGCACCGGCAAAATCATCTTTCTTGTCGGCATCCTCATGGTTATTCTCACCGTTGTTTTCACTGCCTGCAAAAAGAACGACGGTCACACCGGGCTGTTTGTTTATGTAACAGACGCCAACGGTGACATTGTGACCGATGCAAGCGGAAAAGCCGTAACCGAGGAATGGATCACCTCGGTTGAATACGCAACCGACGAAAACGGCAAGACCTACACCAACGCCAACGGCGAGAAGGTCACCGTCAAGCAGACTCGTCCGACCTACACCAAAATCATTGATGTCACCGGTGTCGCACGGGACGAAAACGGCAAACCCGTAACGAATGCGGACGGCAGCTATGTCACCTGCGTGCTCACGCAAGCCGTCACCAAGCCGGTCACCGACCAAAACGGCAGCACTCTCACCCAAACCGTCACCGGTAAAAACGGTGAAACTGTAACCAAAAAAGGCGGTGAACCGGTAACTGAGCCTGTCACCGAGATATGCACCGAGAATGTTACGAGAGTAATCGAAGTCGGCTACGAATCCACCAAGGTTTCCTACAGCAAAACCAAGAAGGAAACGACCACCCATTACGATGTTTACACAACAAAGAAACCGACCACACAGGCACCGGATTACGCCACGATCCCCATGGACGGAAAAGTGGTCGCCAGCCTGGATTGGCTCAAGGGAGCCGGCGGTTCTTCCCACGACCGTTATCTGAAGGTGAAGGCACTCAGCTCTGATTCATTTGTCGCTCTGGCTAAAACCTCCTCGAAAGACGGTACCTTTGCCGATCTGCCAGCAGCCGATTCCTACAATGTGCTGGTCAAATACGACAGCAAGGGTTCGATTCTCTGGAGATGCTCCCTCGCCGAAAAAAACAAAACCGATTTCTATGACATGGCTGTTCTGAAGGACGGCAGCATGGTTTGTGTCGGCTATTTCCTGACCACCGATATGCATCATGCCTACTCTTATATCGTTAAGGTTTCCCCAAGCGGCTCCGTTCAGTGGAAAAAATATTTTGAAG
Source organism: Acutalibacteraceae bacterium (assembly GCA_045642685.1). GTDB lineage: Bacteria > Bacillota > Clostridia > Oscillospirales > Acutalibacteraceae > UBA8612. Next base: position 15,700 of record JAZUJI010000059.1, on the reverse strand, counting down.
CAAACGCAACGGACTACCTCACAGCTGTTGCCGCAACACCTGACGGCGGCTTTGTCACCGGCGGAAAAGTAAACTCGACCGATGGCATTTATGCCGATTTGAATATTCAGAAATCAGACGCTGTCGTGCTGAAGCTGGATGCCGCCGGCAATATTAAATGGAAGGTCAAATACGGCGGTTCCTCTGCCGACACCGTCAATGCACTCGACGCCGATCCTTCCGGCAATATCTATGCTGCCGTTCAGGGGATGTCCGCAGACGGTGATTTCAAAAACAACCACGGTGCTTACGATGTTCTGATTTCAAAGCTTTCCGCTGACGGTAAAAAGCAATGGAACAAGCTTATCGGCGGCAACAAGACAGAAGAAGTTGCTGAGATTTGCGCCAACGCAAACGGCTGCCTTTTTGTCGGCAATTACGCCTCGATCGACGGCTCCTTTGTCTTTAACCGCGGTCAAAACGATGCCTTCTTCGGCTTCTGCTCGGCGAAGGACGGTTCGGTGATTTTCCTCAACACCTACGGCGGTTTGAAAAACGACCGTTTCAGAGGCATAACCACCACAAAGTTCGGCTATGCGCTTGTCGGTTCAAGCACCTCCTCCAACCGTGATTTCGCTGCAATCGGCAACAAAGGCGGCTGTGATGCATTTATTATGTCCATTGACAACAGCGGCAATATCCTGCACACCAAATCGCTGGCAGGCACCGGCGATGATGTATGCTACGACATCTGCCATCTGAGCGGCAACACCTATATCGTTGCCGGTGAAACCCGTATGACCGATAAGGATTTTGCCTCCGTCAAACCGGCAGCAAATAAGGACAACGGCACCGCCATTATCGGCCGGTACCAAATCTATTAACAGAGAGCATACTATGGAAAATCCTGTTATTAAACTCATTGATGAAAAAAGCTTTGAGGGCTTCCGGCGTGTGTCTGCCGCCTCCTTTATCTGGAGCCTCGTTCCGGGTGAGGACGGAGAGCGGCCGCCGCAGCCCTGCTACGGTGCATTTGCAGACGGTAAGCCGATTGCCGTAATTGAGCTGTTTGAAAAAAACATTTATTTCTGCGGAAAAGTTCTGCCTGCCATCGGCATCGGCGGTGTAGCCACCCTGCCGGAGTATCGCCGCTGCGGTGCAGTGCGTGCCCTGTTCCGTGAAATGGAAAAACTCATGCCCGAACAAGGGCGAAGCATCGGCTTTCTTTACCCGTTTTCCGTTGCCTACTATGAGAAATTCGGCTATACACCGGTCACACATCCGTTCACGCTGACCGCTGCTTTTCACGATATGCAAAAGTTTGACCGCTGCTGCGATGTCACGCTGTTCGAGGGTGAAAACACAGAGGAACTGCTTGACACCTATAACCGCTGTGCGAAAACCTGCAATCTGATGGCTCTGCGTGAAAATGCCGACCTGTTCAGCAGCAAACCTCTGCAGGATTGCCGGTATACCTATCTGCACCGCACAAGCGGAAAAACGGACGGTGTGATAACCTTCACCGTTAACCGTGCCGAACGGACCCTGACCGTATCGGAGCTGCTGTTTGAAAACAAAACGGCTCTTTACGGTTTGTTGGGCTTTTTGCGCAGCTATGACGGGATCGCTGACCGGCTGACGATTGAAAATGTGCCGCTCGGTTCCCCGATCGTCACCGTATTCACCAATGTGGCAAGCACTCACCTGACCGGCGGTCACGGAGCTGCCGCCCGCATTTACGACCTGAGAACGGTTTTGGAGCATAACACTTATCCGCTTTCCGACGGTTCGTTTTCGTTCCGCTGCACCGATACCATTGACGCAAACAACGGCGTTTTCCATGTGACCTACCGCAGCGGAAAAGCTGCCGAGATCTGCAAAACCGAAAGCGGCGAAGCGGAGCTTTCCCTTACGGCAGCCGCTGCTGCGCAGCTGATGCTCGGCTCGGACAAGGACGGGCTAAACGGTGCTTCTTACATGGACGGTGTAGAGATTTTTGACCCGGATACTTCCTTTTTCTCCGCCTTTCCGAACCGACTGACGAATTTTACCGACCCGTTTTGATCGGTCGTATTTTACCGGCGGCAGCTTGCAGGGTTTTTTCGGGCAGCGGAACGGAATAATATTCAGGCAAGATGTGTATCTTTCATTATAAGGTATTTCCCGACAAAACAAACGATCAAACCAAATAAACAGAACCGCCTGTGCGGTTGATGATAAATTGGAGGAATTCAAATGAACAATATTCAAGAGATGTACGAACTGTGGCGTAAAAACGCCGTGCTTGACCCCGACTTAACAGCCGAGCTGAACGAGATTGAGGGAAAAGAAGACGAAATCCTTGACCGTTTCTACAAATGCCTGGAATTCGGCACAGGCGGTCTGCGCGGTGTGATCGGTGCCGGCACTAACCGCATGAATGTCTACACCGTCGGTCAGGCCACCCAGGGTCTTGCCAACTACCTCAACGAAGCCTTTGATGAGCCGAGTGTCGCTATTGCGTATGATTCCCGCATCAAATCGCAGACCTTCGCCAAAGAAGCCGCCGGTGTTCTGGCTGCCAACGGCATTAAGGTATACTTTTTCCCGGTGCTTGTCCCCACACCCATGCTCTCCTTTGCGGTTCGCCGCTTGAACTGCAGCTCGGGCATCGTTATCACTGCAAGCCACAATCCGTCCAAATACAACGGCTACAAGTGCTATGACCCCCGTGGCTATCAGATGACCGATGAGGCCGCCGCACGCACGCTTGCCTACATCAACAGCATCGACATTTTCAACGATGTCAAACGCATGAGCTTTGAAGATGCTCAGGCAGAGGATATGGTCGATTTCATCGAAGGCTGGCTGTTCAATGAATATTACGACTGCATCAATGCGCAGCGTCTTGACACCGAAATCTGCAAAAAGAGCGGACTGAAAGTCATTTATACACCTTTGAACGGCACCGGCAACCGCCCGGTCCGCACGATGCTTGCCAAAATGGGGCTGGAGGATGTGCACATCGTCAAAGAACAGGAGGAACCGGACGGCACATTCCCGACCTGCCCGTTCCCGAACCCCGAGATCCGTCAGGTGTTTGAGTGCGGTCTGGAAATGACCAGGGACTTCCCTGCCGATTTGTTCCTCGCCACCGACCCTGACTGTGACCGTGCAGGCATTGCCGTGCGTCACAACGGCGAATATGTTCTGATGAGCGGCAACGATGTCGGCGCCATGCTTGCCGAATATCTGCTTGCCCGCCGCAAAGAGCTGGGCACGCTGCCCGCCGACCCGGTTCTGATCAAGTCCTTTGTCACCACCGACCTGATCCAGGCCATCGCCGACAAATACGGCGCACAGGTCATCAACACCCTGACGGGATTCAAGTATATCGGTGAGCAAATTACCGAACTTGAGGACAAGGGCGAAATGGATCGCTTCATCATCGGCATGGAGGAAAGCTACGGCTACCTTTGCGGCACTCACGCCAGAGATAAAGACGGTGTCGTTGCCGTTACCATGATCACGGAAATGGCGGCCTACTACAAATCCAAAGGCATGGATCTGGTCGATTTCTACGAAACTCTGTGCAAAGAGCACGGTATTTACCTCAACAGCCTGCTCAACTTTGCCTTTGAGGGCGCACAGGGCATGGAAACTATGAAGAACATGATGGATTCACTCCGCAGCAATCCGCCCAAGAAGCTCGGCGGTCTGGATGTTATCGGCATCTCCGACTACAAAACAAGCATTGCGCATGATTTAGTCAGCGGCGAAAAGAGCGAAATCCACCTGCCCGAGTCCAATGTGCTTCAATTCAAACTGCCCGGCGGCAGCACCGCCATCATCCGTCCCTCCGGTACAGAGCCGAAGATCAAGGTTTACATCACTGCCTGCGAAGCCGACAAGGCAGCCGCTCAGGCTCTCGAAGCCGGGATCGGCAATGATATGAAAAAAGCTATGGGCGTTCAGTAAAATTATTTTTCATCCGCCGGGGTTTCTCCGGCGGAGCTTTCACTACATGGGAGGAAGTTCAAATGAATCAGAAAATCATTCGCATTACCGCCTTGATCCTCGCCATTCTCATGGCTGGCGGTGTGCTGATCGTTGCATTCACCAACATTGCTGCAGCGGCAGACGAAACCTCCGCTGCCGTTGAAACCGTAACCGCCGACACAGAACAGGCTGACGGGATAAGCCCGGATACTGCACCGCTGTTCGGTGCCGCCGCCCCCGAAGAAGATGCCGCTCAGGCTCCTGCCGCAGCGATGCTCACAGCTCCCGCCACCGGCACGGACGGTGTGCCGAAAGCACCCGTCATCATCGGGATCGTTGCTGTTCTGCTTGCTGTTGCCTGCGTGGTTGTGCCGAAAATTGCAAAAAAATAATCCGCCGGAGTAGAAAGCCGTGAATAAGAACAACAACCGTCAAACCAAATTGAGATTTAACACCCGAAAAGACGAACGCACCGCAAAAGCCAAACGCTTTGCGATTGCGTTTGCCTGCTTTTTTGTGCTGCTGGGCAGTATCTCCTTTCTTTTGCTGCTCAAGTATTACGATTTTGATTTGAAAAAAATCGCCGGTACGAAGGAGGAGGCATCCGTCACACAGGAGGTCACTACCATTTCCGTCGGTGAAGTGCAGGGCAGCTACAATTATCTCTTACTCTGCACCTCGGACACCGACAACGAAGTGCGCTTTGCCGCTGTTTTAACAGCAGACACCGATGCCTGCGTTTTATCGATTTCCCCGATCCCGACCGATAAAAAGATCGCCGCACCGGATGGAACGAGCGGCACGGTACAGCAGCAGCTGGATGCCGGCGGCGTGAACCGCCTGGTGAGTGCGCTGGAGCATACCTGTTCCATTGACATTGCCAAGTATATTCGCAGCACCGACAGCGGTTTCAAATCCGTTATCAACACCGTCGGCGGTGTAGCGATAACCGTTGAAAAAAGCATTGATATCCGCAGCGAAAAGCTGACCTTCATCATCAATGAGGGAGAACAGACCATGTCCGGCGATACACTGCTGAAATATCTGCGCTACTACGAAGGTGACACCGCAAAGCAGGCGGAGATCCTCTCCGCTGTCTTCCGCCAAAAGCTTTCCTCTGCCGATTTTGCTTCGGCAGACCGTATTTATACGAAAATGATCAACGCCGTAGAAAGTGATATCTCCGTACTCGACTTTGAAGGGATCAAGCGTGGTGTGCAAAAGCTGATTTCTGCCGGCGAACCGATTCAAATCAACTGACCGGAGTCTGTTTGACATGAAACGATTATTCACGACCGTATTGGTGGCTGTCCTCATTTTCGGGGCAGCCGTGCTGGTTTTTCATACCGGCTTCCCCTTAAGGGATGAAACAAACATCCGGAAAAAGTCCGAAAATTTCAGCGAAACGGGCTATTACTACCGGCTGCTTGATGAAGCCGAGCAGGCTGCCTATGCCGCTGTAGTGAACGAAATTGAAGCTTTTCCCAAGGAGATCAAATGTCCGTCGCTTACCGAAAACCAGTTAGCTCATGTGGTCCATGCCGTTTCAAAAGATCATCCGGCCTTATTCATGTACGATTCATTCACCCTTCGTTCCGTCCGAAAACGCCATACGATCATTCCGCACTATATTTACACACAGGAAGAATATGAATCCCTTTACACCTGCGTGCAAAATGAGATCCAACGAATCGTTTCGCAGGTGCCTGCGGGCAGCGCTTACGAAAAGGAGCTGTTTCTGCACGACAGTCTTGTCATGAGCTGCCGTTACGACACAAGCCCGGAACCTGACCCCGACAGCAAAAATCCGGTCGGCTTTTTTGTTCACCGCACCGCCATTTGTTCGGGCTATGCAAAGGCATACAAAATGCTGCTGGATACAGCCGGTTTTGAAAATGCACTGCTGACCGGGCAAACCCGGGACGAAAACGGAAAAACCGAAGACCATATGTGGAACGCCGTCTGTCTGGACGGACAATGGTATCATGTTGACACGACCTGGGATGACCCGTTGACTGATAACGGAGAAGATATTTGCTCCCACAGCTATTTTAACGCAAGTGACGCCATGCTGAGCCGGACACACAGCGGATATTATTTCAACTATCCCTGTGAGGACGAATCGCTGTATTACTACCGGGTGAACAAAGCTTATTGGACCGGGGAAAACGGGGATGTTGTGCCTTTTGTTGCCGATCTCATCATCACCGCCGCCAAAAACGGACAAAACGCCGTTGAATTTAAGTGCGCCGACGAGAAGCTTTGCCGCTCTGCCGTTCATCTGCTCATTGACAAGCAGAAAATATACCGTTCGCTCACCTTGGCGAACCTGGAATTAGATAACAAGCTGACCACCGATTCCGTTTTCTATTCGGTGGATGAATTTGATAATCGGATCACCGTTACATTTTCCGAAAAGAAAGGATAACCATGGATAAAGAACGCATTGAAAAAGCCGTACGGGAGCTGCTGCTCGCCATCGGCGAAGACCCCGACCGGGAAGGGCTGATCGAAACACCGGCAAGAGTGGCAAGAATGTATGAGGAAATTTTTGCCGGTATGGAGGACGACCCGAAGAAGTATTTGAAGGTGTTCAACGAGAATAATAATGACGAAATGGTCATTGTTCGGGATATCCCGATTTATTCCGTTTGTGAACACCATCTGATTCCGTTTTTCGGCAAGGCGCACATTGCCTATATACCGGGGAACGGCAAGGTCATCGGGCTGTCGAAGCTTGCCCGCATTGTCAATTGCTTTGCCAAAAAACCCCAGCTTCAGGAACGCCTGACCGCTCAGGTCGCCGACTTTCTGGAAGAAAACCTGCAGCCGAAGGGACTTGCCGTTGTGATTGAAGCGGAGCATCTTTGCATGACCATGCGGGGTGCAAGAGCATCCGGTGCGCAGACCCGCACCTCTGCGCTGAGAGGCTGCATGAAAAGCGATGCAAGAACCCGTGCGGAAACCATGACATTACTTTCAGGGAAATAAAAATGAATTTTTCAACCAAACGATATACGCTTCCCCTCGGGCAAAAGACCTATATTATGGGAATCATCAACCTCACCCCCGATTCGTTCTTTGCCGAAAGCCGGGTCAACACCGGGGATGCCGTTCAACGGGCTGTCGCTCTTGTTCGGGACGGTGCGGATGTGCTCGACATCGGCGCACAATCCACTGCGCCGAACAGCAGACCCATTTCCGCCGAAGAAGAAGCGCAGCGCCTGATTCAGCCGCTGCGTGCCATTCGGGAACAGGTCGATGTACCGCTGAGCGTGGATACCTTTTTCCCCGAAGTTGCACGCCTCGCCGCTGAAAACGGTGCGGACATTCTCAACGATGTGAGCGGTTCGGCAAGCCGTGACCTTGCCGAGCTTGCCGCCGAAACCGGCTGCGGATGGATCGTGATGCATACAGGCGGAAAAACGAGCCGGGAAGCCGCCGATTACACGCACGGCATTATCCGGGATATCAACCTGTTTTTTGAACAGGCTTACCGGCAGGCAGAAGCTGCCGGGATGAAACCGGAGCAGCTGTGCTTTGATCCCGGCATAGGTTTTGGCAAGACCCGGGAAAACGACCTTGAAATCATTCGCCGGTTCGCCGAGCTTGACCGCTTCGGCTGTGCTTCACTTGCCGCCTTATCCCGCAAACGGGTCACTGCCCTTTGCGGTGATACCCTTCTCGGCACACTCGCTGCCGACACCGCCTGCATCTGCGGCGGTGCGGATCTTTTGCGGGTACACGATGTGGTGCAGGCAAAGCACAGTGCGATTATGACAGACATGATTTTCAGAAATCAGAGGTAGTATATGGATAAAATAATAATAAAGGGGCTGAAGGTGTTTGCCCGGCACGGCGTGAATGAAGAAGAAACACAGTACGGTCAAAACTTTATTCTGGACATTGAAGCGCAGGCCGATTTGTCAAATGCCTGCCAAACGGACTGTCTGGATGACACGGTGAGTTATGCGCAGATGATCAAAACGGCACGCCGTGTGATGACAGAGGAAAATAACCGCCTGCTCGAACGAGCCGCTCAGCGGGTCGCCGACGCATTGTTAAATGAATTTGCCTGCCTGGAATCGGTCAAGATCCGACTGATGAAGCCCGAAGCACCGATGAAGGCGGAATTTGCATACACCGCAGTTGAAATGGAAAGGAAACGCAAAAACAAATGAACACAGCCATTATCGGAATGGGAACCAACATGGGCGATCGTTTGAAAAATCTCAACGAAGCCATCCGTGCGCTTTCCCTTTTGCCGAGAACCAAAGTAACCGGAGCTTCCAAAGTCTATCAGACCAAACCGGTCGGCTATGCGGAGCAGGATGATTTTTACAACGCCGTTCTGCTGGTCGAAACCGAGCTTTCCCCTCAGGCACTCCTCGGCGCCTGCCTGGGCATTGAAGCCGGAATGGGGCGTATTCGCCGCATAGCAAACGGTCCCCGCATCCTTGACCTTGACCTTTTACTCTATGAAAACTGCCATTTTGACAGCTTTGAGTTGACTCTTCCTCACCCGCGCATGAAAGAGCGTGCCTTTGTTATGCGCCCCCTGCTGGATTTATTCCCCGACGGACGGGCACCCGGCTTCTACTTTTTGCTTCACCTGAGAGAAATCGGCACGGACGGTGTTGAGGAAACCGACGAAATCCTGCGTCTCCCCTAATTGTAAATGGGTTGTAAATCCATCACGGTTTTTTAACATTTTTATTAAACATTTCGTCTGATAAATCGGTCTCTTTGCCGACAATCAGAAAAATAATCATTATTTTTAAGTTTTTTTCAAAAAATGTTTGACTAAATTATGAACATTTGCTATACTACCATTGTGATATTTCCACCAAAATAAAGATAAGGAGAATATTTAGATGAAAAAGAATCTTATCATCTACATCGTTGCAGGTGCTGTCGTACTGGCAGGTCTGGTTGCCGGCGGTGTTGTTGTCGGCAAAAAGGTTCTCGACAACAAATCGACCACACCGGAAGAAGCCAACACCTATGTCTACGAAGACAACGGCGAAGTGGATTACACCGTAGCAGAGGAAGAACCCTCTGATGAAGAAACGGTAACCGATGAAGAAGGCAACATAATTGAATTTGTGACCGACGAAGAAGGCAACACGCTCCAGGCGGTTGTCGAAACCAACGCCAACGGTGAAACCGTCACCAAGGCAAACGGTGAGGCCGTTACCAAAAAGCCGGCTTCCACCACCAAAAAAGCTGCTTCCACCACCAAAAAAGCTGCTTCCGCCACCACAAAGGCAGCAGCAACAAAAGGCAGCCAAAAGGCAGACAATAATGCAACCCTTGTTTACAACGATGACGGTACGGCAAGCATCGTCAAGTCCGACGGCAGCGTTGCGCTGAACTACTCCTACTCCGAAGCAGGCAACTACTTCTACACCGATGATAACCCCTGGCAGAGAAAACTCGGTTTCAACCGCCTGTACGATATGGGTGCAGCCTTTACCTGTATGTATTACGACACCGTTCGTATTTACTATTCCTACGGCAACTACGACTGGCTCGTTCAGATGTGGAAAGGTCAGTACGGCTTGATCTTCATCGGTTCCGAAATCGGCTTGTACTACAAAGAAAAAACCAAGAGCACCGCTCACTATGACTGTGCAACGGAAGCCATGGAAATCCCGATGCAGATGACCCTGTACCGTGACGGCAAAGAGCTGTTCACCCGTCCCTATGCTCCGCACTGGTGGATCACCGCTTTTGTGCCCGGCAAGCTGAAGAAATTCTCTGACCGTTCCGAATTGACCATGGTTGCGAAGATGACCTTCAAGTCCGAGGGCGAGCGTGCAGCGTTCTGCAATGCTCTGGCAAAGTGCAAAGATATCGACGGAAATCAGTTTAAGCAGACTTCCTCGATTTCTAAGAACAACCCCGAAACTTACAAGGTAAACGGAAACACGGTTGACTTTGTATGGCGCAATTTTGATGCAGACCGAAAGACCAGCAAAAAACCCGCAACCACCGCAAAGCCCGAAGTGACCACAAAGGAAACGCCGGTCACCGAGGCACCGCCGGTAACGGAAGCACCGACTACCGTTCCGGTTACGGATGCACCGAATCTCGATTAAAGAAAATGAGCAGTGCCGAAATGCACTGCTCTTCTTTTATTCCGCTGTGGTCGTTTCTTCAATCATACCGTCGCTTACATCCGGCATCATATCCTGCGCATCACGGGAAATGTCATCGATCCCCGATTCAATGTCATCCTTGATCGTTGTCAGCGCATCCTTTACGGTGGTAGCCATATCCTCCATTTTCTCCTTGCCGCACGCCGTAAACAATGCGGAAAGGCAAACCAGACTTAAACCGATAAGCGCAATTCTTGTTTTCATGTCCGTTCCTCCTCTTTTTATAAGTCGTCTGCATCCTGTTCGGGCGATAAATCATCCGCATCATACGGTGTGCCCCGATAAGACCCAAGCACATCCATCGGGTCGATCTCATCGCCTGTTTCCCAGAGCTTCAGCATACTTTCGATTTTCCGGCTGTTGCGCACACCCTTGGTGCGCTTATCGCCTCTGTCGAATGTCATGTGTTTTCTCCTTTCACCGCAGCAAAAGGGTGACCGCCGCCGTAACAGCAGCACCGATCGCCGCCGAAGACAAAAGCCAAAGTGCTTTCACGAACCGGGAACGGTGAACCTTGGTTGCCGGCGGCCGTCCGCCGGATTCGGCAATCGCATTCGCCCGTTCACGCAGTCTGCCCTCGCTGATGTTAACACACTCCGGCTTGACGAAGAACATCACTTTTTCAAAATATTCTCCGTCTGTTTCATTGATTTCGATAACCTGTCTGTTAATGCCTTTTATCATGATTCCGTTCCTTTCCCGTGCGTAGCTTTGCTCAAACGCAACCATATTGTGTCCGCTGAAAAAACAAATATTCTTGGCAATGCGCAAAAAAAGTTTTTAACATTTACCAGTTGTATAGTGAAAAACATTTGGTCATGTGAAAAAGTCTGTGAAAAATGTGAGTAATCCCCGATTTTACGCCTGTTTTGCGTCATTTCCACTGTGAAAAGACATTTCCTTGACATCAAAAAATCAACAGATCGTAATAAAATAATGTCGAAAGACAACCGAAAAAACAGAAAAAGAAGGTTTTTTCATGCCGAATTGCCAAATTTTTTCCAAAAATGACAATGCCATTTTATTCGGAACCCTCGTAAAGGAGGGAGATGCTCTGCGGCTGAAAAACTGCCCGTGCTTTGACCCTGCCTTGAGTTGTGACTGCGGTCAGGCCTTCCGCTGGAAATGTGATGAAAACGGTCGCTGGCACGGCATTGCAGGCAAAAAGCAATTATCTTTTCTGCCGAACCGTGACGGAAGCGTGCTGTTCTTTGACACCACCGAAGAGGAATTCCGCTCGTTTTGGGCACCTTATTTTGATTTGAACCGTGATTATAAAGCCATCTGCGACCGTTTACAGACTGACCCGGCATTATCCGATGCCATATCATGCTGCCCCGGGATCCATATTCTGCGGCAGGAGCCGTGGGAAGCGCTTTGCTCTTTTATTCTGTCGCAAAACAATAATATTCCCCGTATCAAGAGCATTATCGAACGGTTGTGTGAGCAGTTCGGTGAAGAACTTGCGCCCGGCTGTTTTGCGTTTCCCTCTGCCCAACGAATCGCCTCACGGAGCTTGGAGGAGCTGGCGGTGCTTCGGGCAGGCTTTCGTGCCAAATATGTGCTGGATGCTGCCCGAAAAGTAACCGACGGCACCGTGGACTTTTTGAAAATCGACCGTTCCGACCTTGAAACAGGACGAGCGGAATTGCAAAAAATATACGGCGTAGGTGCCAAGGTTGCCGAATGTACTTTACTCTACGGCTTTGGCAAAAGGCAGGCGTTTCCCGTGGATGTCTGGGTCAGGCGCATTATGGCAGAACTTTACCCGAACGGATTGCCGGTGTGCGCCGAAGGGAACGAAGGTATCGCTCAGCAGTTTCTATTTTACCGAAGAAGAAATGTAAAAACAAAGGATTAAAAAATATATGAATTTCATTTGGATATCGTTGACATGTTCAAAAAGAAAGAATATAATTGACATAACATAGGTCATTTTGACAGGTTTCAAGTGACCAAAGTACCGAAAGGAGGGTTTCGGCACAGTGCCGAAATGCAAAAAGACATATGGATGAGAGATATGCCATCACCACTTACAACGATGCTGCCGCTATCACCAAGCAGCTGGATGAGCTGATCAAAAAGCCGATTTACAGCATCAACAAGGAATCCCTGAAAAAATATGAGGACGAATACTACGCAAAGAAGTGCTCCAAATCCAAGGCGATGATCGACGAAGCCAAGTCCATCATCCCCGGCGGCGTTCAGCACAACCTTGCTTTCAACTATCCGTTCCCGCTGGTTTTCACCAAGGCGGACGGCTGCAAGCTCTACGACATTGACGGCAACGAATACTTTGACTTTTTGCAGGCAGGCGGCCCCACCGTTTTGGGCAGCAATCCGCCTGCGATCCGTGAAAAGGTTATTGAGCTGCTGAACACCTGCGGTCCTTCCACCGGCTTGTTCCACGAGTATGAATACAAGCTTGCCAAGAAGATTTCCGACAACATCCCCACCGTTGAAATGTTCCGTATGCTCGGTTCCGGTACGGAAGCGTGTATGGCAGCCATCCGTATCGCACGCCTGGCAACCAAGAAAAAGAACATTGTCAAAATGGGCGGTGCCTACCACGGCTGGAGCGATCAGCTCGCTTACGGCATCCGTGTTCCCGGTTCCAAATGGACACAGGCACACGGCGTTCCGCTGAGAATCTTCAAGCAGACGCAGGAATTCTTCCCGAACGATTTGAACAGTCTGGAGCATGTGCTTCGCCGCAACCAGCTTCACGGCGGCACGGCGGCTGTTTTCGTTGAACCGGTCGGTCCCGAAAGCGGTACCCGTCCGCTGGATAAAGACTTCAACAAGGGTGTTGAAAAGCTCTGCCGCAAATACGGCGCACTGCTTGTTTTCGACGAGGTCGTTACCGCATTCCGCATCGGTCTTGCCGGTGCGCAGGGCTACTTCGGCGTATCCCCCGACCTGACCATCTTCGGCAAGGTCGTTGCCGGCGGTTACCCGGGCGCAGGCGGTGTCGGCGGCAAGCGTGAATACATGAAATACCTCACCGCAGGCTTAGGCAGCAGCGGCGAAAAGATCCACAAGGCACTCATCGGCGGCACCATGGCAGCAACGCCCATCAGCTGTGTGGCCGGTTACTACACGCTGGAAGAAATCGAAAAGACCAACGCCTGCCAGTACGCCGGTCAAATGGGTGACCGTATCACCGCAGGACTTCAGGATATCATCAAGAAATACGATCTTCCCTTTGTTGCGTTCAATCAGGGCTCGATCTGCCACCTCGAAACAGTCGGTACCATGCACTTCTCCATCAACTGGAAAAAGCCGTGGACGATTCCGAGCGTTCTCAAGGAAACCAGCATCCGCAAATCCGAAATGGAGCATATGGGTGCTGCTTACATGGCAGAAGGTCTTGTTACCTTGGCAGGCAGCCGTTTGTACACAAGTGCCGCTTACACGCCGGAACTGATCGACGAAGCTCTTACCCGTTTCGATAAGGTCTTCTCTCAGGTCGAGGCGATTGAAATCCCTGCAAAATAATAATTTTGAACCTGTAAAAAAGCCGCTCACGGATTTGATCCGCGGGCGGCTTTCATTATAAAATTGCGCTGGCTTTTTATGTCGCTTCTGCAAATTCAACTTATTTTTTGAACGGTTCTGCATTTACTATTTGGTTATGCGCTTCTTTTCTTCTTCACTCAGCAGCCGACATTCACCCAGTGCCAGTGATGCGTCCAGCTCCAGTGCGCCCATCGCCACACGGTGCAGCCGCACTACATGGGAGCCGCACGCTGCCGCCATGCGCTTGATTTGGTGATATTTTCCCTCACGCAGCTTGATTTCCACCGTTTTGCCGTCGTCGCTCAGCTCCCGAATAAACGCCGGCAGACACACATAACCATCCGCCAGAGTCACCCCTTCGGCAAACCGCTTTTGCTCCTCCACCGGTAATCGGTGCGACAATTCAGCGTGATATGTTTTTTCAATATGCTTTTTCGGAGATAAAATATCATGCGCAAAATTTCCGTCATCGGTGATCAGCACAAAACCGGTCGTGTCCTTATCCAGCCGACCGGCAGGAAACAGACCGCTGCGTTTGAGCGATGACGGAACCAAATCCACCACGGTCATCTCACCGGGTGCTGCAGAGGCACTGACCACGCCCTGCGGCTTGTTCAGCATAATATATACATATTCCCGATAAACGAAGCGGTCTCCGTCCACTGTTATCTCGTCTGTTTCCGGGTCTGCCTTATCATCGGCAGATTTTGCGGAAACACCGTTAATGCTGACTCGACCGTCACGCACCATCTGCCTTGCCTCACTGCGGCTGTAAGCCCCCTGTGACGCCAGAATTTTGTCCAACCGTTGTTTCATGCCCTGTTGACCTTTCCTGTTCGGGATAGTAGAAATCCCGTATGAAGCCGTTCGTTTCCAGCGAACAGATATCGCCGCCGATGACCCGACCCTCATAAACAAATAAATTTGCCTGTATCAGACCTGAATTTTCATACCCGGGGTAATTTTTCACTTCATAAGTCCAGCGTTTTGCCCGCCGTGAAGCGTATTTGGATAAATCCAGACCGTGCTTTTTCTGCAGCTCGTTATATTCCTCAAACGCCTTGTCGAACTTGCCGGGAATCAGCACCTCGCTCACTTCTACCGGATCCTCGTCCACCTCCCAGCCGAACTGCGACAAAAAAGCGATCCGCTCCTGCGCATTGCCTGCCCGGTAATCTGCCGCCGCTGCATGGCGGCTTGCCACCGAAACACTGTGCCCGGCGGCATAAACACCCAACACGGCACAGGCAACCAGAAATGCACTGAACAATACCCCTTTGAAAACCGAAGAACGAAGCGAAACAATAAACATATACCCACCTCACAGCGTTTTGTTGCAATATATGCTGAAAAGGTGGGTAAATATGAACTTTATTTCGCTTTATATGCTTCAACTAAATATTCGTCGCCGATAATATTGCGGATCTGCTCATAAATGGATTTCATCGTCAGCCCGCTGATCGCATGACGGCTGATCAGTGAATCGTTGTACTGCGAAAGCTTGTAGAGCTTTAAGCCGTCAAACCCTGCGCCGTAATGGGTAATAACAATATCCAGCTGCGGCTTTTCTACCGTGACCTTACCTGTCGCATGATCCTTGGTAAAGGTCAGCCACGCCATGCCGCCGATAAGCCTTTTGTATTTATCCTGCGCCGAAACGAAATTGCCCAGTGAATAAAGCACGGGCACATTTCTGCCGTCTGCCGAGGTCACATACTCAACCGGCTGCAGCGTATGGGGATGTGTGCCGATAACAACATCTGCACCCCAATCCGCAACATTTTGCGCAAAGTTTTTTTGCAGCTCACTTACCGTGTCGGAATACTCTACGCCGCCGTGCATGGACACCACAACAACATCTGCAACGGTGCGTGCATACTGCACCTGCAGCTTAACATCATCCGTTTCATCCATATAGATGATGTAATCCTCTTTATCGCTCGGCAGAGTAATACCGTTGGTATGTTCGGTGTAGGCCAGAAAAGCAAAGGTGATTTCATTGACCGTCAGCGTCTTGATTTGCTTGTATTCCGCCCGGTTGTGGTAAGCACCAACCCCGATAA
>JAZUJI010000058.1:0-6225 GCA_045642685.1 Acutalibacteraceae bacterium | reverse complement strand
CACCGCCGCATCGCAGTATTCCGTTTAACCGATAAAGGAGGCATACATCATGAAAGAATTAAAACAAAATGCCATGTGGTCTTTGGTCGTTCCTACGAGTATGGGTGTTCGCATTTGCCCGGCGGCAGGTCAGCCGGTCGGTTCCGGCGATACCTTCACCTTGCAGGCGACCAGGGCCGTAACCAATGTCGCATCCATCGCTTCTTATCTCGGTCTGCCGGTCAAGGTGCTGACCACCTTTGTTAAAGGCAGCCCGATCGCTTCGTTTATTAAAAGCAACCTGCGTGCCCGGGGTATGAGCTATGAGGGTATCGAGGTCGAGCAGGGCGGCCCGTGGGGATATCGCCATCAGTTTAATATCGCCGACAGTGGCTGCGGCTCCCGTGGCCCCCGTGTTTGGAACGACCGTGCCGGTGAAGTCGGCCGCACTCTGAACATCAAGGACTTTGACCTTGACCGTATCTTCGGCACCGAGGGTGTTGCGGTGCTTCATCTGTCGGGCTTGATCGCCGCTCTTTCCCCGGATACCGGTGTGTTTTGTCTGGAGCTTGCCCGTGCCGCCAAAAAATACGGCACGATTGTTTCCTTTGACCTGAACTACCGTGCCACCTTCTGGGAAGGCAGAGAAGCAGAGCTGAGTGCCATTTTCAAAGAAATCGCCGGTATTGCCGATATTCTGGTCGGCAACGAAGAAGATTTTCAGTTGTGCCTCGGTATCAAAGGGCCGGAAGCAGGCGGAAAAGACCTTTCGGCAAAAATCGAGAGCTTTAAGAGCATGATCGAAGTGGTTCAGGCGCAGTATCCGAATGCTTCCGTCTATGCCACCACCTTGCGTCAGGTCATCAACGCCAACACCCATTTGTGGGGTGCGATCATGCTGGAAAACGGTACCTGGCACACGGTCGAACCCCGTGAGATCCGTGTGCTTGACCGTATCGGCGGCGGTGACGGCTTTGTCGGCGGTCTGCTTTACGCCATCCTCAAGGGCTGGGAAAGCGAAAAATGGATTCAGTTCGGCTGGGCGACCGGCGCACTCGCCACCACCTTCCTTACCGATTACGCACAGCCTGCGGATGAGGAGCAGGTCTGGAGTGTTTGGAGCGGCAACGCACGGGTAAAACGCTGAGCTATGAAAGATTATATTCTTCATCTGAACAATCCTGCCGGGGATTGGGAAAATTCCTCGCCCGTCGGCAACGGTTTTATGGGCTTGTCCGTGTTCGGCCGCACCGACACCGAAAAGCTGGTGCTCAATGAGGAAACCGTCTGGGACGAAACCAAAAAGTATCGGGTTCCGGCAGGCTTTCCGGATAAGATTGCGCACATTCGTCAACTGTTTGCACAGGGCAAAAACAGCGAAGCCGCCAAATGGGCGGAAAAGAATCTGAAAGGCGATTTTCAGGTCATCAGTTCGTTTGAGACGGCAGGCAGTCTGCTTGTTGATTTTGCTAACAAGGAAAAGCCGACCGGCTACACCCGTGACTTGCTTTTGAATCAGGGCATCAGCCGGGTCTGCTATAAAAAAGGGGATATTCTCACCGAGCAGGAAAGCTTTGTGTCCTATCCGCAGAATCTGATAGCGGTGTCGCTTTCGTTCAGTCAGCCGCAGTCCTTTACCTTGTCTTTTGAACGGGATTGTACGGATGAGGTGAATGCCGAAAACGGTTTGCTTGCTGCTCATTGCCATACCGACAGCGGCACGCACCGCTTTTGTGTCGGTGTCAAGGCGGCCGGCAACGGAACGCTGACCGCCGAAAACGGCAAACTCCGTATGAACGATGTCACGAAAGCGGTTCTTTATATCCGTATCACGACAGATAACCGCTATGCCGATTATGAAGCAGCCTGCCGGGTCGGACTTGACCGGACACTTGCCGATTATGAGATCCTGAAGCAGGAGCATATCCGGGATTTTTCATCGCTGATGCTTCGCTCTGACATTGCGTTTGACGGAGAGGAAGCGTTGGAAGCTCTCACCGTCGGAGAGCGTCTGGAACGGCTGAAAAAGGATAAAACGGTGCGTGACGATTCGCTGTTTTCCCTGTATTGGCAGTTCGGCAAATATCTGCTGGTGTCCTCCAGCCGCCCCGGTTCGCTGCCGGCGAATTTGCAGGGCGTTTGGGGCGAAAAAATAAAAAATCCGTGGAATGCGGATTATCACACCAACATCAACCTGCAAATGAACTACTGGCAGGCAGAACAGGCGAATCTTGCCGAATGTGCCTTGCCGCTGTTTGATTATATGAACAACAACCTGCTTGACCAGGGCAAACAGGCAGCGAAGGATTATTACGGATGCAGGGGTACGGTGACGCACCATTTGAGCGATATATACGGCTTCAACGCACCTGCCGACGGCATCTGGGGCTTGTGGCCGATGGGCGGTGCGTGGCTTGCTTCTCATTTGTGGGAGCATTATCTGTATTCGCTTGATTCAGACTTCCTGAAAAACACCGCTTATGCTTACCTGAAAAGCTGTGTGGAGTTTTTTCTGGATTATATGGTGGAATCGCAGGAAGGTTATTTGCTGACCGGTCCGTCCGCTTCCCCCGAAAACGAATACCGTCTGCCAAACGGCAAAACGGTTTGTATGTGTATGATGCCGACCATGGATATTGAAATCGTATCGGGGTTGCTGGATTCCTATGTACGCACAGAAGAAATGCTTCATCTGGATGACCGTTTGGCACAGCAGGCACGGGAAGCCCGCAAAAAGCTTCCGCCCCTGCAGGTCGGCAAATACGGTCAGCTCATGGAGTGGCTGGAGGACTATGAGGAGGAAGACCCGGGACACCGCCACATTTCCCATGCCTACGGTCTGTATCCGGGCAGCAGCATTACACGCAATGAGCCGGAGCTGTATCGGGCGATCGGGGTGACGCTGGAACGCAGATTATCTCACGGAGGCGGTCACACCGGTTGGAGCCGTGCGTGGCTGATCAACCTGTTTGCCCGTTTGCATGAGGGCGAAAAGGCATACGAAAATGTGCGTGCCTTGCTTACAAAATCCACTTTGCCGAATCTGTTTGATACGCACCCGCCGTTCCAGATCGACGGTAACTTCGGTGGAGCGGCAGGCATCGGCGAAATGCTGCTGCAAAGCCATGAAGGCTTTTTGTCTTTTCTGCCTGCGGCGGAACACAATATGAGCGGTTCTTTCTTCGGCTTGCGTGCCAGAGGCGATATTACCGTTTCCGCACGCTTCCGAAACGGCACAGTCGAGTCGTTTACGCTCATTTCTCCGCGAACACAAACGGTTCGGGCAGAAGTAAACGGATGCTTTGTGGACTGTGCTCTCGCAGCCGGAGAAGAATACACCTATGTAGCTCAATGTAAATGAAAAATTGTTTGCGCCGCAAGGGTCAGCGCAACACCCGGTGAGCCGAGGAAAACGCTCACGCCGAGCGTATAGAAATTCACCGGCATGGAAATCCCGATGGCAAAGCCGAGCAGACGCACCGCATAGAGCGCACTGATTCCCTGAACGGCACCGGCAAAAAAGCCTTTGATGATGCAGTGATTTTTGATGCACACGCATAACAGCACCCCTAAGCTGACAGCGGCAAACAGAATGGGCAGGGGCTCAACACCCATATATATCCCTCTTTTCCGATTGAATGTTTCGTTCTTTGGCAATGCACAGCAGGTGACGGTAGCGTGCTTTGAGTGCTTCAATTTCATAGATGGTTGCTTCCACCAGGTCACCGTCACTTAACAGCTCAAAACAGTTGTAGGCGTGATCCAGTGCTTCATGCAGCTGATGCAGTTCTTCAAGCAAGAGTTCATTTTCACTTTTTTCGTTTCTCTTTTTGAATCGTATTTCCGTGACAGTCATAAGCGTCCTCCTGTAAGATAGTTATGTCAAAAGGATGGGCAGATATGACGGAATTTATACAAATATTTGGAGGCTATGATGAAAATTACCAAACTGAAGCCCTTTGCGGTTTCCACCATCTGGGGCGGAAAAAAACTGATGCAGGATTACGGCGTTAAAACCGATTTGGAAAACTGCGCCGAAGCATGGATGCTCTCCTGTTTCCCCGACCATGAGTGTTCTGCGCAGGGCGGCGAATTTGACGGTCTGTCCCTGACGAAACTCATCGAGGTGTGCGGTAAAGAAATTCTCGGCACGAAAGCGCAGAATTTTGATGATTTCCCCGTGCTGATCAAATTCATTGATGCGGCGGATGACTTGTCCGTTCAGGTTCACCCCGATGATGCCTATGCCAAGCAGTATAACGGCGGCTTCGGCAAAACGGAGTGCTGGTACATCATGGATTGTGAACCGGGCGCACGCATTATTTACGGCTTCAAAAACAAAATCACGACCGAAGCGTTTGCCAAAGCCATTGAGGAAAACCGTGTCGATGAAGTGGTCAATTATGTTGAGGTCAAAAAGGGCGACTTCTTCCTCATCGAAGCAGGAACGCTTCACGCAATCTGTAAAGGTATTTTACTTGCGGAAGTGCAGCAAAATTCCAATATTACATTCAGAGCATACGATTATAACCGCTTTGATGCCCGCTGCAACGGTCCGAGACCGCTTCATATCAAGGAAACGCTGGATGTAACCCTGTGCGAGCCGCCCTGTCCGTCTATTCCGACTTGCTGTAAAGTTGATAAGCTTGACGGAGCGACCGTCACGGAGCTGCTCACCTGCCCGCTGTTCAGCGTCAGAAAAGCGGAAATTACGGAGTGTTATACCGCTGAAACCGATGAAACCTCCTTTGCGCATCTGATGGTTCTGGACGGAAACGGCAAAATCGAATGTGATGACACCGTGCTTGACCTGACCAAAGGGGACGGTGTGTTTGTTCCGGCGAATGCAGGCAGTTTTACGGTGTCCGGTTCGCTCACGGTGCTCGAAAGCCGTATCTGATTTTACCTGCACCGCATATCTGCGGAAGCGGTACGACCTCAATGAATGTGAAAGGAAAATTCACATGGCAGTTCTCAGTGCACAAAACTTAACGATGTCGTTCGGTGAGCGTGTCTTGTTCCAAGGGGCATCCTTTGAGCTTGCCGCCGGGGAACGGGTCGGCTTGATCGGTGCAAACGGAACCGGTAAAACAACGCTGTTCAAGCTTATTCTCCGTTCGCTTGAGCCGACCTCGGGTGAAATTCACCCGGGCAAAAACACCGTTGTCGGTTATATGGAGCAGCACGCCTGTGCCGGTTCGGTGCGAACGATTTATGATGAGATCATGACGGTTTTTTCCGATTTGATCGAAATGGAAAAGCGTCTGGAACAACTGAATTTGCTTATTGACCGGGGCGGCGACATAGACCGTCTGATCGAGGAACAGCTCCGTCTTACGGAGGAATTTGAGCGCCGGGGCGGTCTGACCTGCCGCAGCCGTGCCCGTGCCACACTTACGGGGCTTGGCTTTCCGGGTGAGATGCACGATTTGCGGTGCGACCGTTTAAGCGGCGGGCAGCGTTCCAAGCTGAGTCTGGGCAAGTTGCTGCTTTCCGCACCCGATTTGGTTTTGCTCGACGAGCCGACGAATCATCTGGACATTGATTCCGTTGAGTGGCTGGAAAACTTTCTGCGGGACTATCGGGGTGCGGCACTCATTATCTCGCATGACCGTTACTTCCTTGACCGTGTTACGACCCGTACCATGGAAATCGAGCACAAAAAGCTTACCGTTTACAAGGGCGGTTATTCCGAATTTATCAAGCAGAAAGAACGGGATAAGGTCATTGCTCAGCGGCACTATGACAACACGATGGAGGAAGTGCACCGCATCGAAAAAATCATCGAGCAGCAAAAGCAATGGAACCGGGAACGCAATATCCGCACGGCGGAGCATAAGCAAAAATCGATCGACCGTTTGTTGGACGGACTGGAAAAGCCGGAGGCTGACGAAAAAACTCTTCGTTTCAAATTTGAAACAACGGTTGAAACGGGCAACGATGTGCTGATTTGCAGCGATTTGACCAAGGGCTTCGGCGGCAAACCGCTGTTTGCCCATGTAAATATGCTTATCAAAAAAGGCGAACGGGCGTTTTTGCTCGGTCCGAACGGCTGCGGAAAAACCACGCTGCTCCGGGTTCTCATCGGGCAGCATATGCCCGACAGCGGCTTGCGCAGGCTCGGGGAAAATGTCCGGGTCGGCTATTTCGACCAAAGTCTGGAGGGTCTGCATGACGAAAAAACCGTGCTGGACGAAGTGTGGGATAAGTCGGATCGGAGCCATGTCGTTCTGTGAGCCAAGCAGT
>JAZUJI010000057.1:0-9872 GCA_045642685.1 Acutalibacteraceae bacterium | reverse complement strand
CGCCGCTCCCGAGGTTCGCAATGTTTTGTTCGACCGCCGAAAACCCTCGTGCCATGTTGATTCCGTGGTCCCCGTCGGCGATTGCGTTGTCAAGGTCGGTCAGATACTCTTTTTCCCGCTCCATACAGCGGCTCATTTGTGAAATGACCTGAATAATTTTTTCTGTATTCATTCGTATGACTCCACCTTAATTACTCGGCCGCCTTTTTCAGCGGACTCGGCAAGAAGATTGATAAGCCGTATGGTTTCGGCGGCACCTCTTACATGGTTTTTGTTGTGGTCTTTTTCGCCCTGAGCAACATCGGAAAAATGAGCGATTTCCGATGTGTATCCGTTTTCACCCGAAAGCTCAACCTCAAACGGCTCGCCCTCGATGGGGTATACGGTAACCTTGCCGTTAAGGTCTGTAACGGTTGCCCTTTCAAAGCAAACACGGTATTCGGATGTAAACGGGAAATTCATTAACGACCAGTCTGCCATAACGGTTGCAGCGAAATTGTCATACATAAACATCGTCGTTACACCGTCAATGGCGCTGAAGCCGTCCTTGCTTTTGCAAAATATTTTATCCGGCGTACCGAAAAGGTACAGGCACATATCGACATCGTGAATGTGCAAATCGTGCAGACAGGAGCCGAAGTTTTCTTTTTTCATGATCCAGTTTTCCGAGCTCCAGAGAGGCGGCGAACTGAGTCTTTGGAAAAAAGCCGATTTGACCTTACCGAAGCGGCTGTCCGAAACGACCTCTTTTAAGTATTCGTACTCGGGGAAAAAGTGAAGGCATTGACCGATCATAAGCCGTTTGCCCGCTTTTTTCGCTTCCTCAAGCATTTCCATGCAATCCTCATAGGTGGTTGCCATGGGCTTTTCACAAAGGACATGATACCCGCGTCTGAGCATATCAATGCTTACGCTTTTGTGAAGCGTGGTGGGAAGACAAATATCAATAATGTCTATTTTTTCCTTTGCAAGCATTTCGTCGAGGTCTGTATATCGGTTAAAATCGGAAACAACAGACTTGTCGTCTTCGTTGATGTTTATGTCCTTTTTTTCGCTGAATGATTTTTCGCTTCTGGCGTATACCGCAACAAGCTTGACCTTTCCGGCTTTTTCAAGCTCTCGGTAGCTTGATTCGTGAACCCGTGCAATACCGCCGTAGCCTATGATAGCAGCGTGGAGCATCCTGTTTCCTCCTTATGCCTTGTAAGCCGGTGTGTCTGCAGGAGCATCGAGAAGCTCTTTGAGCTGTTCATCGAGCTTGAGCAAGGTGAGGGAAAAGCCCTCCTGTTCAATGGAGGTCATATAATTTCCGACAAGCGTTTTATGGATTTTGATTCCCCTGGCGGCAAGAACATCGTGGACATGATTGTTGATGAGATACAGCTCCATCAGCGGTGTTCCGCCGGAGCCGTTGACCAGCAGGGCGACCTCGCTGCCGGAATAATCAAGATCGGAAAGAATTTTATCCAGCAGGACATCCGCAATTTCATCGGCGGTTTTCAGCGTATCCCGATAAACACCCGGTTCACCGTGGATGCCTATACCGACTTCCATTTCATTGTCCGCAAGCTCAAAGCCGGGCTTGCCTGCCGAGGGAATGGTGCTCGGGTTGATGGCAACACCCATGGTACGGACATTGTCAATAGCTTTCTGCGCAGCTGCCTTGACTTCTTCCAGCGATGCACCTGTTTCCGCCATTGCACCGGCAATCTTGTGCACAAGCACCGTACCTGCAACCCCTCGTCTGCCGACGGTGTAAAGGCTGTTGTCAACGGCAACATCATCGTTGGTAATGACCATATCGGTTTTTATGCCCTCCATGTCAGCCATTTCAGCCGCCATTTCAAAGTTCATAATATCCCCGGTGTAATTCATCGGTATCATGAGTACCCCTTTTTCAGTGGATACGGCTTTGATTCCCTCGTAAATAATATCGGCGGCAGGAGAGGTGTAAATCGCACCTGCAACCGCAGCATCAAGCATACCGGTGCCGACATAACCGCCGAAGGACGGTTCGTGACCGCTGCCGCCGCCGGTGATAATCGCAACCTTTCCTTCTTTTTTGCTTTTTCTCACGATCACATTGCCGCAATCGAGCTTACGGATTTTATCCGAATGGGCTTTGATCAAGCCCCGGATCATTTCGTTTTCAACATTTTCAACCTTGTTAATAAATTTTTTCATTTTGCCGACTCCTTGTTCTGTTGTATTTTGCAGCACGGCGATACCGCACAATTAAAAGCATATGCCTTGCTTGGATATTGTTCCGTCACAATGCCCGAAAACCCCTCGAAATATGGCATAATCCTGCGTATCTGTAAGCAGAGGATGACGAAAAATTTTGCTTTACGATCCGCACATTTCAATGATGCGGCTTGATTTGAGCACTGTGCGCTTGTGTTTGTTTTACAGTAATTCTCTGAATTCACGGAAAGCACTCGGGTTTGCAAAAAGAACATCGCTCCCGTGGAACAGACAGGGTGTTTGCCCGTCAAAGGTTTCACAGATCCCGCCGGCTTCCCGCACGATCAGTGTGCCTGCGGCATAATCCCACGGCTGAAGCTCTTGCTCAAAGAAGATCTCACAGCGTCCCTGCGCCACGCAGCAAATATCGTAGGCGGCTGAACCGCTGCGGCGAATGTCACGGCTGTAATCAAATACCTTGCGGATCAATTCAAAGGTGCGATCCGTGTTTTCGGGGTGATAGGGGGATGTGCCGACTAACGCCATGCCGTCCGCCAAAGTGCGGTCGCTGACATGAATTTTTGTACCGTTGCAGAACGCACCCTGACCGGCTTCCGCATAGAAAAGCTCGTCGGTATAAGGGTTGTAAACAACGCCTTTTACGGGGATATCTCCTTCACACAGCGCCACGGAAATGGTGCTGCAGCGGTAGTTTTGCATGAAGTTTGTCGTGCCGTCGATCGGGTCAATGATGAAGCGCAGGGCTTCGCTTTCGGCGTTTTCCGTGCCTTCTTCGCCCACGAACAGAGCATCGGGGAAGCATTCTCCGAGCTTTTCAAATAAATAAGTCTGTACGGCGACATCAAATTTTGTCACAAAATTTTTTTTGCCCTCTTTGGCGGTGACAAAGCTTTCGGCATCGTGCGCCGAAAGAATGATTTTGCCTGCCTCTTTTACGATTTCAATGATTTTTTCAAGCTGAGCTGTCATATATGTTCCTTCTTTTTATTTTGCTTTGATGCGGTAAACCTTTACGCCGTGTGCCGGAACCATTGCGGAAATCTCACCGTCGGTTTCTTCACATTCACCGCTCCAAAGCTCTGTACACTCATAGGTTTCTGCTTCGGGCAGAGAGCAGTATTCGGCTTCCAGCAGTTCACGAATGTTGAAGCTTGCTTCCGTTTCTTCGCCGAATTTGTTGAACAGGCAGACGGCTGTTTCACCGCCGCTCAGCGGCTTAACAAGGGTGTCGATTTTAACGGTTGTTTTATGCCGACGGCATTGAACACCCAAAGCATCCTGATCAATGGCAAGCAAATCACGGTTGGTGAGAATACGCAGTGTCGGGTCATCCAAATCGGGTGTGCCGTCAGCTTTGACGAAGTTTCTCAAATCGTTTCCGAGAATCAGCGGAGCCGCCATCATGCACCACAGGCTGAAGTGTGAGCGGTTTTCTTCCTCGGTGAGGTTTCCGTTGCCGACTTCCAGCATATCGGGGTCATTCCAGCCGCCGGGGCCTGCGTATTTGGCAAGCTTGACATTGATTTCATAAATGCCGACCACCGAAGCCCAGAACGGTTTGATGTCCAGCGTGGTGCGCCACAGGTTGCCGGCTTCTCTGCCCCATTTCCACGGGCGGTTGAAGCCCCATTCGCAAACGGAGTAGCAAATCGGCTTTTCGGGTTTTCCGGTTGCTTCCGCTACCGCTTTTGTGGCTTTTTTCAGCTCTTGTCCCATTTTGATATACTGAACGGCGGCACCGTCCATACGGGAGGTGATCGGGTTGTGGATCTTGATGGTGTTGATGCCCTGCATCAGGTGGATAACGAGCTGCTGACGGCCGTCGGGCGTGAACCCGGTGGTCGGTGCGATTTCAAGCTCATAAACATCGCTGTCGTTCACCGTGACATGGCAGTATTTGTAGAACATACCGAATTTTCGCAGCCCGATAGTCAGGATATAATCCTTTTCCTCCTCTACTTCAACCGTGAAGGTGGCAGAGCCGATATTTCCGCTCAAGCCGGTAATGTAATCGCCGTCACGCAGCGGCTCATTTGTTGTCAGCCTTGCGTGACCTTCCAATACGGCTTCACAGGCAGGGTAAGTGACAAAATCCTTTCCGCCGACTTCGCCGAGCGTGATTTTTTCAATGTTCGGACCTGCGGTGGTGATCGGATGATTGTGACAGAAATCATATTTGAAATATTCGATGCCCCATTCGGCAAAGGTGCGTGCGTCAACTGCCTCGTGACCGAGAGATGCAGGCAAATCCTCACAGGTGTGTGTGCCGTTGGAGGAATAGATGCCGACCTTCAGCCCCATTGCGTTCACATCGTCTACCAGGGCTTTGATGCCGCGGGGGAAGTTGGTCAAGTCACCCATCATCCTGCCGTTTTCATCACGGGAGGAGGACTGCCAGCAGTCATCTAAATTGATATAAGTATAACCGGCTGCTGCCAGACCGCTGTCCACCATAGCTTTGGCGGTTTGCAGAATCAGTTCTTCATTGATTTTGTTGCGGAACAGATTCCAGCTTGACCAGCCCATCGGGGGTTTGAGCGCAACGCCGTTGTTGTAGTCGGTTTTGGCTTCGGTGCTGACCTTAACAGCGTTTGCGGCACGGGACACGGCAGCACCCGGTGTGATGATTTTGTTTTGGACGGCGTAGCCCGCTGCGGCTGCGGCTGTGAGCTTGAGGATTCCTTTTATCATAAAGCAGTACCTCCACTATGGTTAATTTACTTTATATTAACAGAAAGAGCATAGAAATGCAAGCCCGGCGGGAGCGATTCGCTGCGGTCATATTTTTTTCGTGAAGTGAATAAGCTGAAACGGGTGATGAAATTGAAAAAGAAAGTGATTCCGTATCTGGTGTTTTCGGCTGTTTCGCTGCTCGTCGGTTCGCTGTCCGCTTTGCTGACCGGCGAAAATATGATGATTTACCAAACGGTGGAAAAGCCTGCGCTTGCTCCGCCTGCCGTTCTTTTTCCGATCGTCTGGAGTGTGCTCTATCTGCTCATGGGCATCGGTGCGGCTATGGTTTACAATGCGCAGGGCGATTACCGCACCATCGGTCTTGTGCTGTTCGGTGCTCAGTTGGCAGTGAACTTTTTCTGGAGCATTTTATTTTTTAATCTCCGGGCGTTTTTGTTTGCGTTTGTCTGGCTGATTTTGCTTTGGATATTAGCAGCAGCGATGCTCATTGCATTTTTCAAAACCAAACGCACGGCAGGCATTTTGCAAATACCGTATCTGCTGTGGCTGAGCTTTGCCGCTTACCTGAATTTTGCGGTTTATATTCTCAACCCTTAAGGCGAACGGTGATCTCTCCGCTCGTGAGCGTCAATTCATTTCCGTCGGGCGTTTGAATCATCAGTCCGCCTTGCCGGTCAATGCCGACGGCTTTGGCAGAGTGCGGTATTCCGTTTTGAAAATAGATGATATTCCGACCTGAAACCAGACTGTTCCGGGTATAAAAAGAATACCAGTCCCGGACAGAGCCGGGTCGAATGTGTTCAAGGATGTTGTCGATCAAGGCGGCGGCAAGGGCGGGAATACAGCCTTTTTCGGCGTTTAATGCGCCTGCGATTCCGGCAAGCTCAGGGGGAAAAACGGTCTCAAACAGGTTGATGCCGATACCGAGGATGACCCCGGCAAAGTGACCATCCCGGTCGGATATGGCTTGTGTCAGGATGCCGCAAACCTTTTTGTCATTATAATACAGGTCGTTGACCCATTTGATTTGAACAGCTTTTCGGCAGACCGCTTCAATGGCTTCAGCGACGGCGACACTTGTTTTCACGGTCAGAGCCGTTGTATCCTCAAAGCTTTTCATCGGGCAGAACAGCGACAGATACAGTCCCTTTCCGGCAGGCGAAAAAAAGCTTTTTCCGCTTCGTCCGCACCCGGCAGTCTGTTCTGCGGCAAGCACCGCCTGCCTTCCGTAACCGTCTTTTGCAAGCTTTTCTTTCAGAAAACGGTTGGTGGAATCCACCGTTTCCAGAACCGTGACAGGTACGGCATGGTGAAGAGCTGCCTGTATTTGCAGCCGCAGGTCATCCATGGTGTTCACTCCTCAACTGTCAAATCAGCCGTTTCCGCACGGATTACTTTCTGCAAATCCGAAAAATTCATTTCCACATGAAAGCCGATTTTTCCGGCACTGAACAGAATGGTATCAAAATCCGGTGCGGTTTGATGAAACACGGTGCGGAAAAACTTTTTCATGCCGATGGGGGAGCAGCCGCCGTGGATATACCCCGTGAGCGGAAGAAGCTCTTTGGATTTAATCATTTCAATGGATTTTTCCTTGACGGTGGAAGCAGCTTTTTTCAAGTCCAGCTCATTTTTCGACGGAATGACAAAGCAGTAATGTGTACCGCTCTTTCCGACCGTGACGAGTGTTTTGAATACTCTTGCCGGGTCAAGTCCGAAGATCCCGGCAATCTCCAAACCGGATTTTGCACCTTCGGCGGCGAAGGTGTGGGGACGATAAGGCACCTTTTTTTGGTCTAAAATGCGCATTACATTCGTTTTTTCTTCCATAATCTCTCCGCTTTTCAAAATAGTAATTGAAAAATCTGTAAAATGTTGTATAATAGAGTCGGTTTGTAAAGGCAGGTGATTCTCATTATACCGAATGATATCACAATTTGGAAAGAAATTGAAGTTCTACCGAAAAAATATATTTGCGATTTATTACTGGAAAACGGTGTCATAATCCATGTTCGGGATGACGGTTCAGCAGACGGTGATGACGGAAAGACCTATTATACCGTATCGCAGGATAATGCGGCAGGTGATTGTGAGGTTCTCGGCTACAGCAGCGAAATTACCGCACGGATTGATGAAATCACCGAGTTCCCGTGGACCGAAGAATGATCGCATTCAGAGAGGATTGGTTTTGTGAAGAAAATTGTCGTGATCGGCGCAAACCAGAGCGGTTTGTCTTTTGCAAGGTTTGCGGCAGAGCAGGGCTTTTGCGTCAAGGTTTTTGAGGCGAAGAAAAAAGAACAGGTTGCCTACAACTGGACCGATGATATGGTAGAAGAAACCTTTGCTATGGTCGGTCTGCCTCTGCCACCCGAAGAGATCCACACCCGTAAGCGTTCGTGGACTTTTATTCCGCCTTCTAAATGTATCAAACTGTTTGTTCCCGTGCCGGAGGAGGAATTGGATTTTGCCATGTACCGCCGCCCGTTCAATGCGTGGCTGGAGGGCTTGGCAGCCGAAGTCGGCGCACAGGTGTTCTATGAAACAAGGGTCGATCGTTTGCTGATCGAAAACGGAAAAGCCGTCGGCGTGCAGCTGGCAGACGGAACGGTGGAGGAAGCCGGTCTGGTCGTTGACTGCGGCGGTGTCAATTCTCCGATTCGCTGTTCCTTGCCGGATGATTTCGGCATTGAGCAGAAAATTGACCCGAACGATACATTCGTTGTTCGCCGCACGTTCTTTAACCGCCCTGAGGGGACAAAGCGACCGCAGTACACCAACTGTGCTTATCTCAAGCATCTCGGTGAAAACGGCATTTCCTGGTGCCTGCTTTCCTATGATGAAAAGCGAGCCGATGTGCTCGTCGGCCGTATCGGCAAACTCTCCGATGCCCGCTTTACCAATGCGCTGGAGGATTTGCGCAGGGATAATGAGATCATCGGTGACACGGTGGATGTCGGCGGTGAACAGCTTCAGATTCCCGTGCGTCATCCGATTGCAACAATGGTTGCCGAAGGCTATGCGCTGGTGGGCGACAGTGCCTATATGACCATTCCCATGCTCGGCAGCGGTATGGCGGCAGGCATGAGAGCGGCAAGAATGTTGGCGGATGTGATCGCCAAACCGGTCGGCGATGCTTTCTCGGTCGAAAACCTCTACCGCTATCAGAAGCAGTATATGAAAGAAATCGGCGCAGAACATTCCGCAATCAACATCATGAAAAACTGGATGCTCACCACGAAAGACAAAAACATCGACTTCCTGTTGAGCAAAGGCGTTGTCAACAAGAAAATGCTGGTGGATGCTTCTGCCGGAAAAATGCTTCGGCTGACCATTCCCGAAACCGTTTCCACCGGTCTGCGCGGTATTTCAAGACCCGATCTGCTCCTGGAACTGGTCGGCGTTATGGGCAAAATGAATAAACAGCTTGCCGTTGCAAAAAATATGCCCGAGGTCTACGATAAAGAAGCACTCAAGGTCTGGCGCCAAAAATACGAAAAGGCATTCCGATAAGATAAACCAAAGCAGACGGTTTCCGCCAACAAAACGGAATCCGTCTGCTTTTTCATTTCCTTATCCGGTGTACCAGACCAGTTTATAGAGATTGGGATAGACGGCGAAAAACTGGCTGAGGCTTGTGCGTGTGGTTGAGCCGGGGTCATTGATTTTGAAAGCGGCGGCACTGAGTGTTTTGACGGAATAGCATCCGGTGACTACGACCCAGTGCTGCGTTCCGCTTGCTTTTTTTGCGCCGACGATTACGGGCTTGCCCTGTTTGAGCAGCTCGTAAACCCGTTCCATCCAGCGGTCGGGCTGCGTGAGAAATACATAATTGTCCGGCCAATAGAGCGAACCGGTGGAGGTGTACTTGAGCGTTTTTGCCATGGCATTCGGATAAATCGTTTTGCCGGTGCGGAAGGATTCCGTCATGGCAAGTGCGGTGGTGGTGCAGCCGATCGAGCCGATGGTGTAGCTTGTTGAGCCGATTTTGGTGTTTGCCCAGCGGCTGTCTGTCTGCTTATAGCTCGGCACCTTGAGCGAAATTGCCGGATAGGAGGCGGTCTGGGTGCTTCCCGCTGTTACCAGATAACGGCTGCTCACAAAGCCGACTGCCGTACCGTTATACAGAATTTTGCTCCAGTCGCCGCTCTCACTCAGAATAATGACTTCGCTTTGGTCGGAGAGAGTTTGCACGACCGGATAAGAGGTACCGGCGCCGCTGCGCACATTCAGCCAGCCGGAGGTTATCTTCACGGCGGCGTTCTTCGCCGTTGAAACGGGCTGCAAATACGCATCAGAGCAGTAGCCGTATTTGTCCTTTTCATACTGCACCTTTCGCCAGCCGTTGCTCAGCGTGAGCATCGTGACATAGCTGCCCTTGCTCAGGCTTGTCAGGATGCTGCCGCCCGGGGAGGCACGCACATATAGATTTCCGCTTTGTGTCTGCACGATGCCGGCGGTCGGCGTCTCGGCAGCGTGTGCGGTGAAGGGCAGCGCCAGCGCAAACAGGAGCACCAGCAGCAGGGATGTACATTTTTTCATTTTCTCATCGTCCTTTCTTGGTGTGGTGCTTCCATTGTAACAGGTTTGTCTGACTGTTTCATTGCAAAATATTTTCCATCTCTGTCCCGTGTTCGGGTCTTAGCTTCGTTGACAAAGAGCGGAAATATGGTATGATTGGTTTATATTATCAGGCGGAAAGGATGTGGCGCAGATGCTTCATCTTCTCATCGGTCGAAAAAACAGCGGTAAAACATACCGCATTTATGAAAAAATCCGTGCTTTGGTGAAAGCGGGGCAAAAGACCTTTTTGCTTGTGCCGGATCAGTTTTCATTTGAAAGCGAACGGCAGATGCTTCTGCTTTTGGGCGAAAAAGAGGCGGGGAAGGCAGAGGTGTGCAGCTTTTCCCGTTTGGCGGAAACTGCCGTGTCAGCTTCCGGTGTGCGCAAATTGACGGATGCCGGTCGGGTGGCGT
>JAZUJI010000056.1:0-69191 GCA_045642685.1 Acutalibacteraceae bacterium | reverse complement strand
GGGTTGCCCTGTTCATCGCAGACATAGGTTTGGGATTGCCCCAGACCGTGCACGATAATGGACGGTGTGTGACCGCATTCACCCTTGCAGTCGGTGTAGCAGCCGTTTTCATCCGGGGTCATGCGGTAGGTCTTTTCGCCGCTTGCAAAGGCAGCCAGGCCGGACGGCACAGCCACACAAAGACACAGCAGCAGCGCAAGGAATCGTTTTGCTTGTTTTTTCATGAATATATCCTCTTTTCCTAAAAAATTTCAGCGTTTTTCGTCAATGACGGTGAACTGCGGATAAGCCGGGTCGGTGAAAACATTTTTGTATTCCTCGTCTGCCAGCAGCCACTCCGCCGTGTCCAGCACCGGCTTGCAATGTTGCACATAGTCATGGGACTGACCCCGGAAAAACCAGGTAGTGTCGGGCGCAAGCCCGGTGGAAGCATCCACGGTTCCGTCCGGCGAAGCATGGGAACGGCCGCAGGAGCAGACACCGAACGCAGGAAGCTTTTTGCCCAGCGGCGCAAAGGTCGCACCCATGGAAGCGGAAGCGGAATGAACAATATGGTCGGAATCAATTTGATCGCTTTTGCAAAATTCAAAAATCCGCAGACCGTGACAGCAGATGGAATCGAACACAACACCCTTTTTCTGCTCTTTCTTCACCGTCTTTGCAAAATCCCGGCGGTAACGGTAGGCTTCATCCGCCTGTTCGAGCAGCTTTTCGTGTGCCTTGTCGCCGAGATAGCGGCAGCTGAGTGCCGGGTATTCGGCATAAGGCACAGCGCCCCACATGGTCACGCAGTTTTTGACCAGACCGTCAATGACCACCCGCATCACCGCTTTAAGGGCATTGAGTGCCGTGCGCTGCGAAAACGGCTTGAGACATTTGTCGATCATTTCGCAGTCGCGTGAGCTGAACAGGAAAGAAATCACATCCCGGTAATTTTCATAATCCAGCCGGTCATCGATCATATCCGCCAGAGCCTGTGTGCCGTTGAACGCCGGAACGATCGCCACAACACGGTTGATGTCGTTATCATCCCCGTATTTGCCCAAATAGGCCGCCGTGATCGTGCCGCCCAGACTGATCGGGCAGAGATTGACCTTGTCGTGCCCTGTCTTTTCTTTCACAACCTGTATGTACGCACGCAGATCATCCACGATTTTCATGGTTTCGCCAAAGGAATTGTAGGCGAAAAACCACAGATGATCCGCCCCGATTTTTTCTTCGAGTGTCGGCACCGGCACCATGCGGTAAATATAGCTCCGCTCTTCTTCGCTGCACTCTGCCAGCGACCCGGGATAGGTCAGCGCACGCACATC
This sequence comes from Acutalibacteraceae bacterium, assembly GCA_045642685.1. Lineage (GTDB taxonomy): Bacteria > Bacillota > Clostridia > Oscillospirales > Acutalibacteraceae > UBA8612. Next base: position 67,878 of record JAZUJI010000056.1, on the reverse strand, counting down.
GTGCTTCGGCGTACCGTCCGGCTTGCAGAACAGAACATCCAGCTGTTTCGCCACGGCATCCGCCAGTTTTTTCGGCAGACCGGCATCCTGCCGGGTAAGCACCGCCGCCAAAGCATTGGGTGCGATCGCCCGAACCACGGCTTTGGCATCAAATCCGCTGAACGGCCAGATCACTCGCTCGGGTTCTCCTTTTGAATTAAACAAGGCAGTCTTTGACTGCCCGATACCGGGTACGATCACGCACGGTGCATGAGAACAACTGCATTTTTTCGACATAAAACCCGACACCTTTCCTCTTAATCCCCGTCATTATAGCACATACCGTTCCGGTGTTCAATCAGCGTATTTGCAGAAATCAAAACGGATTTATTGGTTATAATAACAATATTCTCATATGAAATACAAAGAACAGTTGACTATACTCCCCGGTTTTGATACAATGTTGGATAGTAATTTGTGTCATACTGTCCCCCTGTATTCTCAACGGTTCGGAGGTTTTTCTTATGACGAAGGCTGTTTTTATGGGTGCATTTATTTCTCTCATTCGCAAAGGGAAAGGCAGCATCCCGTTAGCTGCTCTGAGTGCGCTGGTGCTGGTGCTCTCCTCGATTTTTGAGCTTGCCACCGCAGGCACACGCCCTGCCGAGCTGAACAAAACCATTCTGATAAACGATCAGGCATGGGAAGCATCACAGGACATCACAACAGACGGCGAGAATTTTTATTTCAGCTGCAAATACGGTCTGATCAAAACAAAAGCGGACTTTGAGACCGTGCTTGTCCGAAACGCCGACGCCATACCGGACGAGCTTCAGTCCCTCGGTGTCAGCCACATCGGCGGGATCAGCTACTATGACGGCAAACTTTACTGTGCCGCCGAAGACAGCAAGGTATTCAAGCACCCGTATGTGCTGGTGTTCGACGCAAAAACACTTGCTTACACAGGGGAGTGTTATGAAATGGACGCTCAGCGGCACACCAAGGGCTTACCGTGGATCGCCGTTGACCCGGACAGCGGGATCCTTTACTGCTCCTCCCGTGACCGCTCCGTGGAGCTGATGCGGTACGATTTGGAAAACCGGTGCTATCTGCCGAGCCTGCCGCTCGTCAATGACGACCCCGCTTTCAATCTGCACAAAATTCAGGGTGCCGAAATTTTTAAGGGCACGCTTTACACCAGTGCCAACAACGATGGGCAATCGGTTGCCAAAGTGAATCTGACCGACGGAAAAGCGGAGATTCTTTTTGACCGCCGTCTGTTCCCCGGCAGCGAGGGCGAGGGAATGACCGTGTCGCTGACAGGCAAAGGGCTTGTTCTGCACTGTCTTGATATGAGCCCCATTTTCCTCAGTGCCTATGTGCGCACCTACGAAGCAAAATAAAGCACAGATTTCAGGAGAAAACCCTATGTTAGAACTCAAAAATCTTTCTTTTTCCGTGGACACAGCCGAACACAACACGGAAATTATCCGTAATGTGTCCCTGACTGTACAGGACGGTGAATTTTTGGTGGTCACCGGTCCGAACGGCGGCGGAAAATCCACGCTTGCCCGTCTGATCATGGGCATTGAAAAGCCGACCTCGGGTCAGATTTTGCTGGACGGAAAAGACATCACCGACCTGAGCGTCACCGAGCGTGCCCGTCTGGGTGTCGGCTATGCGTTCCAGCAGCCGCCCCGTTTCAAGGGCATGACCGTTCGCCGTCTGCTCAGTCTGGCGCACGGCAGCACTTTGCCCGAAGACGAGTGCTGTGCCTATTTGACAAACGTCGGACTTTGCTCAAAAGAATACTTGAACCGTGAAGTGGACAATTCCCTTTCGGGCGGCGAAGTCAAGCGCATCGAGATCGCAACGCTCATGGCGAGAGATTTGGATGTTGCCATTTTTGATGAGCCGGAGGCAGGCATTGACCTGTGGAGTTTCTCCGTTCTGGTCGAAACCTTCAAGAGCATGAGCAAGCGCAAGCACAAAAGTGTCATCATCATTTCCCATCAGGAGCGTATTATGCAGTTGGCTGACCACTTGGCAGTCATTGCAGACGGCTCGATTGCCGACTTCGGCAAAAAAGACGAGATCTTCCCCCGCTTGATGAACGACTTAAACAACAACTGCGGTTTTCGGGGAGGAAAAGAATAATGCTGGAGAAATTTGAAAAAGACCTGCTCAATTCCATTGCAGGCATTACCGATTTGCCGAGCGTGGGTGCATTCAACATCCGCCGCAACGGCGAAAGTGCAGGCAGAAGTTCAACCGAACACATCACTATTGAGCCGAAAAAGGACAAACCGGGCATCGACATCAAGGTCATGCCGTTCACCAAACACGAAGCCGTGCATATCCCCGTCATCGTCACCGAAAGCGGCATGAACGATGTTGTTTACAACGATTTCTATATCGGCGAAGGTGCTGAAGTAAACATTGTTGCAGGCTGCGGAATTCATAACGACGGTGACTGCGACAGCCGCCACGACGGGATCCACCGCTTCCACATCGGCAAAAACGCCAAAGTGACTTATGTCGAAAAGCACTACGGTGAGGGCAGCGGAAACGGCGCAAGGATCCTCAACCCCGTCACGGAAGTCTATATGGATGAGGGTGCCGAATGTGAAATGGAAATGGTGCAGATCAAGGGTGTGGATTCCACCGCACGCAGCACCGTTGCCAACCTTGACAAAAACGCAAAGCTGCTCATCACCGAACGGCTGATGACGCACGGCGCACAAACCGCACGCTCCGATGTGATCATCAACCTCAACGGCGAGGATGCTTCCGCTCAGATCATTTCCCGTTCGGTCGCAAAAGACACCTCCGAGCAGATTTTCTACCCCAGAGCAGTCGGCAACAACCGCTGCCGGGCGCATGTGCAATGCGATTCCATTATTATGAACCGTTCCAAGATCCGCTCCATCCCCGAAATCTCTGCCAACCATTGCGATGCGCAAATTGTGCATGAAGCCGCCATCGGGCGCATTAACAACGACCAGCTTACCAAGCTTTGCACTCTGGGTATGACCCCCGAGGAAGCGGAGCAGGTGATTATTGAGGGCTTCCTCAGCTGAGAGAAAGGAAAAATGTTATGGAAAAACAAAAGAAGTATTTTTGTGCGCCGAACGGTGAGTTCAGCGCCGCACGCACGATCCTCACGGGCTTCGGCTTCATGGCAACCTCGATTGCCTGGGCGATCTACGACCCGTACATAACCAAAATTCTCAACCGTCTGCTCACCGATTCCGCCACCATCACGGCATGGAGCAGCAAGCTCAACGCCATGTTCCCTGTTCTGGCGGAATTTGCCAAAACGCAGGGCAACGATGTCAGCACCGCCGCCGGCGGGATCACCCTTGTGCCGCTGTTCATCGGCATTATCATGACCTTTGACAACATTTTCGGCGTTATTTTTCAGCCGACCTTCGGCAAGCTGTCTGACCGCTGCCACTCCAAACTCGGCAAACGCCGTCCGTTCATCATGTTCGGCGCACCGATCTCCGCTTTGCTCTTCGCCGCCATTCCTTTTGTGGCGCTCACCGGTTCTCTCGCCGCCACGATGACGCTGATCATCCTCTTTGTTTTTGTCATGTCTCTGTGGCGTGCGCCCGTTGTTGCCCTGATGCCCGACCTGACTCCGCCCGAAATGCGCAGCCGGGGCAATGCCATCATCAACCTCATGGGCGGTGTCGGCGGCTTCATCGGCATGGTCGCAGGCACCATTGTTACCGCCGTTATGGTACTCATCCTCGGTCAGGGCAATTTCACCGAAGAACAAACCTTCCCCTATGTTTTCATCACCGGTTCGGTGGTCATGCTCATCGGTATGCTGGTGGTTCGTATTCGTGTTGAGGAAGAGGACAGCCGTCTGCTTGTTCAGGGCGAAAACAACCGTACACAGGATGCCGCCGCCAGACGCAAGGCAGAAAAAGAAGCAGAAAAAGCCGAACGCACCGCCCGCAAGGCGGAAAAGCTTTCCGGCAGCGAACGCAAAAGCCTTATTGCCATGCTCGCAGGTCTGTTTTTCCTGTTCTGCGGCACCAACGCCATCACCACTTTCTTTGCCCTGTTCGCCGCTGAGGTACTCGGCAAGGAGACCAAGGACGCAACCATTATGATGGCAATTTTCGCCGTCTGCTCTGCCATCGCCGCTTTGCCCGCCGGCAAGCTCGGGGTCAAAATCGGCCGCAAAAAGACTATCCTTCTCGGCTTGGCTGTGTTCATGATTGTGTTCCTGCTCTATGTCGTCACCCGCAGCTTTGCACTTATCTGGGTCGCCCTGATCCTGGGCGGTGCCGCCAATATGTTCATCACCGTCAACACGCTGCCGCTCGTGCTGGAAATCGGCGGTCAGGATAAAGTCGGCACTTTCACCGGCTACTACTATACTGCCACCTTCTCCGCTCAGATCGCCTCTCCCATTCTCTACGGTATCGTCCGTATGTTCTCCGGCAGCTATATGTCCCTGTTCTACTATTCTCCAATCGCATTCCTGCTTGCCATTCTCTGCATCCTGTTTGTCAAGCACGGTGAAGCGGACACGGGCTGGGTCGAAGCCGCCGCCGAAAAAGCAAGAGAAGAAAATGAGGATTGATTTCAATGAAAGAAATTACGATGCCCGGCTTTAACGGGCTGCCGATTCACGGCTACCTTTGGGATGAAGTCGAAAACCCCAAGGCCGTTGCGCAGATTTCCCACGGTATGTGTGAGCACGCCGGACGGTACGATGAAATGGCAAGGAAGCTCAACGCCGCCGGATACATCGTTTTTGCCGATGACCACCGTGCCCACGGCAAGACCGAAACCGACGAAAACCGTGGCCGCCACAAGGGCGATATTTTCGACCGCACGCTGCGTGACTTGGTTTGCTTCAACCACATTCTCACGCTTCGTTATCATCTGCCCACCGTTTTTGTGGGTCACAGCTACGGTTCTTTTCTGGGTCAGGCTTTTCTCGAAAGCGAAACGGAAGCCTGCGCCGTTGCCTTGACCGGTACCGCCTGTATGAACGGAAAGCAGGCAGGTCTGGGGCTGCTTTTACCGCTTGAGCTGGTCGCCAAAAACTGGCGTCCGTCCTTTGTCAACAAAGCGAGCAATCTGCTGTTCAGCTTCAAATACAAAGGGGATAAAGGTCCGGCGCAGTGGGTGATGAGCGACCCGGAACGCCGCCGGGAATATCTGGATGACCCGCTGACCGACATTGCCGTGAGCATCAACTTCGACTGGTCGATGCTCAAATCGTTCGGTCGGCTTTACACCGATAAAAACCTTGAAAAAATCAAAAAGGACATTCCGGTCGGCATCTTTTCCGGTGAGGATGACCCCATCGGCGGGCACAAATCCTCCGGTGCCGTCAAGCTGGCTCGTGTTTACAAAAAACACGGTCTGCAAAATGTCAGCCTTCGCACTTACCCGAAAGCACGGCACGAATTGTTCAACGAATACTGCCGTGAAGAATTTTACAGAGATCTTATCGCATTCTTCGACAAAGCTATCGAAAGGTGTGACGAACCGTCATGTCAAGCCAATCCAAGCTGACCCCGAAGCAAACACTGGTGCAGGTGGCAAAGTTTGTTGCGTTTTCTGCCGGAGCCGGTATTATTCAAACGATTACCTTTACGCTGCTCAATGAAGTGTTCCATTTCAAGTACTGGTACGCCTATTTGCCGGCGCTGGTGCTGTCCGTGCTGTATAACTTCACGGTCAACCGCCGCTTCACATTCAAATCCGCCACCAATGTCCCCATCGCCATGCTGAAGGTCGCTGCGTACTACTGCGTGTTCACGCCGCTTTCGACCTGGTGGGGCGATGCGCTGACGGAATCGGCGCACTGGAACGAGTACCTCGTTCTGGCGTTTACCATGCTCATCAACTTAACCACCGAATTCCTCTTCTGCCGTTTTGTGGTGTACCGCAACAGCATCAACACCAACAAAGCCGCACAAGCGGAAAACGAAAGAAGAAACGATTCATGAAAAAAATTCTGTCCGTTATTCTGCTTCTGACCATGCTTTTGCCGGTGTTCACTGCCTGTTCTGCCGCTCCGCGCAAAAAAACGGCTCTGACCATCGGAAAAGCCGAAGTGGACAATGAGGTTTTTGCCTACTATCTGGATGCCGCCTACAGCGAAGCCGAAAAAAGCGGTGCCGATTTAAGCGACACGGATGCTCTTGTGGAGCGTGCCGTTGATTTGTGCTGCCGCTATGTCGGCGCAACCACCATGTTTGAGCAGATTTCGCTCAAGCTTGATGCAGAAAGCCGCAAGGCCATATCGGACGACAGCGAAGAATGTTGGCGGCTTTACGGCGGGCATTACACCAAAGCCGGTATCAGCAAAACCACGATCGGCAAGATCGAAGCCGTGGAGCAATACCGCACGGCTCTGCTCCTGTACTATTTCGGTGAAGGCAGTGAATACGAGGTTTCCGAGGAGGAAATCGAATATTACTTTGACCAGAATTATGTCGAATTTCAGGCGATCGTCGGCTATCTGACCACGCAGGATGAAAACGGCAAAACCGTTGAGCTGCCGTGGCGGGAGCTGGCGGACCTGCGCACGGAATTTTACACCAAGCGCAACCGTATGTACGAGGGTGTTACCCTGGCGCAGGTGAACGATGACATTGAGGTCAGCCCGATTTTTGTTTCCGTCAACAGCTCCGCCTACCCGGAGGGCTTCCTGAAAAAGGTCGCCTCACTCGCCTACAACAAGCCGACCGTTATCGAAACGGACGAATACATCTTTTTGGTCGTCCGCTCCGATGCGAAAAAAGGCGATGTCAACAACTACACCCATTACCGCACCCGTTATGTCGATGCGCTTCGCGGTGAAATGCTCTCCGATATGCTCATCGAAACAGCCAAGGAATACCCCATGAAGCGCAATGACCGTGTGATCGAAAAGGCAATGGAAAAAGTGCTTGACACCCGGCGAACAAAATAATAAAGGCGGCAAACCATGAAAAAATTCCTTGTGAAAGATAAACAATTTTATAAAATGTTTTTTTCAATGGCGATGACAATCTCTTTGCAGAATGTCATCGTCTGCGCTGTTAATCTGGCAGATAATGTCATGATCGGCAGCTACAGTGAGCTGTCGCTCAGTGCTGTTTCGGTCGTCAATCAGATCCAGTTTCTGGTGCAGATGATCGCCATCGGCTTTTCCAACGGTCTGATCGTTCTGACCGCTCAATACTGGGGCAAAAAAGAGCTGACGCCCATTCGCCGCTGTTTCGGTGTGACGCTTGCCATCGGCATGGCGTTTGTGCTGGTTCTGTTCGGTGCGGTGCTGTTCTTTCCCCGGGCAGCCCTTTCCCTTCTGACCGACCAGACCGCCGTTGTCAACGAAGGGATCCCCTACCTGCTGATCACCTGCTTTTCCTACCCGTTCTTTCTTGTGACGCAGCTTCTGCTCGCCTTAATGCGAAGCATCGAAAAAGTGCGTATCGGCTTTTTTGTTTCCCTGTCGGCACTCCTTTCCAATGTATTTCTCAACTATGTCCTGATTTACGGCCATCTCGGCTTTTCGCCCATGGGGATCCGTGGTGCCGCTATCGCAACGCTCACCTCCCGGCTGATCGAGTTTGCCGTGGTGCTTGTTTATGTATTCGGCGTTGAAAAAACGCTGCGGCTGAAGCTCCGCCACTTTTTCTATGTTGAAAAATCCTATATCCGCCTGTTCTTTAAGGTCGGTTTTCCGCTGACGCTTTCTTCGCTGAGCTGGGGTATCGCCATGGCGATACAGGGTGTTATCCTCGGCCACTTAGGCTCGGAATCGGTGCTGAGTGCCAACTCCATTGCCGCCACCGTCTTCCAACTCATCAGCGTTGTGCTTTATGCTGCCGGAAATGCAGCTTCGGTCATTATCGGCAAAACCATCGGGGAGAACAAGCTTGATTTGGTCAAGCAGTATGCGAAAACCCTTCAGGTGCTGTTCCTTTTGATCGGGCTTGCTTCGGGTGCGGTTTTGTTTTTCTCCCGACCGCTGTTTTTGCTGTTCTACAAGGAGGTCAGCGCACCGACCAAGGCACTGGCGAATTTGTTCATGACCATTTTGTGCGTCACCACCGTGGGCACCGCCTATGAATGTCCGTGCCTGACCGGCATCGTGTGCGCCGGCGGTGATACCGGCTTCGTGTTCCGCAACGATTTAATTTTCATGTGGGGCATTGTCCTGCCGCTTTCGCTGCTTTCCGCCTTTGTTTTCAAGTGGCCGCCTGCCGTGACCTTCGCCTGCCTCAAATCCGACCAGGTGACAAAATGCGCCGTTGCCGCCGTAAAGGTGAACCGGTTCCGCTGGATCCGGGATGTGACGATGAAGCCGGACGGAGAAAAAGCAGAGGAAGCCGTGTGATATTATTAAAATATTTGTGAATATCGTCTAAAACGATTGACAAGCCATGCAATTATTTGGTAAAATCAGAATGATATATTAGACGCAGTGTGCAAGCACAAAATTATCATGCGTCTTGCAAGGAGGAATGTGCTTTGACAGATTCAAGAACAATGGCATACATCAATATGTATGCTATTTTCGGCACTCTTGAAAACCTTTGCGAGCTTGATACCGCTTCAAGCGCAATGCTTTCAAACCAGAAACCGATCTCCATCGGCTTCGATGTGGCCGGCGGTCCGAAAGCCACTCTTTACTTCAAGAACGGCAAATGCCGTCTTGAACAGGGTCTGGGTGACTGCACCATCAAAATCCCCTTCGCTTCCTGCGAAAAATTCAACGGCTTGTTTGACGGAACCGTTACCCCCATCCCCACCAAGGGCCTTACCCACATCGGTTTCCTGCTCAAGACCTTCACCGCTCTGACCGATCGTCTGACCGCTTTCATGCGCCCCGACCCCAAAGACCTTGAAGACCGTGAATTCTTTGAGATCAGCACAAAGCTGATGTTCTACACCATCTCCGTCGCTTTGGCTCAGATCGCCAACAACGATGAAATCGGCAAGTTCTCCGCTCACCTGATTCCCGACGGTGAAATCGCCTTCGGCATCAAGGACGGTCCTGCCGCCACCATCCGTGTCAAGGATCACAAACTTGTCACCATCAAAAAGGCCTGTGAGAACCCCAGAGCTTTGATGAGATTTGAAAGCATTGACCTTGCCCGTGATTTGTTTGACGGCAAAGTCAACGCCGTTGCCTGCATCGGTGAAGGCTCCATTGAGATGCGCGGCATGATCAACATGATAGACAACCTGAACAGAATACTCGACCGAGTAGCTCTGTATCTGGCATAACGGAGGTACTGCAAGATGAGTTTTCCGATTTATGAACACGACAAAAGCCGTGAATATTTTAACCGTGCAACCAAAGTGATCCCCTCCGGTGTTTACGGTCACCTCGGCCCTGCCGAAGGCAACTTCATCCCCGTATCCGACTGGCCGCTGTTCGGCGACCACGCCAAGGGTGCTTATTTCTGGGATGTGGACGACAACAAGTACATCGACTATATGTGCGCCTACGGCCCCAATGTTCTGGGTTACTGCGACAAGGATGTTGATGCCGCTGCCATTGCGCAGTCCAAACTCGGCAACTGCACCACCTCCCCGAACAAAATCATGGTCGAATTTGCTGAGCTGATGGTTGACACCGTTGCAACCGCTGACTGGGCTTTCTTCGCTAAGAACGGCAACGATGTGACCACCTGCGCCATCATGACCGCCCGTGCAGCCACCCACCGCAAAAAGATCATCTTCGTCAACGGCTTCTATCACGGCATTTCTCCCTGGACCCAGAAGGTCGACTACCCCGGCGTTGTTCCCGAGGATGTTGCCAACAACCTTTATGTTGACTGGAACGACTTTGAGGCACTCGAAAAGCTGGTTGCCGAAAACGACAACGAGGTTGCCGCTTTCATCGCAACGCCCTATATGCACGGCAACTATAAGGACAACGAGCTTCCGGCAGACGGCTACTGGCAGAAGGTTCGTGAGCTTTGCACCCGTAAAGGCATTGTCCTGATCGTGGATGATGTTCGTGCCGGCTTCCGCCTTGACCTGGCAGGTTCCGACCATTTCTACGGCTTTGAGGCAGACCTCATCTGCTTCTGCAAAGCAATCGCCAACGGCTGGAATGTTTCCTGCCTGTGCGGTAAAGAATCCCTCAAGAGTGCTGTCAGCTCTCTGTCCTACACCGGCAGCTACTGGATGAGCTGTGTCCCGTTTGCCGCAGGTATCGCCTGCATCAACAAGATGAAGAAGCTCGACACCCCGACCCTGTTCCGTGAAAAGGGTCTTAAGCTCACCAACGGCTTGAAGGATGCCGCCGCTAATAACGGCTTCAACCTGGTCGTTTCCGGTGAACCTGCTTTGTTCTACCTCAGAATCGCCAACGATGACAGCATGATGCTTCATCAGGAATGGATCGCCGAATGTGTCAAGAGAGGCGTATTCTTTGCAAGCCACCACAACCACTTCATGAACGCCGCCATCACCGACAAGGACATTGACCTGACGGTTGAAGTGGCAGACGAGGCTTTCAAAGCAGTTGCCAAAAATCACCCCGAGCTTTTCTGAATAACAAATAAACACAACAGGAGGAAAATGATATGCCTTTGAAAAAGGATGAATGGCTTGCCCTTGAAAAGAAAGCGAATGAGCTGCGCCACCTTTGCCTTCAGACCACCGTGTGGGCAGGCAGCGGTCACCTCGGCGGCGGTATGTCCGTCATGGATCTTCTCACGGTTATGTATCATAAATACCTTAATATAAAGGTTGACGAACCCAAGTGGGAAGACAGAGACAGATTTATTCTTTCAAAGGGTCATGCTGCTATTGCATATGCTCCCGTACTTTGCGATAAGGGCTTCAATGACCCCGAAATGCTCAAAACCTTTAACCTTTCCGGCTCAAAGATGGGTATGCACCTTGACTCCAACAAGGTTGTCGGCGTTGACGCTTCGACCGGTTCACTCGGTCACGGTCCCTCCATTGCCGCCGGTACTGCCCTTGCTGCCAGACTTCTCGGCAAAAGCTACCTTACCTATGTTGTCACCGGTGACGGCGAGCTTGGTGAAGGCTCCAACTGGGAAGGCTTCATGACAATGAACCACTATCAGCTTTCAAACTGCATCGTTTTTGTTGACAGAAACCATTGCATGATCGACGGTCCGACCGAAGAAGTTATGAAGCTCGAACCTCTTGCCGATAAGCTTACCGCTTTCGGCTTCAACACCATCAAGGTTGACGGCAACAACATCAAAGAGCTGTGCGATGCGATCGACATTGCAATCGAGCGCTCCAAAGAGCCCTGCGCTCCCACCTGCATCCTGATGGATACGGTCAAGGGCTGCGGTCTTACCTCTGTTGCAGGCGACTATCACTGCCACTACATGGCGATCGATGATGACACATTTGAAAAGCATAAGAAAGAGCTCGATGCAACCTATGCAGAACGCAAAGCAAGAGCAGAGAAGGAGGGCAAATAATCATGGCAGGCGGATTTGTTTATAACGCAATCGATCAGACCGAGGTTGCTACCGCTGAAATTTACGGCAAGGCAATATCGGATATTATGATGAATGACCCCAAGGTTGTTGCCATTACAGCTGACCTTGCAAAGTCAACAAAGCTCGGTGATGTTCTGAAAACCTGCCCCGAAAGAGTCATCAATGTCGGTATCGCAGAACAGGATATGTTCGGCGTTGCCGCCGGTATGGCAAAAGCGGGCATCACTCCGTTCGTTTCCGGCTTTTCGGCTTTCACCTCCATGAGAGCCTGCGACCAGCTTCACACCGACATCTGCTATCAGAAAGCAAATGTTAAAATCGTTGCCACCCATTCCGGCACCTCGTTCGGTCAGGCAGGCTCCACGCACCATGCCATCACCGACCTTGCCATCACCAGAGCTATGCCCAACCTGACCGTTATCTGCCCGGCAGACGGTATCGAAACCGCCAACGCAGTCAACGCAGCTTACGCTCAGGAAGGTCCTTTCTATATCCGCATCAACCGTGGTTTTGACCGTGTTCTCTACACCGATATGGACTACGGCTTTGAAGTCGGTAAGGCTGTTACCGTCAACGAAGGTACCGATATTACCGTTATCGCCTGCGGCTCCTGCGTATTCCAGGCCAAGCAGGCTGCTGAGTTCCTTGCAAACGCCGACGGTTTGAGTGTTCGTGTGCTCGATATGCACACCATCAAGCCCATTGACAAGGATGCTATTCTCAAGGCGGTCATGGAAACCAGAAGAATCATCACCGTTGAGGATCACCTCGTAACAGGCGGTCTCGGCTCAGCGGTATCCGAAGTTGTTGTTGAAAGCGGTAAGGCCTGTGCATTCAAGATGCTCGGTCACAAGGGCTTTGCTATGATCGGTCTTCAGGAAGACATCATGGCAGATGCCGGCATTGATGCAAACGGCATCATTGCATCCGTCCGTGAAGTTATGAAGAAGGACTTTGAAGAAGACGACAACTGGGACGACGAGTATTGATAAGAAGAGCAACAGAAAGGACAGATAGATATGGCTTCAAGAGAAGATATTTTTACCAATAAAGTATTCCTCTGCGGTGCTCTTCCGCTCATGAAGACGATTGCCAATGATGTTCCCTCGCTTGCCAAAAAGTTTGAAAAAACCCATGCGGTCATTCAGATAAGCGCATTGGATCCCGATGCACCCGATGGCAAATATGCAACACACTTTGTTATCAATTCGGGCGAATGGCTTGTTCATGCCGATCGTGTATGCGATGCAGAGCATACCAATATCGAGCTTGAATTTAAGACCGTTGAGCAGATGAATGCGTTTTTCAAGGGCAGCATCGGCCCCAAGACGCTTCCCAAAATGAAGGGTATTGCAAAAAATATGAGCACATTCATCGCGTTTATGTCGGTGCTTCTTAAAATGAGCAGCCTGCTCACCGCAAAAGAGGCTCCCGAAGATGAAGAAACGCAGGCTCTTATGGTCAAGTGCTTCTTCTATTTGCTGACAAGCGGCATCAGTGCGCTGAACAAGCACGGTCACCCCGAAATCAACGCTTGGACTGCGCCCAGCCCCGACCGTGTTTATGCACTGGCGGTGAATGATCACCCTGAGGTATCTGCCTTCATCCGCATTAAAGCAGGCAAATCAAGAGCCGGCAGAGGCGAATACAAGAGAGCTATGCCTTTCTTCACACTTCGCTTCGATTCCTTCAAGAGCGCCCTCGGCACCCTTCTCGGAACGGACGATATGCTTGACGCAACCAAGAACGGCAGAATCATAATGGACGGCGGCCCCGAATTCGGTGCTCAGTTCGGCAACTTTATGCTTCAGGTCGGTGCTTACGCACAGGGCTGATCCACACACTTATTCTGCGCCGCAGGCTTCTCAGTCTGCGGTGCTTTTTCAATCGGAGAATAATGATGAAGAAGATTTATTCCGTAATTTCAGTTGTATTCCTGCTTTTTGCTTTGACCTTGAACGCATTGGCCGTTCAGGCTCCGACCTGTTCCTTCGGCAGTAAAGACACATTCACCATTCTGCAGATTTCCGACCCGCAGGACGATGCTTATCCGGCGCACGGGCTGAATGAGTTTTTGAGCAAAGCCATCCAAACCGCAAAGCCGGATCTAATCATTCTCTCGGGCGATATTGCTGAGGATTCCCGTTTTGGTGACCTGGTCAGCGATGCGCAGCCATTTCACGAGGGCGTGCTTGTAAAAGGCGATTATGAAAAAACATTTGCCAATGTCAAAGCCATCTGTGACACGGTGTTTGAGCCGTTTGAACGCTCGGGCATCCCTTATGCGATCGCAATGGGCGACAACGACTACCGCACGCAGCTGAAAAACGAAGACTGGCTCAAAATTTTTGCCGAATATCCGCATTGCCTTACCGTGGACATGAGTGATGACACAGACGGTCACATTGACACTTATATTTCTCTGGAAGCGGACGGACGCCCGGTTTGCGGCTTGTTTGCCCTTGACAACGCCAGAGGGTTTACGGACGGGCAGCTCGAATGGCTGAAGAATTACCCGACGCAAGGGGTACCCTGTTATGCGTTTGAACATAACCCGATCGCCGAAACGGGCAATCTGTTTGAAGAATGTTCCCTGTTCGATGACGGCGCCATTCTCACATCGGGGAAAGTGGTTCGCCTGAATCATGCCGTAGCAAGCGGTCACACCGAAGACCCGTGCCTGCCCGGCAATACCTCCGCTCAATTCCCTGTTCTCAAGCAAAAAAACACCGTTGCCGCCTTTTTCGGTGACATTCATCTGGACGGCTACACGGGCGTGTATGACGGCATGACTCTCGGGGTGACCTACGGCTGCCAGTTTGCCAAGCCGTCCCCCTACGGCATACGCACCGTCACCATCTGCAAGGACGATCCCTCGCAGGTGAACACCACCCTCTACACATATCGGAACGGTGTGTTCACACAGCAGACCGATTCGGAGGATTACCGCACCGCCGACAGTCCCTTGGAAAAGGTCGTTTTTTCGGTTGTTAATCTGTTTGCTGCGCTGATTCGCTCATTTATCTATGTGTTGAAATTCTGATAAAGATCAAATCAAAAAAGTCTTTCCCAAGGCAATCACACTGAGTGCAGAGGGGAAGACTTTTTTATTGTTCTGTTTTCAAAAGACGCATTGCGTTGAGGATCACCAGCATCGTTACGCCGACATCGGCGAACACCGCTAAGCCCATCGGTGCCAAACCGAGCAGTCCGAGCACCATAACAAGCAGTTTTACAGCCAGCGAAAATATGATATTTTCTTTCACCACACGAAGCGTGCGCCCGGCAAGCTGAATGGCAAGCGGAATTTTCAGTGGGTTATCATCCATCAGCACCACATCTGCCGCCTCGATCGCTGCATCGGAACCGATTCCGCCCATAGCGATTCCGACATCGGCACGGGTCAGAACCGCTGCATCGTTCATGCCGTCCCCGACAAAGGCAAGGGTCGAGCGATTCGGCTTGTGCCGGAGCAGCTCCTCCGTTTTTTTCAATTTATCCCCGGGGAGCAGCTTCGTAAATACTTCGTCAAGCTTCAATTCCCTTGCAGCTGCCTGCCCGATTTCGGCTGCATCACCGGTGAGCATCACCGTTTTTGTGACACCGATTTTTCTCAGCTTTTCAATCGCCGGTGCCGATTCGGCTTTCATCTCATCCGAAACCACGATATGCCCGAGATATTCACCATCCGCCGCCATGTGTACCGTTGTTCCGACCCGGTGACAGGGATACCACGGCAGCCCAAGCTCATCCATCCATTTATCGCTGCCGACATACACCGTCCGACCGCCCACAACGCCTCGCACACCACGACCGGCAAGTTCTTCGACCTCGCTCACCGGTTCAGGTGCCGCTTCACACGCCTGCACAATGCTGCGTGCAACCGGGTGATTGGAGCCTTGCTCAAGTGCCGCCGCCAGCGACAACAGCCGTTGTTCATCCATTCTGTCGGCGTGGACTGCTGTTACACGGAACACGCCTTTTGTCAGAGTCCCCGTTTTGTCCAGAACGACCGTTCCGGTTTTGGCAAGTGCATCCAGCGCACAGCTTCCCTTTATCAGGATGCCGTGCCGGGAAGCCGCACCGATGCCGCAAAAGTAAGCCAGCGGCACAGAAATCACCAGAGCGCAGGGGCAGGAAATGACCAGAAACACACAAGCCCGTGAAAACCATGCGGCAAAATCCTTCGTGAAAATACCCGGTACGACCGCCAGCAGCAGCGCAAAGCCGACCACGCACGGTGTATAGATTTTGGAAAAACGGTGAATGAAAGTTTCTCTTTTTGCCTTTTGGCTTTCGGCGTATTGTACCAGCTCCAGAACCTTGTTGACCGTTGACTGACGAAACGGTTTTGTGACCTGCACCCGCAATAGTCCGCTTTGGTTCACACAGCCGCTGAGCACCTCATCACCCGCTGCCGCCGCAGCCGGGCATGATTCGCCGGTTAAGGCAGAGGTATCCACCGTTGAGCTACCCGAAAGCACCACACCGTCCAAGGGGATTCGTTCCCCGGGGCGAATTTCGATCACCTCGCCGGTTTTTACTTCTTCCGGATTCACTGCCACAGCTGCTTCGCCGCGCACGACCCGGGCAACATCGGGGCGAATCGCCATCATCTGCTCAATGGAACGGCGGCTTTTGCCGACGGCATAGCTCTCAAACAACTCACCGATTTGAAACAGGAGCATCACCAGCACCGCCTCCGGGTAATCGCCCAGAATCAAGGCACCGGCTGAGGCAACGCTCATCAGAAAAGCTTCATCAAACACTTCGCCGTGAAGCAGGTTATGAAGTGCCTCAAACCATGTTTCGCAGGAAATCAATCCGTAGGGGATCAGCCACAGCAGCAGCTCACCGCCGGCAGATAAAGGAACAAATCGGCACAGCCCAAAAGCACCGACTGCCAATCCAGCCGCAATAAGAATTTTAAGAATATTCTTCTTCGGGTTTTCGGCGTGTTCGTGCCCGTGGTGTTTTTCCTTATCGCTCATGCTTTCACTCCTCAATATGCTCCAGACCCATGCCGATCATCGTGCGCACATGGTCATCTGCCAGCGAATACAACACATTTTTGCCTTCTTTTCGCCCTATCACCAGCTTGTTTGTGCGCAAAATGCGAAGCTGGTGGGATACCGCCGTTTGCGACACATTCAGAAGCTTTGCGATATCGCACACGCACAGCTGCGTTTCAAACAGCGCATACAGAATTTTGATACGGGTCGAATCGCCGAACACCTTAAACAATTCTGCCAAATCGTACAGCGTTTCTTCCTCCGGCATTTCTTTTATCACCTTTTCCACCGTTTCGTTGTGAGCGCAGAGAAATTCATCCCCGTTTCGCTTTTCGTCTATCATATATGAACACTCCTTCATATGTTTATCTATTCATATGTTACGCTGTTTTTTGTGTACTGTCAAGTATCTCAAAGAAAAAAATCGGCTCCTTTTTCAGGAACCGATCGGAATATTATTTTTTCTTTTTTCGCTGACTGCGGAGCTGTTCGGCGTGCGCCTTTTCAGCCGCTTTTTCCTGCTGCGCCTGTTCGGCGGCGGCAAGTTCTGCCGCCTGCTTTCTCCGCAGAGCATCCCCGTACTGAGCGGCAATCAAATCATACCGCTTGTAGTTTTCTGCCTGCGTAAGCAATTTTTCAGCATCCAGAAACGGTTTGGCGGCACGGTGGTAAACCGAGTTTTTATCCGTCGCTTCCTTGATGGCTCGGTCAATGCTCTTACGCTTCGCTTTCAGCTCCTTGAGTTTTTCCATCAAATCAAGCACCGCCGCCCGGTCACCGGCATCCTTTGCCTCGTAGTATGCTTTATAGGTGTTGTCAAGCTGTTCATCGTTTTCATCTTCCTGCCGGAACAGCTTGTCAAACTTCGTTTCATCAAATTTTTCAATGCCGTTGGGGAAGTGGCGGCGTGCGATTTTCTGCGCATAAAGGCAGTCCCGTATGCGCTGGATTTCCGCCTTGCGGAATTCTTTTTCCTGCACCGTTGCGGTAGGAAGTACTCTGGCGGCGGCTAAATCTGCCTTGCTGACAGTGAAAATGTGGTCAAAACCGGCATTCACCACCTGTTTGGCCTCTTCCAGCTGTGCCATACCCTGCGGGGTATCGAAACGGTTCATTTCCTCCATGACAAACCGTGCCACTTCGATCGCCCGGTTGTACTCCACAGCCTCCCGCCGTTGTTTGCGCTGCTGTTTATTCAAAAGGCTGCGGTTCAGCCGCAGAGGTTCTGTCGGGATCGGGGTCTGTTCCGTTTTTTTCCGTGATTCATTGACCAGATCAATCGCCTTCACCAAATTGCTGTCGCTGAGGACACCCTTACCGTAATCCTCAAACAACGCACGGATCTGAAGCACACGCACCATGCCCTGCTGTTTGGTCTCCGACAAATCATAGAAGAAATACGGCACCACATTCATCGCTGCACCGATCACGGAAAACAAAATCAGTACGCCGAAAATGGAAAGGAATGTGTTACGGTCATATAAAACATTATAGACATTGTTCACATCGTCAATCTTCTGTCCGCTCGCAATAATGGCAGGCAAAACCTCCTTCAGCTTTGCGTCATTAAAGCCGACCCGGGTGTAAATAAACGACTGTATGCCCGTGGTAAACATCGTGACCGCACTGCCGATCAAACCGACTGCCGCAAACATTCCGTCAATACGCTCCCCGGTGACATACTGCTGATAATCCCGGATATCGCCGTTGATACTGGGATTGAGAATGTGCGCAAATGCGCCGACAAGCGAATTGATCCACAGACAGGCCATGATCGGCCAAATCATCACACTCGGATCCACCGTTCTGGCGATCGGGTACATGGCGGCGATAAAAAAGATGTTCATGATATTGGAAAAAATGAGGGTATTTTTCTTGCCGATTTTTTTGATGAGGAACGGTGCCAGCAGCATCCCCCAAAGGGAAGCGTTGCCGTAAATCGTCCAAATCAGAGCATACGCCTTATCGGAACAGGCGTGCTGATAAGAATAGAGCCACGGCAGAATATTATTCGCCGCCATGCCCTCTAAAAAGCCGACCCAGCCTGCCAGCGAAATGATCCAGAAATATTTGTTTTTGAAAACGGCACGGAACGCATCGGTAAACTTGATCTGCACCACATGGGTACGAGCCTGAATGATTTTTTCTTTCGTGTTGACATAGATGATCAGACTGATGAAAAAACCGAGAATTAAAATCGGCGGCCATACGATACGGTAAATGCGAATATCAAACAGATTTTCGCCGCCGGTAATCATGCGCCCGGCAATGGGAACCACGATGTTGGTGATCGACGGCGCAAGCGAATCCGTTACGGCACGCACCGCCGCCACATTGGCTCGCTCCTGCGTGTTGGAGGAAAGCACCACCACATAATTGTCGTATGCGTCCAACAGAAAGTTGTAGAAAAACTGAAACCCGATATTGAACAGCAAAACCGTAACATATTTTCCCATGTCGCTCATTCGCTCATAGGGTGCCCACACATAGCCGAGCGAAAGCAGAACCGTCGGCAAGCCCATGGAAATGATATAGGGTCGGTACTTTCCCTTGCGGTTGCGTGTGTTATCGACGATATTCGCACGCAGCGCCGTAAGCGGAAAGCTCGCCAAAACGCTGATTAAATAAATGGCGTACATCGGGTCCGGTTTAATGCCGATGGTGTTGCCCAAAAAAGCATTGCCAACGCAGACCAGCACGCCCTGAACGAAAGTCAGAATAAATTTCACGCCGATACCGCCGCCTGCCAGGGAAGCAACTTCCTTGTAGGTCATAAAGTTACCCAGCGGCGGTGTGCGCCAATAAAGTCTTGCCTTTTCGGCGGCATCCTTTGCTTTGGTTATCAAGGTCAACGGGTGTCACTCGCTTTCCGGTTTATTCTTCGAACGGCTCCTGACCCCAGAGCATACGCTCGTAATCGAAATCATGCTCCTCCTCGGGCACTTCGCAGATCGCCTCTGCCTTGCGTGCCGTCATCCAAATGGACGGTGTTATACGCAAGGTATAACCGCAGCCACTTGGGGTCAGCCATTCATGTGCCTGTGCTTCGGGTATGGCATAACGGGACATCAGCTGCATGATCACACCGCCGTGAGTAATGATTGCCGTTGACTCCACCCCTGATTTCAACATCCCGTCAACGATTTTTTCAAAGCCCTCGCAAATGCGTTTGGCAAAAGCGACATTACTCTCGCCGAATGGCGGATCCACGCCTTTTTTGCCTGCCAGCCAATCCGCAAACAGGGGGTGATTCTTCAGCTCATCCGCTGTTTTGCCATCAAATGAACCGAAATCGTATTCGATCAGCTCATCCATCGGGATGATTTCTTTGTCGGGGTAAATCATATGCGCCGTATCCATGCAGCGTTTGAGCGGACTGCTGAACACCACCTGCACCTTCGGGTAACGGTAAGATGCGATCAAATCCTCCAGCTGGCGGCGTCCTTCCTCACAAACCGGAACATCCGAATGGCCCAGATAGCGACCCTCTAAATTTTCTTTGGTGAGTGCGTTTCTGATAAAGGTAATGGTATAGCTTTTCATTCTGTTCTCCGAATATATTCATTTCTGTTGACTTTTTTTCGGCACGCTGTTATACTGTTTGTATTCTTTTTAATGAGGTGTCGGTATGTCGGCAATATTTGCTTCCCGTATTACTTCCCTGCGCAAGGAACGCAGCATGAGCCAAAAAGAGGCTGCCCTGAGCCTCGGGATCTCACAAGCTCTGCTCTCGCACTATGAAAAAGGCATAAGAGAATGTGGCTTGGATTTTGTGTTAAAATGCGCCGATTTTTACGGTGTCACCACCGACTACCTTTTAGGGCGGCAAAACAGCAAATACGGTCTGCGCTACAACTTTGAGAACCCCGAAACGGTCAGCACCGTTGAAAATACAGAAGCCCTCGATATGCAGACGGTGCTTCTCTGCGCAAGCTATCTGAGCGAAAAGCTTGTTATCAACGACCCTATTTTAGGGGACAAAATGCTGTGGTCCTATGCATTGACACAGTATAAAATTCTGGTGACCGCTCTCAATTCCGGGCGTTTGAACCCAAAATCATTCACCTACCCCTGCCGTTATAACGATGAGATGTTCCAGCAAATCGTGGATGGCATCTGGAACGGTATGTTCCTGCGAAAGCAATTACCTTCTTACGACTATGGCATCGGTGTGGAAATGCTGCCGCACTTTATGAACAAGCTGATGGAAAGCGTGGAAAACTATGCCTCCACCATTATAAGAAGTCAGGTCGTTAAGAAATTAAAATAAAACAAATTTTTTAGCGGGCGAAAATCGCCCGCTTTTTTATTTCAGCAAATTTTTATAAAGGCGAATGTATTCGCTTGCCGAAGCTGCCCAGCTGTTGTCACATTCCATCGCACGCCGGACGAGCACCTGCCAGCCTTCCCGGTTACGGTAGCCCTCCAAGCCGCGGCGAATGGTGTGCAGCATATCGTGGGCGTTATAGCGGGAGAATGTGAAGCCGTTGCCGGTTCCGTCCCCACTGTCCTGAATCGAATCCCTCAGACCGCCGGTTTCCCGCACGATCGGAATTGAACCGTAACGCAAAGCAACCATTTGCGACAGACCGCATGGCTCACTCTTGGACGGCATGAGGAACAAATCGCTGCCGGCGTAAATCTTGCGGGCAAGCTCCGGCACAAAGCCGATATAAACACCGCACTTGTGCGGATAACGGGCTGCCATTTCGTTAAAGAAGCTTTCATACTGCCAATCACCCGAGCCGAGCACTGCCAGCTGAACATCCTCCGTTGCAAGCAATTCATCCAGCACAGCCTTCACCAAATCAAAGCCCTTGTGCGACACCAGACGGCTGACGATACCGATGACGGGCGTATCGGGATTCTGCGGCAGACCGAAGCGTTCCTGTAACGCCGCTTTGTTCTTTGCCTTGTCCGAAAAATCCTCTGCCGAATAGGGATAAGCAATATCCTTATCGGTGAGCGGATTGTAATTTTCGACATCAATGCCGTTGAGGATGCCCGTGAGTTTGAACCGCCGCTGCTCCAGAATATTATCCAGACCGTGACTGAACCACGGGTCAAGAATTTCGTTGGCGTAGCTCGGGCTGACGGTCGTAACCATATTCGCCGCTTCGATCGCACCCTTCATCAGGTTCACGCAGCCGTTGTATTCCACCAAATGCTCCGCTTCTTTGGGCAAACCGAGCACATCGCCGATAAGTTCCATGCCGTACACGCCCTGATACTGGATGTTATGAATGGTGAACACCGTTTTTATGTTTTCGTATTCGGGACGATTCGCATAAAAAAGTGAATAATACAGCGGCGTCAGAGCCGTCTGCCAATCGTTGCAGTGAATAATGTCGGGCTTGAAGCCGATGTGCGGAATCATTTCAAGCACTGCACGGGAGAAAAATGCAAACCGTTCTGCATCATCGTAATGACCGTAGATCCGATCCCGCTTGAAATAGTACTGGTTGTCGATCAGATAATAAATCACGCCGTTGTGATGCGCTTCAAAAATACCGCAGTACTGCCTTCTCCACGCCACGGGCACGGAAATATGGGTCACAAAAGTCAGCGTATCTTTCAGCTCCTGCCGAATGGTATCATAAAGCGGCAGCACCACACGGCAGCCGATGAGCCTTTTGCGCAAAGCCTGCGGCAGAGAGCCTGCCACATCTGCCAATCCGCCGCTCGCAATATAAGGCAGAGCCTCACTGGCGGCATATAAAACTTTCATGTATCTTTCCTCCTTAAATCACGATGCCTTTGCCGACAAACACCGGGAAGCCCTCTGCACCGCACAGGGTTTTGCCGGGCTTGAGGATGACCGACTTATCAAAAATCACATTTTCCACACGGGCACCGGCACCGATGAAGCCATCCTGCATAATGACGGAATTCTTCACGACCGCACCCTTTTCCACGGTAACACCACGGGCAAGAATACAGTTTTCCACTTCGCCCTTAATCACGCAGCCGTCGGAAACCAGACTGTTTCCGACATGGGAATCAATACCGTAAAGAGCCGGCATATCATCCCGCACCTTGGTGTAGATCGGACGCCTGCTTGTAAACAGGTCGTGCGCATTCTCCGCTTCCAGCAAAGCCATGTTCGCTTCATAATAAGCGGTCAGCGAATCGATCGCATAGGCAAAGCCCTTATGCTCCATCGCACAGATTTTCAGGCTGTCGATATTTGCCAGAATAACATCTTCTTCAAAGCTTTTCTTTTTCATGGCGGCGGCATCGTTGATCAGCCGTTCAAGCAAAGCTTTTTTCATGAAGTAAATATTGACGGAATAGTTCCCCTCTTCACCTGCCTTGCCGAGCATGGCAGTAATGACCTGACCGTCCTCTCCACATTCAAACACGAGCGTACCCTCAAGAGCCGGAATTTTGCCGTGCTTGCAAAGAACGGTGATATCCGCACCGCTCTTCTCATGGAAAGCGGCAAATTCGGACACAGAAAAATTCATGACCACATTGCAGTCACTCATCAGCACATATTCTTCGTCACTGCGTGCAATAAAGTGCATATTGCCCTTAAGGGCTTCGATCCGGCTGCTGAATTTGCCGATCTCGCCTGTAGCAAAGGGCGGCAGCAGATACATACCGCCGTGCTTGCGGGATAAATCCCACGGACGACCTGTGCCCAGATGATCCATGAGCGACTGATAATTGCTCTTGGTGAGCACG
This sequence comes from Acutalibacteraceae bacterium, assembly GCA_045642685.1. Classification (GTDB taxonomy): domain Bacteria; phylum Bacillota; class Clostridia; order Oscillospirales; family Acutalibacteraceae; genus UBA8612. The sequence goes on along the minus strand of JAZUJI010000056.1, from coordinate 44,738 downwards.
CCGACCTTGCCGATTCCGGCATTCACCATGTTGGAAAGAGTAAAGTCGATCAGGCGATAACGGCCGCCGAACGGAACCGAGCCCATCGTGCGGGAATTGGTCAGCTCCGACAGGCTGGAATCATAAGCGTTGGACTGGATAATACCCAGAATATCATTGGAACGAATCATTTCTTTTCCTCCTCTGCATCCACAGCGGGAACATCCTCGCCGACCATAGCCTTCGGCGCAACAAAGGCACCCTGACCGACCCGAACACCGGCACCGACCACGGCAACGCCCCATTCATCACGGTTTTCCATGTTTTCGGGCTTTTCGCCGACCACGGCACCCGGCTCAATCACAGCGTTTTCCGCCACGATGGCATACTGAACAACGGCACCCTTTTTGATGACCGTACCGGGCATGATGATGGAAGAATCCACCTTTGCGCCCTCTTCCACTTTTACATTTGCGAACAGAACCGAATAATCAATTTCACCGGCAATCGAACAGCCTTCCGTAATCATGGAATTCTGCACATTCGCCCTGGCGGAAATATAGTGCGGCGGTGCGGCGGAAATTTTGGAATAAATGCGCCAGGAAGCATCGGACAAATCCAAATCCACACTCGGGCGAAGCAGATCCAGGTTGGCTTCCCACAGGCTGTCGATCGTGCCGACATCCTTCCAGTAGCCGTCAAAGTGGTAGGCAAACATCCGCTCGCCTGCCTGATGCATGGCAGGGATCAAATCCTTGCCGAAGTCGTTGCTGGAATTTTCGTCAGCTTCGTCTGCCAGCAGATACTCCCGCAGCTTCTTCCAGGTGAACACATAAACGCCCATGGATGCCTTGTTGCTGTGCGGCTCCTTGGGTTTTTCTTCAAAAGCGGTGATCGCACCGTTGTCATCAACCAACATCAAGCCGAATCGGGACGCTTCCTCCCACGGCACCTCCAGCATGGCGATGGTGCAGGCGGCATCCTTTTCCTTGTGGAACGCCAGCATCTTGGAATAATCCATTTTATAGATATGGTCACCGGAAAGGATACAAACATATTCGGGATCATAGCGGTCAATGAAATTGATGTTCTGATAAATGGCATTCGCCGTACCCTTATACCACTCACTGCCCTTTATCTGCTGATAGGGGGAGAGGATATGCACGCCGCCGTTTTCACGGTCCAGATCCCATGCGGCACCGTTGCCGATATAATCATTCAGCTCCAGCGGCTGATACTGCGTTAAAACGCCCACGGTGTAGATACCGGAATTGACACAGTTCGACAGCGGGAAGTCAATGATCCTGTATTTCCCACCGTAAGGAACGGCAGGCTTGGCGATATTTTTTGTCAAAATGCCGAGTCTGCTTCCCTGACCGCCTGCCAGAAGCATGGCAATACATTCTGCTTTTTTAGACATATTTGAACCTCCTTATTTTTGAAGCTTATTTTCACAGCTCTTGTTTTATGCCATCCGGCTTTTGCCGGGTTCTTTTTTTCGGCGCACGCCGCACCAACCGCAGATAAACGGTGCTTAAGCCTGCCAGATGAAGGGACAGGCATTGCTCCTGCCCGTGCATTCCGACCGGCAAGGTTTTGACCCTGCCCGTTACACCGTTTCCGCTTCCGCCGAAGCGTTCCTCATCGGAATTGAACACCACCTCGTAAGTGCCTGCGGCAGGCACGCCGATTTTGTAGTCATAACGGTCAACATTGGTCAGATTGGATACACAAATCAGCTCTTTGCCCTTGGTGTCCATCCGGCGGAACGCAATGACCGAATTGGTGTTGTCATCACTTGAAATCCACGAAAAGCCTTCCCAACTGTAGTCGATCTGCCACAGCGGAGCGTTCTCTTTATAGAAGTGATTCAATTCTTTTGTGAAATCCCGGAGCTTGCGGTGCATCTCATAATCGAGCAGCAGCCAGTCCAGACCGGCATCATATTTCCACTCAATAAACTGCCCGAATTCGCAGCCCATGAACAGCAGCTTCTTGCCCGGATGTGCATACATATAGCCTAAAAACGAACGCACACCGGCAAACTTTTCCTCGTAGGTGCCGGGCATTTTGTTGATGAGCGAGCATTTTCCGTGCACCACCTCATCGTGCGAGATCGGCAAAACAAAGTTTTCGGAAAACGCATAGAAGAAGGAAAAGGTCAAGCAGTCGTGGTTGAATTTGCGGTAAATGCCGTCGAGCGAAAAATATTTGAGGCAATCGTTCATCCAGCCCATGTTCCACTTGAAGTTGAACCCCAGACCGCCGTCACAGGTCGGCTTGGAAACAAGCGGGAACGAGGTGGACTCCTCGGCGATCATCATGCAGTCCCAAAAATCACGGAAAATGGATTCATTGAGCTTTTTAATAAAAGCAACCGCTTCCAGGTTCTGATTACCGCCGTAAATGTTCGGCTTCCACTGACCCGGTTCACGGGCATAGTCGAGATAGACCATGGATGCCACGGCATCAATGCGCAGACCGTCCAGGTGATACTCCTTCAGCCACATGGCGGCAGAGGACATCAGAAAGCTCTGCACCTCTTTTTTTCCGAAGTCAAATACACGGGTCCCCCATTGGTAGTGTTCCCCTTTTTGCGGGTCGGCATACTCATAGCACGGCTCTCCGTCAAATTCGTAAAGCCCGTACGCATCCTTCGGGAAATGCGCCGGAACCCAGTCCAGAATAACGCCGATGCCCGCCTGATGACAGCGATCGATAAAGTACATAAAATCTTTCGGCTCGCCGTAACGGGAGGTCGGCGCAAAATAGCCGGTCACCTGATACCCCCAGGAACCGTCAAACGGATACTCACCCAGTGGCATCAGCTCAATGTGCGTGTATCCCATTTCCGCAACATACGGGATCAGAGAATCCGCCAAAGCACGGTAGGACAGAAAGTTGCCGTCCTCATACTGCTTCCACGACCCGGCATGAACCTCATAAATGTTCACCGGTTCATCATAAACGCGTGTTTTTTTGCGGCGACAGAGCCACTCGTCATCGTGCCATTCATATCCGCTCAGATCGTAGAGCTTGGAAGCGTTTTTCGGCCTGGTTTCAGTGTGGAACGCATAGGGATCGCTTTTGAGCAGCTCTCTGCCGTCCCGAGTGCGAACGGCAAACTTATAAGCATCAAACCGATGCAGGTTTTCAATTTCACATTCCCACACGCCGCCGGTCAGTTCCTGCATGGGGTGAACGCCGCTGACCCAGTTGTTGAAGTCGCCTACCACGCTCACACTCAGCGCATGAGGTGCCCACACACGGAACACGACCTTACCGTCCGGCTGAAAATGTGCGCCCATATATTCATAGCTTCGGGCGTTTTCGCCCTTATTGAACAAATAAAGCGGTATGTTATCCATATTTTCTCCCTCATGGTTCGTAACAGATTCCTATACAGATTTTATCATAGCAAATTTTGCAGCAAATTTCAAGTTTTTTACTGCATTTTGTTACAAGCTGAGTAAAAAATTGCTTGCTGATTTGTATAGTTTGTTACAAAGCCGAACAAATATCATAGGAAGGAGAAATTCCCGCTCTGAAAAAAGCTGACGGACAAAACCGACTTATTTTACGGAAAAGCTTGACATTGCATATTATTGAAATTATAATACGGGCGAAATGTTTTTATGGGGTGAGGGTATGCGAAAAATCATCACAAATCTGCCTCTGCCCGAACGGATCGAAAAGCAGGCACCGGAGTTATTCGGCAACGATGAGTGGCTGTTCAATCTGGTCGGTGATTTTACACTTTCCAGGCGGTACGGAACCTCTGCGATCCTGTTCGGCAAAAAGGGTTTGTTTGCATTTGCCGAAGAAGGTGCGGAGCCGGTCTATGTGGCATATGATGAGGTGAAAGAGGCTCTCGTCAAGCGTATGTACGGCAGTGCCTATTTTGCCGTTGAAAAAAAGGACGGAAAAACAAACAAGCTGATTCGTTTCACCTATGCAGCCGCCAGCGTGGCGGAAGCGGCAGCGGAATTTGTTAACGCAACCGCCGAAAAAGGCTTTCGGGAGGAAGCGGTGTACGGCGTGGAAAACACGGTGCTGCATTTGCGCTCCTTTTGCCCGAAATGCGGTCGGAAGCTGCCGAACCCCGATGCCGAATGTATAAACTGCAAGGGCAAGGGAAAAATGATCTCCAAATTCTCCGGTTACGCCAAGCCCTACAAAAAACAGCTCCTTGCGTGTATGCTGCTGTCGGTCTTTACCACGGCCATGTCGCTGGTGCCGCCGTACATTACGGGTTACATGGTCGATAAGGTTTTGCCGAGCAACAATCAGCAGCTGCTCATCAAAGCGATTCTGGTTCTGCTTGCGGTGTATGTGCTGCAATATTCCGTCACGGCTCTGCGCAGCTATCTGCTCCGGCTGACCGGTGACCGCATTGTGGTCGGCCTGAAAAAAGATATTTACGCCAAGGCGCAGTTCCTGCCGCTGAGCTTTTATGACAAAACCTCCACCGGTTCGGTAATCAACCGCATCAATTCCGATACCGCCGCCATACAAAACTTCGTAATGAAAATCACGCAGGAAGCGGTCGTTCAGTTTTTGACAATGGTCGGTATTCTGGTGATCATGGCATCGCTCAACTGGAAGCTGACGCTGTTTTCTCTTGTGCCGATCCCGCTGGTCGCCCTCATCGGCAGAACCTTCGGCAGAAAAATCGGTCCGATGTATATGCGTCTGTGGCGCAGAAGCTCTGCCATCTCCGGTCTGCTTACCGACACGATCCCCGGCATCCGCATTATCAAAGCCTTCACAAGCGAAAAAAAAGCCGTGAAAAACTTTGATGCCTATTGCGACGAATGGATGCGTGAGGACAAACGGGTATCCAAAGTGGCAGGCATTTTCCCGGCGGCGATGACCTTCCTGGTCACCTGCGGCACGCTGATCATTTGGTTTTCGGGCGGCAATTACATCATTGCCGGTGAAAAAGGTTTTTCCGTCGGTTTGCTCGTGTCGTTCATCTCCTATGCGAGTATGTTCTATACACCCGTCAACTTCTTTGCCAATTTTTCCGATGTATACAAAAACACCGTGGCATCGGCAGAAAAGATTTTAGATATTCTTGACGCAGAGCCGGAGCATGATTTCGGCAGCGGCAATGTACCCCAGCGCATTGAAGGCCGCATTGAGTTCAAAAATGTCAATTTCTCATTCGACCGTTCCAAAAAGGTGCTGTCCGATATCAACCTGACCATTGAGCCGGGCGATGTGGTCGGCATTGTGGGCACAACAGGTTCCGGCAAATCCACCCTCATCAACCTGATCATGCGCTATTACGATGATTATGACGGTGAGATTCTCGTAGACGGGCAGAACCTGAAAGACATTGACATGAAATATTACCGTGAACAAATCGGCTTTGTTCAGCAGGAGCCGTTGATGTTCAAGGACACCATTTTCAACAACATCGCCTTCGGCACGGCTAATGTGCACACGGAACAGGTACTGCGTGCGGCAGATATCGCCAACGCCCACGGCTTCATTTCCCGCCTGCCCGATGCGTATGATACCGTATTGGGGGAACGGGGTGTCGGGCTTTCGGGCGGTGAAAAGCAGCGCGTTTCCATTGCCCGTGCCGTAATGAAAAATCCATCCATTCTGATTCTGGACGAAGCAACCGCCGCCGTGGATTCCGAAACGGAAAAGCTGATCCAGGAAGCGATCGAACGCCTGATCCGCGGCCGCACAACGCTGATGATCGCACACCGTCTTTCCACTTTGCGCAAGGCAAATAAAATCGTTGTGGTCGATAAAGGCGAAATCATTGAGTGCGGTACACCGCAGGAGCTCCTTGACAAAAAAGGTAAGTATTATAAGCTGGTGGAAATTCAATCCATGGGCGAACAGCTCCGGGCGCAAAAAGAAGCTGAACGCTTTGAGTAAGGGGGTAGTGTGATGATCCAGTACATTGACGGACCGGAAATAAGGATTACCGAAAACGACGGTATTTTTGTAGATGCGGAATTTTATCACACGGGCGAAAAGCTGACCGGGCTGGAGGTGCACCGCCTGTTCCCGAAATCCGGCGGAAACCGCTACCTGGTTTTGCTGGATGAGGACGGTGAACAGCGTGCAGTCATCCGTGATGCCGACCGTCTCTTGCCACAATCCAAAGAAGTGGTCGTTCGTGCCCTGGAAGAATACTACACCATGCCGCACATCACGAAAATCCAGAAAATGACGGAAAAATTCCGCATTTGGATGTGGACAGTAGAAACCGACCGGGGTGTCATTACCTTTGAAATACGCAACCACATAGCAAGCATTAAGCCGCTGTATGACGGGCGTGTCCTGATCAAGGATGCTAACGACAACCGCTATGAAATACCCGATTACCGCAGGCTCGACAAAAAGAGCCGCCGGATGCTCGAACCGAAACTGTAAAAGGAGATTGAACTATGAAGCTGATTATTGCGATCGTAAATAACGAAGATTCCGCTGTTGTTGCAGCAGCCCTGACCAAAGAAAACTTTACCGTCACCAAGCTTTCCACCACCGGCGGATTTTTGATGGTGGGCAACACCACCTTTTTGATCGGCACGGAGGAAAACCGGGTCGCATTTGCCAAGAGCATCATCCAAAAACATTCGCAGACCCGTACCCACACCAACACCACCTCCGCTTCGTTCGGCAGAGGCTTTGCCGAGGGTGCTTTGGAGGATGAAGTCACCGTCGGCGGCGCAACGGTGCTTGTGCTGAATGTTGAGGATATGGAAAAATATTGAGCAGGCGGCATTGGACGAAACCAAAAGGTTGATTACAGCCTCGCTTCAAAAGCTTTTTCGGCTCTCTCCGCATTTGGGCGGTGCAAATCAGGGAGAAACCGGTTTTGAATGGCTATAATCGCCTTATACTTGCTGAAAAACCTTGAAATACGCAAGTATTCCTGCAGTTTTGTCAGCGGCGTTTAAGTCTCTGATTCTATCACTTTCAAAGCTACTATGTATCTGAAAACTGCATATTTCAGATGAAAAAGGGGGCAGCATACCGGCGTATGTTGCCCGCTTTTGAAGCCCTTATTCGCTGAAAGATGCGTTTTCAGACGATTTATCCCTAAATTGTACCGCCCTTACGGGGAGAGCTGTTTTTTGCAAAAAATGCCGGGCATCCGAAAACGGACACCCGGCAGATTTTTTTGTTCGGTTTATTTTACAAACAGCTTGAAGGTCTTGATTTCAAACGGGTTGATCTCAAAGGTAAGCTGCTTGCCGTCAATGCCGTCAAAGGCAGTATCTTCACGCTCCAGCAGGTTGACCTCGGCAGCCTTTTCAATGTCGGCGAAGAAATCAACATTCACTTTTGTTCTGCGTCCTGCCTTTTCGACAAAGCGGATGATGTAGGCATCCTCATCCTCGCACTTCTTCAGGGCTTCCAGCGGAACATTACCGGCGGAAACACGAAGGAACGAACCCTTGGTTTCGCCCTTGCTCTCGGGCTTGACCTCAACGGCGGTCAACGGGTTGTTGAACACAAGCCCCTGCGTCAAAGTGCCGGCGTCTTTCCAGTCGCCTGCGTGCGGATACAGGGAATAGGTGAAGGTGTGGTCACCGCGGTCAGATTCGGGGTCGGGGTTCATGGGTGCTTTCAGCAAAGTGACGATCATGCGGTTCTTGTCCACTTCATAACCGTACTTGCAGTCGTTGAGGATCGACAGGCCGTAGCCGTCCTCGCTCATGTCGATGAAGTTGTGAGCGGAAACCTCAAATTTCGCCTTATCATAGGGATTGTGGCGGTAATTTGAGCTTTCAATGGTGGCGTAGGCAATGTCACGGGTGTATTTCTGAGCTTTAATATCCACATCAAAGCCGACCTTGAGCAGCTTTTCCTGCTCATGCCAGGAGATGAAGGTGTCGAAGTCAATGCGGTCAAGCTCGTTATAGATAAGGATGTTCTGCAAAATACGGGAGCGGTTGATCTCCTTGGAGATGGTCACGCAGGTGAACACATCGCCCTTTACCATGCTTTCCACTTTACCGGCAGGCGTGTCAAACTCCCGGTCAACATAGGTGGCAACAATATCCCACGCATCGTACTTGCCGGGCAGATCCTCGTAGAGACGGAACACATTGCCCTTGCCGGAAAGCACTTCCCGGTTGTTTTTCTTGTCGAAAACGGAAACAAGCTCGGCTCGGTCATCGAATTTGAGGGAGAAGAACTCGTTTTCAAAGGCGGCAGGGTCGGCGGCTGCGGCCTGCGGCACTTCGGCAGGCTTGGCGTAATAGACCTTGTAGCCGCAGGCGGGAACATTCTTTGCAATAAAGCAGAGAACCTTGGTGCCGTCCGGCTTGGTGTATGCCTGCACGGGAACCTTTTTGCCGCCTGCGCAGTAGATTTCAACATCCTTGTACGGAAGCTCCACCTTGGAGGTGACATCGCTGCCCAGAGAATTGAACAGGGCAAAGGGCTTGCCGTAGGTTTCGCTGCCGTCAATGCAGCCCGCCAGCGTGTCGAGAGCCTTATCTCTGACCTTTGTGACGATGGCAAGGATTTCTTCATATTCTTTGCACATATCGTGGAAAACTTCCGTGATATGGGAACCGGGCAGACCGTCATGGAATTGGCTTGTCAGCAAACGCTGCCACGCCTCGTTGAGCTGTTCGAGCGGATAAGCGTCACCCATTTTCATGGCGATACCGGCGAAAATTTCAGCCTGACGCAGTTCGTTTTCGCATCTGCGGTTGTATTTTTTCAGCAGAGCCTTGGTGGTGTGAACACCGCGGTGCTCCTCCAGATAAAGCTCGTCTTTCCAGGTGGGAATGTTGGTGTCGGTCGCTTTTTCTTTCATGCGGGCAAGGGAATCTTCGATCTTGCTCACTTTGGTTTCGGGCAGACCGGGGAATTTCTTGTAACGCTTGACATATTCCAGCATTTCGGGGTCAACACCGCCGCCGCCGTCACCCCAGCCGTAGCAGTACATGGATTCACCGATGGTCGCCTTGTCGGTATAACGCTCCCAGTTCATCTTCAGGGAGTCGGCTTCCACAGTGCCGATGAAGTGCGTCGGAGGAACGATGGAGAATACTTTTGAGCCGTCCGGACCTTCCCACCAGAAGGTGCGGTACTGCCACGGGTTCGTGTCGTTCCAGATGCCCATTTTATGCGTGACAAAATACTCAACGCCTGCCTTTTTCAAAATCTGCGGCATGGCGTAGCCGTTGCCGAATACATCGGGTACCCAGCAGGTTTTCGGCGTGATACCGAATGTTTTTTCGGCGTAGCGGATACCGTGGAGAAGCTGACGGGTGAACGATTCACCGCTGATGAGGTTGCAGTCCGGCTCGACCCACATAGCGCCGACATATTCCCATCTGCCCTCTGCCATACGCTTTTTGACCTGTTCAAACAGGGACGGATAGCGGTTTTGCATTTCAATGTAGGTGGGAACGGTGCTCTGCGAGAAAATGAAGTCGGGGTACTGCTCCATCAGGCGGAGCATGGTGGCGTGAGTACGGCCGAGCTTGCGGATGTACTCTTTGTATGCCCACATGAAAACAAGGTCAAGGTGGGAGTTGCCGACCAGCGCCAGATTGCCCTCGGAGGCGTAGTTCGGGTTGTTGTAAACTTTATCCTGAAGCACTTTCTTTGCCAGACGAAGCTCGGCTTTGAATGCCTCACCGTCCAGATCAAAGTTGACATGGGTGAATGCTTCTTTCAAGGCGGCACGGATCACATCGCCCAGACCCTTGTCGAGCACCGGCATGAACAGGGCGTTGAAAACCGCTTTGAAGTCCCAGTAAACATCTTCGATTTCCGGGTCAACACAGCCGATGAAAGAGCAGGAGAGCGTTTTGACGGTGGATTCATTGGAGTGCCATACATAGTAGGATTCAATGTCAACATCGTAATGCTCATCGCCCTTGGCGCAGTCGGTGAGCAGAACGCTGTTGCGGAACGGGTCAAGACCCTGATACGGTTCACCGTTGAGGGTGAGCAGGCTGTCACCGCCGAAATAGACATTCAGCGTAACTTTTTTGCCCTTAAAGCGTTCCGGCATATCGAAGGAGTTTTTGAAAAATGCGCTCCAGCCGTTGTTGCCCCAGGTGTCGCCGACATTCAGCTCTTTCCACTCATCGTAGAAATATTCGTATTCGCCGGGAGCCTTGTAGATGCACTCTCTCATTTTCCAGGCGGGAATGGATTCAATATCCGTGAAGATTCTTTTCTTCAGGGTTTTCAGCTTCACTTTCACCAGGTCGTCAAACGAGAAGATACCTCTCTGCTTGCCCTTGGTGCTGTCACGCCAGTCGTCAACATGGGCATCCATTGCGTCCAATGAAGCGACAGCGTCGAGATTTTTGATTTCCGACAAAAGTCAACATCCTTTCTTGAACAGGAGCCGGCAAACCGTCTCCCGTGGATTTATAAATAACGCTTATATAGTATACCATATATTACCGGCGTATTTCAACATCGGAATGAAGAAAAGCATATATTTTCATCACAAAAAAGCGGAGCCGAAGCTCCGCAGATAAAAGATCACCGTTAAGACAATACCTCCGGCAGATCGACCACAGTCGGCTCATGCGCCAAAGCGGGAATGACCTTTTGCATCAGGTCTGCCGTTGAAATTTTGAGGCTGGCGGTGTTCCGGCAGGGGTGGCAGCCGAAGGTGTCGCATTTGAGCAGATCCTCGTCGATCAGCAGGCGCACCTGTTTTTCGGTGTCGTTCATCAAACCCATCACGCTCACCGAACCGGGCTGAATATGCAAAAGCTGCTGCATAAATTCTTCCGGCGCAAATGAAAGCCGGGCTACGCCGAGCTGAGCCGACAAATCCTTGGTTTTGAACTTCTTGCCGCCCGGGATCAGCAGCAGATAAAAGGCTGTTTGCTGACGGTTGCACAAAAACAGATTTTTGCACATCACCGTGCCAAGGTCACGGTCAACCGCTTCGCACGCCTCCATGGTATATGCCGCCTCATGATCCAACCGGTCGTATTCTACGCCGATACGATCCAAAAAATCATAGGTTTTAATTTCTTCTTCGGCTCTGCCGGTCAAATCGGCAGGTCTGCCATGCTGTATGTTCATATGTTCTTCCTTTCTGCTGCACAAAAACGGGGTCTTGCAAAAAATGCAGACCCCGTTCGCTGTTAAGTTACTCTTCTGCGTGCATTTCCCGGTAAGCTTCAATCGCTTTTTCGATGATCTGCACGGCGTCGCTCTCGCCCTGGATCTCATCCACGGCGGTGTCTTTCTTTTCCAACTGCTTGTACACGGTGAAAAAGTGAGACATTTCATCCTGAATATGGCGAGGCAGATTAAAAATACTGCGATAACCGTTATAGTTTGGGTCGGAAAACGGGATGGCAATGATTTTTTCATCGGAACGCCCGTTATCCAGCATATTGATCACGCCAATGGGGTAGCAGCGCACAAGCGTCAGCGGGTCAAGCGGCTCGGAACAAAGCACCACTACATCCAGCGGATCAAGGTCATCTGCAAAAGTCAGCGGAATAAAGCCGTAATTGGCAGGGTAGTGCGTAGAGGTGTAAAGCACACGATCCAGCATGATCAGACCTGTTTCCTTATCCAGCTCATACTTGTTCTTGCTGCCCTTCGGAATTTCGATCACGGCGATAAAGTCGTTCGGAGAAATACGCTTCGGGTCAATATCGTGAAGAATATTCATCTTATTTGCCCTTCTGTCTTACGGATTGGTGGTTTCCGGTTCCGTCCAGTCAAGCTCATAGCAGTCGCTGCCCTCCACACGGAATTTCAATTCCTGTGTACCGACGGATTCCAGTGTGCCGACACCGGTCACGGCTGCGGTCACTTCAATGCTGCGGTTAAACTCGACCTTGATCACCTGATCGGTCACACGGTCAATTTCCATATAGATGGTGCAGCCGGTATACTTTGCCTGATAGGAGCCGTCATAGGTCAGATAATCGGAAGCTTTCTTCATCTCTTTCTCGATCGCAGCACGGTCGGGCAGAGCGAAGATTTTGCCGAACAGACCGCTGCCGGCTGCCGGATCGGTTTCTTCTTTTAATTCAATGTAAACACGGCGAAGATCGGGGTCAACATTCACATTCTCCGTGACATATTCCTTGTCTTTGGCAAGCTTGGAGGCTTCCTCTGCCTGCTTGGCGTATTCGTCACGGTTGATCTCGATTTTAACAATGTCATCCGCCGTTAAAACGAGGGGCAAGTCACTGTCCTTCAGCGGCATGACCGCACGGTGAGATTCGCCGTAGGCAACTTCACAGCCGAGATCACCGAAGTCCAGTTTTTTGGCAACGATCTTGAGCATGGAGGCAAGACCCTTATCCTCTGCCTCGAAACCCTTCGGTTTGTAGGAACAGGAATAGTTGAGCTTTGCCTGACCCTCTTTGGCCTGGGCAAAAACACGGTTGAAGTATGCGAGAATTTCCGCCTCTTCTTTCGGCAAAACCGTTGCGCTTGCCGAAGTCGGTTCGGTGGTTTCTTCCTCGGTCTTGCCGCCGAATGAGCAGGAGGTGACGCAAAGGAAGACCGCTGCGGTCAAAAGAATCGCGGTGAGTTTCATGGTAAGTGATTTCATGGATGGATAACTCCTTTCGAGCTGTTCATTTATGGGCAATTCATTATAACACATTTGTTTTCAAATGAAAAGTAGCAAAGTAAGATATTCCCAAAAAAACCGCCATTTACCGAAAAAAACATATTAATCATTGACAAGAATGTAAAATAATGGTATTCTATTGTCAGATTTCGTAGAAAAACAGGGGGATTCATTATGAAATCAACCGGTATCACCAGACAAATCGACTCAGCCGGCCGCATCGTTTTACCCAAGGAATTGCGTGCAACCATGGGATTGAAAGAAAACGAAGATTATCTTGAAATTTTCACCGAGGGTGATTACATTATGCTGCGCAAATATTCCCCCAGCTGTGTATTTTGCGGAAAAATGGAGGAACTGGTCGATTTTCACGGCAAAAAAGTGTGCCGTGAGTGTGCGCACAAGCTTTTCGACCGTTCAAACGAGCTGTAAAATCAATTCATACCGTACGGACCTGCACGGTCAAACAAATCAAGCACTGCCGCCTTAAGGGCGGCATTTTTTGTTGCCCGCAGGGCGGCATCCTCACGCAAAACCTGTTTGGCAGCCGTCTGAGCCGTTTTGAGCAGATCCATATCCTGCGACAAATCGGCAATTTTCATTTCGGGCAGGCCGTGCTGCCTGCTGCCGAAGAAATCGCCCGGACCCCGCAGCTTCAGATCCTCATCGGCAATGCGGAAGCCGTCCGTCGTTCTGCACATGACCTTCAGACGCTGTTTGGCTGTATCGCCCCCGGCATCGGAGATCAGAATACAGGTGGAACGGAACTGCCCCCGCCCGACACGCCCCCGGAGCTGATGCAGCTGTGACAGTCCGAAACGGTCTGCGTTCTCGATCACCATGATCACGGCGTTCGGCACATCAATCCCAACCTCGATCACCGTTGTGGAAACCAGCAGCTGAATATCCCCGGCGGAAAATGCCGTCATAACCTTTTCCTTTTCTTTCGGCTTCATTTTGCCGTGAAGCAAACCGACCGTGTAGCCTTGGAATTCGTTTTTTGCCAATTCTTCGGCATAAGTGACCGCCGCCGTCAGCTCCGGCATTTCACCATCCTCCACCAGCGGGCAGACGATGTAGCCCTGCCGTCCTTCATCCAGGTGTTTTTTTACATAGCCGTAGGCTCTTTGCCGTTTGTCCGAGCCGATGGCATAGGTTTCGATTTTCTGCCGGCCTGCCGGCAATTCGTCCAGCACCGAAACATCCAAGTCACCGTAGATCATCAGTGCAAGCGTACGGGGGATCGGCGTTGCCGACATAACAAGCAGATGCGGATTGCATCCCTTTGCGCTGAGCTCACTGCGCTGACCGACACCGAAACGGTGCTGTTCATCGGTGATCACCAGCGCAAGATTTTTGAACACAACATCCTTTTGAATGAGAGCGTGCGTGCCGATGACGATTGACACCTCACCCTGTGCAATTTCATTTTTCAACTTCTTTTTTTCGGCAGCAGGGGTTGAACCGACCAGCAGAGCGACCCGCAGACCGGTACCCTCCAGCAAAGAGGTAAAGGTTTTGTAATGCTGGATCGCCAGGATTTCGGTCGGTGCCATCACTGCCGTTTGAAAGCCGTTTTCGGCGCAGCTGAATGTGATCGCCGCCGCCACCGCCGTTTTGCCCGAACCGACATCCCCCTGTAACAAACGGTTCATCGGAATTTCACCCATCATATCAGCCATACATTCCGCCACCGCCCGTTTTTGTGCGTTTGTCGGCGTGAAAGGCAAGCCATCCAGAAACCGAGCCGTTTCATCGTTCTTTAACCGAAAACCGGTCAGGCGGCGATTTCGGGAGCGCAGCAGCATCATCCCGGTTTGCAGCACATACAATTCCTCAAAGCAAAGCCGCCTGCGTGCCCGCAGCATCATCTTTTGTGTTTTCGGGAAATGGATCCCCTGTAATGCGCAGGCGTAGTCACACAAATCATATTGTTTACGCACCGCTTCGCTGAGCACATCCTCCGGCAATTCCGTCAATTCCTCCAAAGCCCTTTTCACGCAGGCTTCGATCATGCGGGAGGTCAGCGACTGCGTCTGTGGGTAAATCGGACGGATCCGCTCGCCGGTGGTTGCCCGTTCGATCTGCGGGGAGAGCATTTCATAGGAGTAGGCATTGGTATTCATGCGCCCGAAAAACAAAAAGGTTTCTCCCTCTTTCAGTTTTTCCGCCGCAAAACGGTTGTTGAAAATCGTGACCTTCATCATGCTTTCACCATCGGTCACATCGCATTTATAAACGGTCATGCCCTTGCGGATCATCGCCTTGCTGACCCGGCCTGCAACCATCGCTTTAATGCAGCACACCTCACCCGACACGGCCTGACGGATCTTCACCGTTTGGCTCCAATCCTCATAAGCACGGGGATAAAGGCGCAGCAGATCGCCGACGGTTTCCACGCCGAGCCGCCGGAACAGACGGGCACGGGTTTCCCCGACACCCCTGAGATATTGAATACTGCTTGAAAAATCCACCATTGCGTTCAACCATACCTTCAAAAGCAACACCGTGCCGCAAAAAAACGACACGGTGCCGGTTATTTTTTTACCCACGAATTTATGTTGTAAAACCCGTCTGTGCAGGTGCCGACCACCGATGCGCCGATGCTGCGGGCGTACATCGCCAGCCCGGAGCGGTAGCATAGCGGAACGAACGGAATCGACCGGTCGAATGCCGCACAAAAATCGCTCAAAGAAAGCTCACCGGAACGCATGGCAAAATATTCGTCCCGGCAGGCAAGCCCGTTTTCTTTATCCACACCGACATAAGCCGCCCCGGAGGAGGAAAAGAAAGCGGAAAGGCTCATGTTCACCGGCAGCTTGATTTCACCCAGATACATTTCAAATTCGCCTTTGCTAATCGCCTTTGTGTAATCTTCATAGCTCAGCTCCACAAGGCGCACATGAAAATTGATTTTTGCCAGCTGTGCCTTGATTTCTTCGGCGCAGGCAAGCTTAAAGGGATTATCCTTACACACCGTCAGATTTGCCGTCAGGCTTTTGGAGGTGCTTGCACGGTAACCATAGGCATTGACCTTGGTATAACCGGCAGATTTCAGAATTTCGAGTGCCTTGTTCTTATCGCCGGCAAGAGCCGTAGAGGACTGAACCGCCTCCATCGGTTTCCACTTGGGCTGGAACGGCAGAGCACACGCCGCAGCGTGCCCCTGAAAGCCCGTTGAAACCAGAGAATCCCGATTGAGCAGCACGGAAACTGCCTGCCGGACAGGCTCCTCGGTGAAAATACTTTTTTCGCTGTTGAAAGCCAGATAGACCAGGTTGTTGGTATCCACGACCGATACGCCCGAATTGATGCGGCGATACTCTCCGCTTGCCAGATCATCATACCAGTAGTCATAATTGCCGATTTCCAAACCGTAAGCCATGCCGTCGCTTTCGGTGATTTCATACAGATGAATTTCACCGATCGAGGAAGCTCCCCGCAGGCTGTTTTCGTTGCTCTTGAGCACCGCCGTCGGCAATTTTCCATCCGGAATAAAACGGCCGCAGCCAATGGGCAATTCATCCTCATCACCGGCGGTATCCTGCTTAACGATCGGGAAATCCAGACAGGAAAGTGCAAATATATCGTTTGAGGAAAGCGTAAACACCACACCGCCGCCCGAAGCCGAAGCGGAGGAAAAGCCGGAAAGCCGGGTGCTGTAATAGTCACAACTCTTCGCCTTGCGGAACGAATAGGTCACATCGTCCGCCGTGACGGCGCTGCCATCCGAAAAGCGAGCCGACGGGTTAAGCGACACCGTCACGGTTTTACCGTCCACCGTGCCGGAGGAGGCAATGAGCGGCTGCGGCTCAAACGCTTCGTTCAGGTAATACAGTCCGTCAAACAGCAGCGGCACCAGCGCCTGATTCACCTTGCTTTTTGCGGTGTAGGGATTCAGCCCGTCATTGTGCGCCAGCGGCAGGGTAACAGACGCCTGCTGCACCGTTTCGGTTTTTTTCTTCACTTTTTCGGTTTTGACTTCGGCGGTTTCTTTGGCGCACGCACCGAGCGTGAGCAAAAGAACCACCGCCGACAGAATCGCTGCGATCCGTTTCATTCGTTTATCCTCGAAGATTGATTCGTTCCACCTCAACCGTTTTTCCGCCGGAACGGTCAACGGTAAACAGGCAGGCATTGAGCATACATTCCCCGTCGGCAATGTCAAAGCGTTCGGGCATACCGGTTTTCAGCTTATTGATAATGGTTTGGGGCTTTACGCCCAAAACAGACTGCACAGGGCCTGTCATACCGACATCGGTAATGTAGCCGGTCCCGTTGGGCAGAATCTGTTCATCGGCAGTCTGCACATGGGTGTGCGTGCCGAAAACGGCGCTGACCCTGCCGTCCAGATAAAAGCCGAGTGCTCTTTTTTCGCCGGTTGCCTCGGCGTGAAAATCACACAGCACGATACGGCAGTCCTTCAGCTCACGAAGCATTTCATCCGCCGCAACAAAGGGATTTCCGCCCTCCATATAAGCGCTGCCGAGCAGATTGAACACACCGACACGCACGCTCCCCAGATCGGCTATCGCACAGCCTTTGCCGGGGTTGCCGCCGTACACATTCGCCGGGCGCACCACGCTCCGGGAATTATCCAGATAGTCATATATCTCCCGGCGGCGGAACACATGATTCCCCGTAGTGATAATATCGGCTCCTGCGGCAAAAAGCTCCTCGGTGCTCATCGGCGTGATTCCGTTGCCGACCGCAGAGTTTTCACCGTTGACAATGCACAAATCAACCGACTTCAACCGTTTTATCGTTGGCAGACGGCGGCGCAGATATTCACAGCCCTGTGCGCCGGTCACATCGCCAACCGCCAAAATATTGATATTCATGCCGCTTCCCTATTCTTTCGGTTCGTAACTGTTGACCAAAATATCCTCATACAAAGCACAGCGTCTGAGCTGTTCGCAATCCTGCGCCGTAATGGCTCCGTCCGAATCAACATCACCGGCGGTAAACCACACACCCTGCGGTGCCGGAAGCACTTGAGCGGCGTACAAGCCTGCCAGATAAGCATCAAAGCCGTCCGATCTTGCATCGCCGTCGATATCGCCGAGAACAGCTACCTGATAAGCGACATCCTCACATCCGGACTTTTTTAGCACAATATACGACCCGGTGGAACAGTTGCCGTTTTCGTTTGGCTGCTGTGTTACGGTGTAGCCCTGCGTTGCCGTCAGCGCATCCGAAAGGATCTGCATATTTTCCTGCGTCAGCACAATCACCTGCTCGGTGCTGTCTACGACAATGCTGCTGTCCAATGTTTCGGGCTTGGGCAGCTCGGGCACATAAACAACAAGACTTCCGATTGCATCGTTAATTGCCTTGGCCATAGCATCCACCTGCGCCTGCTGGCTTTTCAGCTTCTTTCTCTTTACGGCATTGACTGCCTTGGTCACACTGTCAAAGCTGACATAATCGGCGGGATCCAGCTTGTTTGCCGCCGCAATGGCTTCATCCACCTTTGTGTAATCGGCATAAATCGGATCCAGCTCATAAATGGCAGTGATCAGAGCCTGCGCTTTTGCGTCGACCTCATCCTGTTCAAATGAATAGAGGTTATAATTGATGCTGTCTAAAATCGACTGAACCGTATCAAAATTGGTGTAATCGGTCGGCACCAAACCGTTCGCCACGCCGACATAGGTGTTCAATTCGGAATAGTTTGCCCGGGTCGACACCGTGCGCAAAGCTTCCTTCACGCAAAGCTCCATATCGATCAGCTGACCGTTGCCTTCAAACGGGTGATACATCAGCTCCGCATTAACATCCATCGGAGTGCCTTTGAACAGATCCGTGTTGTCCACAACGATATGCGTGCTGTTTGTTGGGCTGCAGATGATTTTTTTCACCTGTGCGCCGGTCAAATTCGGGTTAATGGCAAAGCAGGCACCTGCCACAGCCGTAACGATCGGTGCCGCCTGCGATGTGCCGCTCATTGCGGCATAAGTGCTTTGGAGCGTGCCCGGAGAAGTTTCCGAAACGCAGGTGCTGACCGTTGTAACACCGGGAGCATAGATATCCACCCGGCTGCCGCCGCTGCTGCGATACCACATTTTGAATTTCGGTTCCTCTGCAGAGGAAATATTCTCTGCCGCACCGACAACCAGAACACGGTCGTAAAGGGCTGTGGATTCCTCCGCCGTTACGCCGTTCTCCGAGCCGCCGCACCGATAGGCTTTTTTCTGAACAGAGCAGAACAGACCGTTTTGGTAAGCATCCACGCTGCGGAACCATGCTCCGTCCTGCGTTGCCGATGTATCATTGCAGCCCAGGCGGATATCCTGCACACCGTTGCCGGCAGACTGCACCACAACAAATTCTTTGCCGTCGTTTATAACGCCGCTGAGCATGGCAACACAATATTCGGCATACCAATCCAGCGTAGCAGACGAATACAGATTCAGATACGGGTTTTTGTGACTGCCGGGGCTGTAGTTGTTAGTCAGACCGAGCGAAAGGTTCACCGCTTTGGCACCGGCCAGGATCTCATCTACGACCGCACCGACTACATAGTCGATCGTTCCGCCCTTATTGAAATTCGCCGCATAAACATTGGTATCCCACAGCAGCCCGGTGATACCCTTGTTATTGTTTGCTGCTGCGCCCATCGTACCGGCAACATGGGTGCCGTGCTGACCCTTTTCCTGATTTACATTATCCGCAGCATAATCTTCATACTCACTCGCTGCAAAACGGATAAAGCCGCTCTTAAAATCTTCGTGAGCGGTATAGATGCTGGAATCCACCATACCGAGATTCACATGACCCATATAGCTCTCATATTCCCATGCGCTCGGCGCACGCACCGCCGTCACCGACCAGTTGTAGCTCTGCGGATAATTCTCGTCCCAGGATGGCTTCGACATCAGCCATTTATCGTTCGGCACTACGGATTGGGTCTCCAAATCGATCGCACGCTCGATCATCGCCAGGCGCACTTCCTCAAACTGCTCGTAGCGGCGGCAATAATCCTGCAGCTCCTCCAGCGAATCAGCGTCCACACGAGCCTGGAACAAATCGGACGCATACAGTTCACCGATGCGTACGCCGCCCAGGGAGCGAATGATTTCATCTGCCCGTTCAACGGACACACCGTCACGGAAGAAAAGATTGATCATGCCGTTGACATAGCGGCATTCTCCCTCCTCCTTCAGCTCGTTTTCTTTGCATTGGTAAACGGTTCCCTTGTCGTAAGTCAGGTGATAGGAATCGGTTTTCGTCTGTCCGTCCGACAAAGTGGAGGTTACGGTGATTTTGTTATCACCCGGCTTCAAATCAAGTCGATCGACCGACCAGCTGCAGCCGTCGAGTACCGCTTCGCCGGATCCCCCGGGTTCATAATTGTCAATGGCACTGCTCACCTCATAGGTCACTTTTTCGACCCTTTGGGCGGCAACGGTTTCACCGCTGACAGAGGTTTTGTATTCGGTCACGGTCGAGCCGTCTGCGGCATCGGGCGTCACGGTCGTTTCAAAATAATTTTTTCTTGCGGTGGATGCCAGATAGCGAACCGTAACCGAAACCGGATACTCTTTTCCGTCAAGCGTTACGGTATCCTGCATGGTGAAGGTATGTACCTCATCCGTACCCCATGCGTTGACCTTCAGCAGATTGAAACAGGGCAGAAGCATAAAAACCGCCAGCACAAGTGCAACGGCTTTCGATGCTTTTTTGCGGCGAAGCAGAACAGCCGTAAACACGACGGCACACACGGCAAGCACAGCTGCACCGCCGCCGAAGGCAGCTGTTTTCACCCGGATGCCTGAACCGTTTTGCCCAATGAACGCTTTTGCTTCGGTCAACGGCATTTTCAGCGTAAGGCTCTGCCCTGCCGTAAAGCTTTCGGCAGAAGCGTTGACCTTGCCGGAAGTGCGCAGATCCCCGGGTAAATCGCACTTCACCTCAACACCGCCGACTGCAAAGCTGTTCCGGTTGCAGAGCGTGACGGTGTAGTTGGTTTTATTCAGCTCGGTGGAAAGCCCGAGACCGTATTCGTTCGTCGTTGCGGCAAACGACGAAAAGCAAAACAAAATGCAGAAAATCATCGTGAGCAGAAGAGACGCCGTTCGTCTGGTTACTTTTTTCATGCTCAGGTCACCTTCCTATGTACAGTTATACAGTTTCAGTATATAGTTTTTCCCGCCTGTTGTCAAGCAGAGAAACGCTCTGCCGGTGCTGCGCTTTTTCACCTTGCGGAATTTTCGGTTTTACTGTATCCGGACCGTAAGCAATTTGCCGTGCCGCTTTCCGCAAAAGATAAAAGAATTTGCTTTTTTTCGTTTACTTACGCGCAAAAATGTGGTACGATAAAGCGAATACTCTTTTGGAAAGGAATCTCACACTATGCTTCTTGACAAGACCCTGCTTATCCCGGATCTCGGCCCCGTCGGTGCCGACAGCGGCTTCCACCTGCTTAACGCAACGGAGGACGGTAAATTTGTTGCCGGAAAGAACGGCATTGAATTTGTTGTTGCCACCGGCGACAATAAAGTGGAATTTGTTTCGTTCGGCACACACACGCTGGCGTGCGTCAAATCGGCGATCGCCTACCCCGTTTATTACCCGGTTTCACCCGTAAAAGTCGAATATCCGCTCAGTGCCGTGCTGATGGATCTGGACGGCACCACCGTGCGCAGCGAGGATTTCTGGATCTGGATCATCCAGATGAGCACCGCCAGTATGCTCGGCAACCCGAAATTTGAACTGGAGGAAGCCGACCTGCCGTTTGTTTCGGGTCACAGCGTTTCCGAACACCTGCAATACTGCATCGACAAATACTGCCCCGGTGAATCCCTTGAAAAAGCCCGTGATTTCTATTTTGAACATACACACCGTGAAATGGAGGAGATCATGGCAGGCCGCGGCAAGGACGGTGCTTTTACGCCGAATGCCGGTGTCAAGGATTTTCTGCTTGAGCTGAAGAGCATGGGCATCAAAATCGGTCTGGTGACCTCCGGGCTTTACGAAAAAGCATGGCCGGAGATCCTTTCCGCTTTCCGCACTCTCGGCATGGGTGACCCGAAGGATTTTTACGATGCCATTATTTCCGCCGGTTTCCCGCTGCGTAAGGGCAGCGTCGGCACCCTCGGCGAGCTTTCGCCCAAACCGCACCCGTGGCTCTATTCCGAAACCTCGGTCGTCGGGCTGGGTCAGGCGTTTGCCGAGCGCAGCCGTGTGATCGGCATTGAGGACAGCGGCGCCGGTGTCTGTTCGGTGCGTCTGGCGGGCTATGCCACCGTCGGCATCGCAGGCGGCAACATCGAATCCAGCGGCACCAAGGCGGTTTGCACCCATTTCTGCGACAGTTTTGAAGAAATCATGAAAATCATTAAAGGTTAAAGGAGAACGAACATGGACGAAAAAGATCAGATTCAATGTCACTTTATATCCAACACCCATTGGGATCGTGAATGGCGTTTTTCCGCACGCCGCACGCAGTATATGCTGGGCTATATGCTGGATATGCTCATGGATATTCTGGATAAATTCCCGAGTTACCGTCATTTCCATCTGGATTCTCAGACGATGCCCGTGCAGGACTATCTGGAAGTGTATCCCGAAAAGAAAGAAAAGTTCAAAAAATATGTTTCCGAGGGCCGCATCGGTATCGGTCCCTGGTTTGCTTTGCCGGATGAATACACCGTCGGCAGCGAGGCTCTTATCCGCAACCTCCTCCTCGGTCATAAGATCGCCCGTGAAATGGGCGGCGTGAGCAAGACCGGTTATTCTCCGTTCGGCTGGGGTCAGATCTCTCAGCTGCCCCAGATTTATGCCGGCTTTGACATTCATTTTGCTTCATTCTACCGCGGCATCAACGAATATGTTGCGCCGAAATCCGAGTTTTACTGGGAAAGCCCCGACGGCACCCGCATTTATGCTTCCCGTCTGGGCAAGCGTCCCCGTTACAATGTCTGGTATGTGGTTCAGCGCCCCGTTTACTACAATCAGCAAAACGAGAACAACCGTGACATGGTCTGGAACGACAACAACGGTGTGTTCAAGCTGATCGACCGGGACTGGAAGCTGGATTATCAGTATACCCATCCGTTCTATGAGTACCACAAAGAGAACATCAAAGACCGTGCCGAGCAGGCGATCCGTGAGCAGGATAACGACTGGACGACACCGCACCGCTTCTGGAGCGACGGTCACGATTCCTCCTGCCCCGATGCCCGTGAGGTTCAGCTGATCGAGGATCTGGACGCTGCTTTGCCGAATGCCTGCGTGTTCCATTCCACTTTGAAAGAAATGGAGCAGGGCGTTATCGACTGCTTCAAGCCCGATTCCCCCGTGCTCAAGGGCGAAATGCGCTGCCCCTACACCAAGGGTTCGGTCAGCTCCATGTGCGGCTGGATCCTTTCCGCACGCACTTACATCAAGCAGACCAACTTCGACACCGAACGCCGCCTGATCAATTACGCCGAGCCGTTTGCCGTGTTTGCTTCGTTTGAGGGCGCGGCTTATCCGCAGGGCTTCCTGGATCTGTCCTACAACTACCTGCTTCAGAACCATGGGCATGACAGCATCGGTGCCTGCGGCAGAGACATTGTTTACGAGGATGTCATGTCCCGTTTCCGTCAGTCCTCCGAGCTTTCCAAGTGCGTGTTTGAGCGTGCGTTCATGGATATTGCCGGCGATATTGATTTGTCCTCCTTCTCCCGGGATGATGCGGCGATCGTCGTGTTCAACCCGGCTCCCTTCAAGCGCAGCGAAACCGTCAACCTCCGTGTGGAAATTCCGCAGGAGTGGAAAGCGGATTCGTTCCGTATCAGCGATGAGGACGGAAACACCTATAAGTATCAGATCATTTCCTCCAACAAGGACAACCGTCAGATCATCCAGAACCCGAACGATACGGCGAATGTGCTGCACACACAGCAGTATTTGATCGCCCTTGAGGTCAAGGATATTCCGGCGATGGGTTACCGCACCTTTAAGCTCGAACCGCTGCACAATGTCCGCAAGACCACACCCGTCACCATGCTCCGTTCCACCCGTGTGATGGAAAACGAATACCTTCGTGTCACCGTCAACGACAACGGTACCTTCGATGTTCTCGACAAGGAAAACGGCAGAGAATACACTTCACTGGGTTATTTCAAGGACAGCGGCGAAATTGGCGACCCGTGGAACCATGTTGTCCCCGAATTTGACGAAACCTTCACCACTTTGAGTGAAAGACCCGTTGTTACCCTGCTTCGCCACGGTGAATTTGAAACCTCGTTCAAGGTTTCCTACCGCTGGATGCTGCCCGAAAAGCGCAGTGCGGATGAACGCTCCCGCAGTGAGCACCAGCTGCCCATCGACATTGATTCCGTTATCACGCTGCGCAAGGGCTCCCGCCTGGTCGAGGTGGAAACGACCGTGAACAACCGCTGTGAGGATCACTACCTGCAGGTTGCGTTCCCGACTGATCTGAAAGCGGATCACTCCTGGGCACAGAGCCAGTTTGATGTAATCGCACGCCCCATCGAAAAGCCCGATTATTCGCTTTACGATGAGATCCCGATGACCGAAATGCCGATGAATTCATTTGTTGACCTGACCGACGGCAAAATCGGTGCCGCCCTGCTCAACACCGGTATCAAGGCATTTGAGGCAGGCGACGACGAGCGCAGAACAATGTATATTACCCTTCTCCGTTCGTATCCGCTTCGCATCTGCGTCACCTCGGATATGCAGGATTACAGCGATTGGGACAAAGGCTCTCAGTGCATCGGCAAAAACACCTTCCGTTATGCCTTTATGCCGCATAAAGGCAACTGGGAGGAAGCAAACCTGTGGCAGGCAAGCGAACAGTTTAACCTCTACCTTACCGCCGCTCAGCTTGCACCGACTGCACACGGTAAGACCCCGATGACTCATTCGTTCATTGAGCTGAAAGACGAAAACCTCAACATCTCCGCTGTCAAGAGAAGTGAGGACGGTGAAGGCTGGGTCATTCGTTTGTTCAATCCGTCCGACCGTGCGGTGAAGAACGCCATTCGTGTCAACGGCGGTATCGCTCCGGCTGCTCCGCAGTCACCGGTCGAGCGTCAAAAAGCGGAATTTGAGCTGCCCGCCTACACCGGCAAGCCGTGGTCACAGGTCAAACTCGTCACGCTGGAAGAAAAGGACGAAAAAGATCTTGCCCTCAACGCAGACGGTTTTGTTGATTTTGAAATCACCGGCAAGAAGATTCTTACCTTGAAATTCATCGGCTGAGAAAACGAATAACGGGGCTGTTTTTCAGTCCCGTTATTGATATTATCGCTTGTAATTCGGAAAGAATGAAAGAGGTTATTCTATGAAATATCTTAAAACAATTCTTGTGCTGGTTCTCGCCATTCCGCAGATCCTGACGCCGGTCTGGGCTTCGCTGTTCAAAGGGGAGGACAGCTATTTTGACGATTGGTCAGTTAGTCAGACCTTTTCCTGTGATGATTGCATCGAAATGAAAAAAGATCCGGAAAAGGATTTTGTTATTCTCAATTTCTCCGATGTTCAGATCGAAAAATGGGATGCGCAGGGCGAAACGGGCCGCATTGCAACACAGACCATCTTTAAGCTTATCAAAGAGGTGAACCCCGATCTGATCACCGTCACGGGCGACAACGGCTGGTGTACGAGTGCTTATCTCAAGCTGATCAAAGACATTGACCGCTTCGGGATTCCGTGGGCGCCGGTCATGGGCAACCATGACGGCTCGTGCTGCATCAGCGAATTTTGGTGCGCCTACAAGCTTTATGAAGCGAAAAACTGCATTTTCCAATTCGGTCCGAAAGGCATGGGCTACGGCAACTATGCCATTAACATCACCGAAAACGGAAAAATCATTCACACCGTGATGATGCTGGATACCCACGACGGCGACGAGTTTATCAACGCCGGTCAGCAGGCGT
The DNA here is from genome assembly GCA_045642685.1 of Acutalibacteraceae bacterium. Taxonomy (GTDB): domain Bacteria; phylum Bacillota; class Clostridia; order Oscillospirales; family Acutalibacteraceae; genus UBA8612. The sequence goes on along the minus strand of JAZUJI010000056.1, from coordinate 19,304 downwards.
GGTACCGCTGGGTGCTGGAGGGTGTCGCTGCAAAAGAGGGCAGAAAAGTGGAAAGCTCCGCTTTCTTCCATATTCCCGTTCCCGAATTTGCCGCTGCCTATGCCGAAGCATACGACGAACAAAAGGGCTGCTATGTCGGGGAATATGCGGCAGACTCGTTTGGCGTGAACCATGAGCAGGTCTGCTTCTCTGTTTCCTCCAGTCCGTTCTTCGGTTTGTGCAAAGAACTGGGTACGAAAAACATCATCTGCGGTCATGACCATGTCAACAGTGCCTCGATCCTCTATCAGGGGATTCGCCTGACTTACGGGCTGCATACCGGCCCGGGCGGATATTGGGAAGAGGACATGAGCGGCGGCACAACGCTCACGGTTCATTCCGACGGCTCCATGACCACGCAGCACATTTATGTGAATCTTTGACAGCTTTCGGGCTCACTGTTTGATTTTCACGCAGAATCCCGGATCGCTCTTCTCCCTTTTGCCCCATAGCGAGAATCCATCCCCCTGGGTATATGTATGAAAATTCTTTGTTTTAGCTGATTTTTAATCGGTTTAGCTTGCATTATGTCTGAAGTTGTGCTAAAATTAAATAGCAAATCAGCTGATTTGTAAAAAAGGAATAAGAGGAGGAATTTTCCATGAGCGAAATTATTGCAACCCTTCGTGACGCATTCAGTCATATGTTCACAATGACCTCGATTGACGGGTTCCTTGCGATTTTACTTAATATCCTGAATGAATTCGGCGACTTCGCAGCGAAATTCTTCGCTATGCTGCCGTAATCACACGATGCAACTGCAAGCGACGCTTCGCCCCAAACGGCGCTGCGTCGCTTATCTTTTTACCGGAGGATATGCGGTTCTGACCGCTGAAATAAAGCTTTGATACGAATTAACCAGATTAAACTGCCGTTGGATGCGGGCATGAAAGAGCTGACTGCCGCCGCCGCAAAGGTGCTGCGCTGCCCGGTTCGGCGCATTTTGTCGCTGGAGGTTGCCCGCCGCTCCATTGACTCACGAAAAAAAGACGATATTCAGTTTGTTTACCATGTCAACATCACCGTTGACGGAAACGAGGACGAGCTGATCGCCCGGGCTAAACCCGGAAAAGCGGAAAAGTATGAGCCGTTTTCCTATACACCGCCGCCGTGCCGCCGGGTGAGTGCTCTGCGCCCCGTTGTGGTCGGCTTCGGCCCGGCAGGCTTATTTGCCGCACAGACGCTTGCTAAGGCAGGGCTGCGCCCCATTGTGCTGGAACGGGGCGACTGCGTAGAGGAACGCACCAAAAAAGTGCGCACTTTCTGGGAAACGAAACAGCTTGATGAACAGAGCAATGTGCAATTCGGCGAGGGCGGCGCCGGGACTTTTTCGGACGGAAAGCTGACCACCGGCATCAAAGACAGCCTTTGCCGACAGATCTTTCTGGAATTTGTCCGCCACGGCGCACCCGAAGAGATCCTTTGGTCGGCAACGCCGCATATCGGCACCGACCGTCTGGGCGGCGTGGTTCGCTCCATGCGGGAGGAGATTCTCGCTTTGGGCGGTGAGGTGCATTTCAACAGCCGACTTACGGGGCTGATCGTTGCCAATGGGGTCATTCACGGTGTTTGTTATGAGGACAAAAACGGTACCCGTCACGAGCTGGAAACCGATACGCTTTTGCTGTGCATCGGCCATTCTGCCCGGGATACAGTGGAAATGCTCTATAACAAAGGGGTCAAAATGGAGCAAAAGCCGTTTTCGGTCGGTGCAAGAATCGAGCACCCCCGTGAGCGGATCGACCGGGCGCAGTTCGGCGCACTTGCCGGTGACCCCCGTCTGGGTGCCGCCGTTTACAAGCTTTCCTGTCACCCGGAGCATGGCAGAGGTGCGTACACCTTTTGTATGTGTCCGGGCGGTACGGTGGTTGCCGCCGCCAGCGAAAAGGGCGGTGTCGTGGTCAACGGCATGAGCGAATTTGCCCGGGATGCACGCAACTCCAATTCCGCTTTGCTGGTCGGTATTTCACCCGAAGATTTCGGTTCGGAGCATCCGCTTGCCGGTATCGCACTGCAGCGAAAAATCGAACAGACCGCCTTTGAACAGGGCGGTCGTGACTATAAGGCGCCTTGCCAGCTCGTCGGTGATTTTCTCAAAAACGAGCCGTCCGATGCGCTCGGCAATGTCGAGCCGAGTTACCCGATGGGTGTTACCCCGGGCGATATTCGCCGGATCCTGCCGAAAAAAGTGACCGATGTTATGGCAGATGCGATCGTGAAAATGGATCGTCAGCTCAACGGCTTTGCGCTGCCGGATGCCGTGCTGACCGCGCCCGAAACCCGTTCTTCTTCGCCGGTTCGTATCGTGCGTGACGAATATTTTCAATGCAACATCGGGGGTGTTTACCCCTGCGGCGAAGGCGCCGGGTATGCAGGCGGCATCGTTTCCGCCGGTGTGGACGGGATCCGCTGCGCCGAAGCGGTGCTGAAGGATGCCGCTGCTTACGAAACGGAATAAGACAATTAGCCAACTGTTAAGAATGACTTTTATTCTTTGCAAATTAAAACTATTCACAACATAAAAATATTTCAAACGAAAGCAGCGAGCGTTCCATGAGCGCTCGCTGTTTTCGTTTAGCTTTCACATATAGAAAATCCTATATGATAACAAATTACTCCTCATCTTCAATGTATGTCATAACATCTTCTACACGGCATTTGAGAATCTTACAGAACATTTCAATGGTATGTGTACTGACGCTTTCATTTCGCTTTAACCGTGTAATTTGCGCAGGACTGATTCCGTAATTCTTAATAAGTGAGTATTGAGTGATTTCTTTTTTCTTCATGGTTTTCCATAAATTCTCATATGAAATCATAAATTCTCAACCTCCCTATTGACATAATAACCGAAAACGGTGTATAATCGCATTAACCAATATCGGTCAATACGGTATAGGGGTAGGCTAAGGCTAATATTGTTGGTGTAAAAACATTCAGCCAAAAATTCCGCATAGCCAACGATTAAAAATAGGATTATTCGATGAGGTGATTCAAGAATGGTTACTACGGAAAAAATGCGTGATTATCTCAAAATTGCGACAAAAGCAGAGCTGGACGCTTATTCATGCAGGCTGTTGGTAAAAAATTGCAAAACAGAATAAATCAACTGAATTCCATTCCCTACTGCGATGAGAAAGCTTATGAGGCAGATCAAATAAAAAGTACCGTTACAGTGAACAAAAGCAAAAAGATGAGTAAAGGCGGAAAAGCTTTTGTTAAATTCAAAAAAAGTGACCGATGTTATTGCAAAAAACATATCCGATTCAGTGTACTATACTCAAAAAGCTGACTTGATAAACAAATCGTTGGATATCTTGGAGACAACGAGTAAAATCAAAGAACATATTTCAAAATAATTGCTACATACAAACAGGGCAGCCGCCGGGGAAAGCGGTTGCCCTGTTTTATTGTGAAACCTGTAGATTTTCTTTTGACATCTATCGTAAAAGGCTTTCGCCTGTTATTTTGACGAGAGAGAGTCTCACTCTGCGTTGTGGATGGACTCTGCGAACGCCGCCGTGATTGCTTCAAGCTTCATGGCCATGACAAGCTTACGGAAGATGTTCTTCTCTTTGGAGATCTCACGGAACATTTCATGCTCCTGCTTGTAAAGGATTTTTGATAACATTTTCTTCACTCCTCTCTTGTTTTGCAAGCTCATTCTACGCTTCTTTGTGCATTTTGTCAAGTCTTTTTGCACAAATCGCAACCGCTTTGATTGTGCAATATGCACAACGCAAGAATCAAGTGCTAAGCGGTATCCTCAACATAATGCGCAAATCACCTGACCAATATTTGTGCAATATAACGAATTGTTTGCGTTGTTTTCCGGCTTCGCGCCCACAAAAGCGATTTTGACAAATTTTTCGCTCAAAATCTTTGTTTATCTTTTTCAAAAAGTTTTCGTGATTTTGCCAAAGTTCTGTTTTTCCCGGACGCCTCTGCCGTTTCGGCACATAATAGAGCTTGTAAAACCGTTTCGGAGGAAAGCAGCATGAAAAAAATCAAAATCGCCTTTTTTGATGCCAAAGAGTACGACCGAACCTCTTTTGATGCCGCCAACGACGGTACCTTTGAGATCCGCTATTTTGAAACAAAGCTGAGGCAAGGCACCGTCCGGCTCGCCGAAGACTGTGAGGTCGTGTGCGCCTTTGTCAACGACACCGTAAACGCGCCGGTGCTTGATGCGCTCAATCAAATGGGTGTGAAGCTGCTTGCCATGCGGTGCGCCGGTTACAACAATATTGATTTGCGGCACGCACAGGGTAAAATGCCGGTCGTGCGTGTGCCTGCGTATTCGCCCTATGCCGTAGCCGAACACGCTATGGCGATGCTTTTGACTTCGGTGCGGCGGATCCACAAGGCATATATCCGCACGAGGGATTTTAATTTCAGCCTGAGCGGCATGACCGGCTTTGACCTGCACGGCAAAACGGTCGGCATTGTCGGCACCGGCAAAATCGGCAAAGTCTTTGCCGATATCTGCCGTGGCTTCGGCATGAACATCATCGCTTATGACAAATATCCGTCCCCGGGGCTTGGCATTGCCTATGTTTCGCCGGAGGAATTGTGGGCGCAGTCCGACATTCTTTCGTTTCACTGCCCGCTCACCGAAGAAAACTACCACATGGTCAACCGGGAAACCATTGAAAAAATGAAAAAAGGCGTTATTCTGATCAACACCTCCCGTGGTGCGCTCATTGACAGTGAAGCTCTGCTCAGCGGCATTAAAGACCGCAAAATCGGCGGAGCGTGCCTGGATGTGTATGAAGAAGAATCGGATGTGTTTTTTCGGGATTTTTCAGGGCATATCGTGGAGGACGACACGCTCTCCCGTCTGATTTCCATGCCGAATGTCATCGTCACCTCCCACCAGGCGTTTCTGACGAGGGAGGCTCTGGAAAACATTGCCGAAACTACACTCGGCAACATCCTTGAATTTCAGAAAAACGGTGTATGCCGCAACGAGATCCACTCGGAAAAATAGCAGAATCGACTGTCGCTTTTCGCTGCGGCAGCATAGGATGAAACGGAGCTGAAAAGGCTTCCGATAACTTTGCAAAGGAGCGATAAGCGTGAACAACGCAAGCCGAACCGGCTGTGAATTCTGTGAGCAGCGGCAAGCCATGCGAAACGCTGTTCCGTACAGCGACCGTCAAGTGGCTGCTATGGCATATGTGCCCGTGCAGACCGACGCCGCTGTTTACGAGGTGTGTAAAGCGCTGCGGCAAGGGACGCTGTTCCCTGCGCTGGATAAACCGTTTTTAAGAGGGTGCCGTGCATGAATAAAGCAGAGTTGACGCAAAAGCTGTCCGCGATCGAATTTGCCATGTGGGATCTGCACCTTTATCTGGACACACATCCGGGCGATTTGAACGCAGTCGGGCTTTACAACAAATATTATAAGCAATATCGAATGCTCCGTGAGGAGTACGAATCCACCTGCGGCAAGCTGACCGCCATTCAGGCACAAGGCGTAGAATGGCTGAAAAACCCTTGGCCGTGGGAGAAATGCGGGTGTGACGGCTGATGTTTATTTATGAAAAGAAACTGCAATATCCCATCAAAATTGCAAACCCCAACCCCAAGCTGGCGCAGATCGTCATTACGCAGTTCGGCGGCCCCGACGGAGAATTGGGTGCGTCCCTGCGCTACCTCAGTCAGCGTTTCGCTATGCCCTGGGGCGAATTGAAAGGCCTTTTGACCGATATCGGCACCGAGGAGCTGGGGCACATTGAAATGATCTGCGCCATTGTGTATCAGCTCACCCGCAATTTGTCGGTCGAGGAAATCAAGAAGCAGGGCTTTGACAAATATTTCGTTGACCACACCACGGGTATTTACCCGGTTGCGGCGAGCGGCACACCGTGGTCTGCAACCACTTTCCAATCCAAGGGCGATGTCATTTGCGACCTGACCGAGGATCTGGCGGCTGAGCAAAAGGCACGGGTAACCTACGACAACATTCTGCGGCTGTCGGATGACCCCGATGTGAGCGATGCCATTAAGTTTTTGCGGGAACGGGAGATCGTTCACTTCCAGCGGTTCGGTGAAGGGCTGCAATTCGCCACCGACAAGCTCAACAGCAAAAACTTCTACGCCTGCAATCCGTCTTTTGACAAAAACTGCGGGAAGTAATAAAGAAACCATAGATTCGCATTTCTACGAATCTATGGTTTGTGCTTTGCCTTGCCATGCCTAAAAATGATCGTTGTTTTGTTATAAAAAACATTCTTGCAAATCAGGGCATTCGCTACTTCTTTTTTATTTTCCGAAATCAGTCAATTTTAATTGTAATATCCGACATAGGATAGGTTGAACAAGGGTGAATATACCCGAATTTGATATCCGCAATTCTTCTGCCGTCGGTATTGCCCGGAATAAACACCTCACCGGAAACCAGCTTCGAGCGACAGAAACCGCACTCACCGCTTCTGCAGCGGGCAGGTGCTTCGATGCCGGCTCTTTCAAGGGCAACAAGAATGCTTTCATTTGAAAGGCACTGAATTGCAGTGGATTTGCCGAAACGGTTCACGGTAAGTTCAAATGTCAGTCCCTCTTTATCCATGGGGAAGCCCGGAATCTGTTCTGCTTTTGAAGCGGATGAGAACAATTCAAAGCGCACAAACTTTTTGCGAATATTCAGCTTTGCGATCTCTTTTTCGGCAAATTCATACATTGCTTTCGGTCCGCAAAGGAAAATGCTGTATTCCTCGGGTGCATATTTTTTAATCATATCGGCATTGATAAAACCGTGTTCATAACCCTTTGATTTTGAATCCGAAAGAACATATACAACCTTGATCTTTTCGTTTTCACTGAGTTTATCAAGCTCTTTTTTGAAAACAAGATCCTTTTCCGTTCTCGCACCGTACAGTAAAACAAGCTCCGCCTCACTGGTTCCTTCCGCAATGGAGCCTGCAAGGGAAAGAAACGGCGTAATTCCGCTGCCGCCTGCCATGCCGACCACGGTTTTTGCATCACGGATAGGTTCATAAACAAAAGTGCCTTCGGGAGAATATGCCGTAATTTCATCGCCGACTTTCACATTGTCAAGAATGTATCCCGAAACAAAGCCGTCGGGAACCCTTTTCACCGTAATGTTGTAAAAGCCGTTTCTTGCATCATTGGGGGTTGAAGCGATGGAGTAAGGCCTTGTGACAATGCTGTTTCCGATCTTCAGCTGTAAGGTAAGATACTGACCTGCACGAAACGGCGCAAGCTTGCTGCCATCAGCTGATTTAAGAATAAAGCTTTTGACATCCTTTGCCTGTTCGATTATTTCATCGACACGAAGAAGCATTTTCCCCGGATGATATAATTTTGCAAGCTCATTTATGGGATAGGTTTTTGGAACGGGAGCAGCAGAGCCGTTTTCAAGATGAGCCTTTCTGTCGGGAATCATCTTTGCAAAATTGACAATATCAAGAAAATTTGATTTAACAATAAATTTACGCTTACTCATTTCTGCGCCTCCTTCTGCTGCTTTTTCATCACTCGTTTTGCGGTCTGGTAACCATTGGTGTATGCAGAACCGAAGCCGAGCAACTGCGAGCCGTAACCGCCTGCAAAATACAGGTTCGGGATAAAGTCTTCCGAAGCAGGCATAAGCAGACGCTGAACGATTCCGTCCCACTTTTCTGCATTATATCCGTAAATCGTGCCTTGAGGAGCATCTGCGTAACGGGCATATGTTGCAGGTGATGCAATTTCGATTTCTTCAATAGAATCACGGATGTGGGTGCCTGTGGCTTTTTCAAAATTGTCAATCATTTTGTTCGCCACATATTCTTTTGTTTTTACATAATCCTTTTCGTCAACCGCACTCCAGCAATCCTCTGTATAAAGCGTAGTGAAATAAAGAATGGTTGTCCCTTCGGGTGAGCAATCGGGAACTGCCCTGTTAAGGCAGCAGGTCGCCTGAGCATTATTTGTTTCAATGCTGCGCATACTTTTCACCTGTTCGACGGTGTTGGCGGTGTCGTAAATCATATAGCAGTGTTCGTTGATCCCAAGCTCATCAGGGGATTTGTCAAGCCCCAAAAACATTGTAAATCCTCTGCCGGCAAACTTTCTTGAATTTGTGTGACGAACGGCCATTTCGGGCAGATCTTTCGGATCAATCATTTTTGCAACCGCATTGTGCGGAGCGGCATTACAGATGATACAATCCGCAAATTCTTCTTCATCTCTGCCCTTTATATGAACGCCGACGGCTTTTGAATCCTTCATGATAATCTTTTCAACATAGCTGTTGAAATAAATCGTACCGCCTAATTCCTCAAATCTTTCCTGGAAGGCACAGCTCAGCTCATGGCTTCTGCCCTTGGCGCAGACCGCACCGAAATTGATATATCTGTCAACCAGTCCGATATAGTGAATAAAGCTGAGGTTTTCCGTGTCAACGCCAAGGTAGCACCAGTAAGCATTGAAAATATCTCTTGCTTTTTTCGGAATTCCTGCCGCCTTAAGCACCTCATCGGTTGAGTACGGAGCCACCCTGATAAAGTCCGTATGGTCCTCAAAAACATCCTGAATAAGATTCATATCAATATTGCTGATACTGCCGAAAAAATCTCCTGTTTTTCTGAGTCTTTCACCCAAAGCAAAAAGATTTTCCATTTTCTTTCTTGAACCCGGAACATACTGCTCCATTTTATCAATATAGTTGCCTACACCGAACGGCATGGTAACATCAAGCTTGTCCACATCGGAAAGAGTAATCATCCTGTATGCGTCCGGAATTCTGCTCCAGTCGATTTTTTCATGTACACCCAATTCCTCAAAAATCTTTCTGACATTGCCTGCACCGGGCACACAACCGTAAGAGCTTAATTCATGCAGCGATGCCTCAAATTCAAATCTACCCCTTTTAAAGCTTGTTGCATAACCGCCGGGAACATTGTGCTTTTCAATTATTAAAACCTTTTTGCCTTCTTTTGCAAAGGTAACCCCGGCTGAAAGCCCGCCGTTTCCGGCTCCGATTACAATCACATCCCATTTTGCCATAGTATACCTCCTGTTATTGAAATCAATATAACCATACTATATTTGCAGATAACAATTAGCACTTTTAATATCTGCAATCCGTCTCTCGACAATAACTGCACACCCGGCACCGTTGCAAAATGATATCGGGCGCTGCATTTTTCACAAATAGAGCTGTTCGATACGGGCATTGATCTCCTCCCGCTTTTCGTGCATCCACGCTATACCCTTCTCATAATATTTTGAGGTAAGCGGCCGGCTCATGTTGCGTTCAAGCAGGGCAACTGCTTTTTCGTGCCCCTCTTTCGCCTCGATCAGGCGCAGGGCGGCATGATCCTGAAACCCGTCATAAAACACCTTGAAGCGCAGGGATACCAGCGGCTTCCTGTCTTCGCCGGGATAGACCACATAGGCATCTCCCGCAGGGAATGCTTCATCCTCGCCGTTGGGCGAAAACGGGTCGATCGGGTGCCTGGAATGTTGAGAATACCAAAAATTATAGCCCCACTGCAAAAAGCCGGCACAGTTGAATTTGAACAGCACCATGCCCAAAACACGGTTGCGGTAAGAGGGCATCGCCATAAAGCGGTTCGGAGTGCCCCGATACTGACCGCAGCAGTAATAAGTCCACAGCTTATCGACCTTGCCGTAAAACTGCCCCAGTTCATCCAGGCACGGCACCGGCAGCGACACGAGCTTCTTTTTGTAAAAATCGTAATCGCTCAGCGCATCGATTTTATGATACCCCTCAAACAGGCTGTTGATCAGGCGGCTTGCCTTGGCGTAGGAGCGAAGCTGCTCACGGTTCGGCTCATCGGACACATGGAAATAGCAAAGGTCTTTCACGCCCTCCTGCTCCAAAACGGGTTTGAGCGCAGCGGCAAACGCCGTTAAAAAGGCTTTATACTGTTTTCCGCCTGCACGGGTCTTCCACCCGAAAAGCTTCCTGCCGCAGGTGTCAACGATCTTCGGCGCATGGGCGGCACCCCACTGCGTAAACAAGTGGGACATTTCAAAATATTTCACACCGCACCGCTTCGCCATAGCGAACCAGCGGCGCAGCTTTTCAAAGCCGAACGAATAGGAGCCGTCCTCCTGCACCGTAACATCCACCAACTGAACCGTCGGGCGTTCACCGCCCACAGCCGTATCCAGCGGAGGCGTAAACAAAGGTGTCAGCAAAAAGTTGATGCCGTGCCGAACCGCCGTACGCACATAATTTTCAATGACTTCCCAGTGTTCCTCACTCAGCGGCTCCAGATCGTACAAAGTGGCAAGACAGTCGCAGTGAAACCAATTTGTGCACATGAGCGTCTGCTCCGGCAAATCGACGCCGATCACTTTAATATATAATTCCGTTTGCGCCACCAAATCGTTTTCCTCGTTGTAAGCACAGACGGTCAGCGGATAGTCCCCTGCCTGCTCGCAGGTCACTTCACACCAGACACCGGTCCAGCCGCCGTTGACAAACTCGACTTCACCGTTCACCGTGGGCACCAGACAATCGGGATAATAGCCGTCCGGCGAATCAAGCACATCGGCATCGTGATTTTCGTAATAACGCAGCCGTACGGGCACGCAAAGCTCATTAAAGGTCTGCACCTGCACAGCTTCCGCACAGGTGAGCGTGACCCGAACCGGCTCATCGGTCAACACGACAAGCTGAAAATTCAGCCGCTCCCGGCGCAGCATCGACAATTTTTCCACTTCGTAAAAGTCACCGCTGCTCTGAGCAAAAATTTTTTCCAAAGACGATACGATTTTCAGTTCGGTCATCTCAACTGCACCCTCTTATCCGTTAACTTCCGTGGTTTCATTTTCATCCTCATTCTCCACACCGAACCAGAACGACAGTTCATTTTCTTCCTCTTCACGCTGCTGAGCATTGCTTGCCAGTATTTTTCCGGCATCGGCATTGCTCTGCTCGGTGGTATGCATACCCTTAACAAACAGCAGAACCGCCAGTGCGATCAAAATGGAAAGAACGGCAAAAACGGCAGCGGTGATACCGTTGAATCTGCGTGCCTTTTTCTGCCTGCGGGTTTCTTCTTCGTAAATTTCCTGGCTGTAATCAAAGTCGCTGCTTTCTTCATCTTGCGGCTCATCTGCTTCACGGCATTTTTCCTCAATCATATCCAGCAGCATTTCATAGGCCGCTTCCATCAGCTCGTCCGGTGTTTCATCCGGCTGAGAAATAAAGCGGACAACACGGGAGGAATACCCGTCCGACAATGCGATGTAAACATTATAGCGGTCTTCCCCGTTTTGCGATTGGCCGGTGAAGATATTGGAAATGGCCGCACCTAACGCATTTTCTTCCCCGTCCGGAATGGAATAGCGAGCCAGATCTGCCAGATAATCCTTGGGAGCTTCATTCTTCCGTTTCGCCGAATAACTGTCAAAAACGAACGCATCGTCGTTGCCTGTGCCGTATAAGTCACGAAAATGCTCAAGCGACGGCGTGCTTGCGAAATAAACCTTCTTTTTCAGCTTGCGCAAAAGCTCTGCCTGCGCCAAATAAACCGCATCTGCTGCTTGATTCGGCCTTTTGCTCTCTATGCCGTGGGCAAGGAAATAAGGCTCCACACCGGTGCGCATCATCTTCAACACCACTGTTTTATCCAGCGGAAGCATGAGAAACGTCTGATCGCCTGAAACAACGGCAAAGCCCGAACAAAAACCGCTTTCGCTCAAAAACACATCCGCACCGACCGGCACGGCACTGTGCATGGCAACATACCGGCTGTCAATATCCGGCACATGGATCAGCTTGTCCTTGATCCGAGGATCCAGCTCGGTTTTGAGGTGCATGGCACGCAGCACCGCAAGCTTGGTTGTGGCAAAAGCGGAAGGCTCGATGCCGACAACGATCACACCGGCCTTGGCAAATGCCTGATTGAGCGAAGCGGAAATTTGCTGCATCGTTCCGCAAAGCTTAAAGTCACACTCACCGTAGGTCGAAAGAATTTCTTTCAGGCGGTCAGCGGCAGACTGCACATTTTCGGCTCCGCTGATATTCAACTCGATAAAACTGATATTCATTCGTTTTGCTTCCTTTCAATTATGACGGCTGCCAACGGGTTGCGTCAAAATACGGATTGTTCAGGTTGCTCTTGTCGTAATACGCCTGCGGATAACGGGGGTTTTCGTTGCCGTAAACCGTGCCGGTCACCGCCGTGCTTTCGCCGGGACGAACCATACGGGCTAAAATAACCAGACGGGCATCCTCAAAATCGTAGGTGCAGGTGGAAATGGTGAGAATTTTATCCGACAAAGCAATGTCTACCTCCGGGTAATAGAGGGAACGCTGCTTGATTTCACCGAGGTATTCTTCCAAGACGGCTTCGCTGCTCAGGTTTGTGAACATATAGTTGAACAGATAACCGCGGTCGCCTTTCTGATCGCCGTTGGTCAGCATCACGGCAAAGATCTTCCATTTATAATCTGCGTAAATCGTGTTGAACTCGATCAGCGGGGCTTTCTGGTAACCCTTCACCGTGCGGTAATACACCAGGTTGCCGAGCATCTTTGAATCCTTCATGTTATGGCCGAAAATGGTGGTGTTCATATCCAGCCGGTCGATGTTATTTGAGGAATTCATAAACAGCGAACCATACTTGTTCTTTTTGCCGTCAAAATCGGTTTTCAGATATTTGCTGTTGTTTTCGGCTTTGACCACCGGCAGGGAAATATCCAGAGCGTCAATGCTCAGCCAGCCGACAAAATCCGGATTCCGGGCGTAAAGCGGTGCATATTTTTCCAACATTCCTTCCGGGAACTCAACACCCGGGTATTCCTTTTGCAAACTGTCATCAACGACCGCATCATTCTCTTCATCGATCAATTCGCTCAGCTCATCGATCTGATTGGCAGTGCGGTACGGCGTAATGACATAATCATTAAACAGGTATCCTGCTGAACCGAGCACGGCAAGCAGGGCAAGGATCATGATGATCTTGCGGATGATTTCGGATGGCGGATCACCCTTCAGCGGGATAACATTGCGCGTGAAAAAGTTACCGCTTTTGGGGCTGTACGGCGCTGTCAGCGCCTCCGGCTCCTCACCCTCGGCAAAGTACTCTGCCTGCTGTTCGGTCGCCACTTCCTCGAGCGAACGCACATTGAAGCCGTCTTCCTCTCCGTCTTTTTCTTTGTCGTCCTCCGAATCGATCCCTGAGATCTCTTCATCCGCATCATTCTCTGTATCCAGATGAATGTTCATTGCCGCCGCCGAAAGCAGCGGTTCTTCGGCAGGCTCTTCGGAAAGCTCCGGCTCCTTCTCCTCCGGCACCTCCTCCGGTGGTTCGGCAAGCTCGGGTGCCGGTTCCTCCTGCTCCGGTGAGGTTGTGAACCTGGCACGAAACTCATCGTAGGAAACCGTTGCCTGCCTGCCGGGTGCTTCTGTAATTTCCGCCTTCGGATCGTACGGGATCGGCTCAATTTCCATTTGTGCCAATTCTTCATTGATGGAATCAAATAAATCCGAAAGCATCTCCTCATGATATTCGGCTGAAACGGCTGTGTCCGGCTGCGGTTCGGGTTCTTCTTCAACCGCCGGGGGTGTCACCGCTTTCGGCTTAGGGCGATAAACAGCCGATGCATGATCCGCTGAACCGAACAGCCCGAAATCATAAGCCAGCTCTGTTTCTTCTTCTGCCGCTTCTGCCGGTTTGTTCTCCTCCGGAGCCTCAATATCATCCAAAAAAAAGGCTTCGTCAAACGCAAAAGCACGGCTGACCGGCTCCGGGAATTTGCCGGACGGATTTTCCGCCTCATCATTCGCCATGGATAATTTCTGTTTGCTCTTGTCGAACTTATCTTTCAATCCAGATCACCCTGCCTTTTTTCTTCTTCCCACACCATGTGCAATGCGTTTGATGCAGCCAGCACACGGTTGTAATCCCGGCTTCCCGCTCCGCTGCGTCCGGTGTTCAGCTCTTTCACGGTCGTTGAGCTGTCGCTGTCCAACCCGATATAGATCAGTCCGGACGGGCGACCGTCCTGCGCCGGATCCGGACCGGCAAAGCCGGTCACGCTCAAGCCGTAATCCGCACCGGAAAGCCTCCGCACACCCTGTGCCATTTCAGCGGCACAGGCACGGCTGACCTCGGTAAACTGTTCGATCGTTTCGCTCTTTACACCGAGCAGATTCCTTTTCACTTCGTTGGCGTAGGACACGATGCCGCACTCAAACACCTGCGATGCGCCGGGCACATCGGTGATTCGTTTGGCGATCCAGCCGCCGGTGCAGCTTTCCGCCAGAGCGAGCTTTTTGCCCGTCTTTTTCAGCTGCTCCACAACAGCGTATTCCAAGCCCTCGATATCTATCCCGTAAATATATTTTCCGATTCTTTTCCGGATCTTTTCAATCACTTCATCGCACATCTGCTCTGCCTGTTCCTGCGTCCGGGCTTTTGCCGTCACCCGCAGGAGAGCTTCTCCGTCCTTGGCGTACGGTGCAACCGTCGGATTCTCACCGCTGAGCAAATCGGACACCGCCTGAGCCATTGCCGATTCACCGATGCCGAAGGTGCGCACCATGCGGGAGAAAATAACGCTGTCGGATCTTTGCAGCAGCCACGGTCGGATCTTTTCCGCAAACATCGGCTGCATTTCACGAGGCGGTCCGGGCATAAGCACGGCAAAATGTCCGTCACGCTCGATCGCACAGCCGGGTGCCGTACCGTGGTCGTTGGCAAACACAATGCCGTTTTTCGGCACAAGTGCCTGCTTTTTGTTTGAATCCGCCATCTCTCTGCCCCGTGCAGAAAAATACGCCCGGATTTTTTCAAGCTCTGCTTCGTCCGTGAACAGCTCTGCACCCATTACCTCACAGCAGACCTCTTTCGTGATGTCGTCTGCGGTTGGTCCGAGCCCGCCGGTGAGCAGCACGATCTCACTGCGGGCTAACGATTCCCGCAGCTGCTGTGCCAATCGCCCGGCGTTATCGCCTACCACACATTGATGCAGCACATTAAAACCCATCTGCGCCATTTCCTGCGACAGGTAACGGGTGTTGGTGTTCAGAATATCGCCGAGCAGAATTTCGGTGCCGACGCAAATGATTTCGCAGTTCATTTCTCTGTTTCCTTATCCGATCACGATTTTTCTCGCTTGCTCTACCGCCCGTGTGATCAGCTCATCCACGGGGAGCTTTTGCTCCTCGGCGATCACATCCGCCTTTTTCGGGCGTGTGTGCGGATGCTTCGGGGTAAAGACCGTGCAGCAGTCTTCAAACGGCAAAATAGAAATTTCAAATGTATCGATTTTATTGGCAATGTCGATAATTTCGCCCTTATCCATTCCGATCAGCGGCCGGAACACCAGCATATCGGCGGCATCCTGCGTGCACGCCATGGCACCCATCGTCTGACTTGCCACCTGACCCAGACTTTCGCCTGTGATCAGGGCACCGCAATCCTCTCTCCGGGCAATTATCTGCGCACATTTCACCATCAGGCGCCGCATGATGATCGTAAACAGATCCTCGGCGCATAAATCCCGGATCTGCTCCTGGATTTCGGTGAAAGGCACGACATAAAGGTTGATTCGGCCGGAATAGCGAGCCACTTTTTTGAGCAGGTCGTGCACCTTTTGCTCCGCACGCTCACTGGTATAGGGCGGCGAGGCAAAATGCACGGCGCACAGCTCCAGCCCCCGTTTCGCCATCATCCAGCCTGCCACCGGGCTGTCGATCCCGCCGGAAACCATCAGAGCCGCTTTGCCCGCCGAACCGACCGGCATACCGCCTGCGCCCTTGATCTGATTGGCGTGAACAAAAATATCGTAATCCCGTACCTCTACATTGACGATCACATCCGGGTGATGCACATCGACCGACAAATGCGGAAATTCATCCAGCAGTTTTTCGCCGAGTGTTTCGCAGATTTGCGGTGAAGTCAGCGGGAACCGTTTATCGGAACGGCGTGCATTCACCTTGAAGGTATCCGCCTGCAAAAGCTGTTCTTTCAGGTATTCTCCGCTATGCTCCAGCACCTGCGTAAAATCCTTTTCCAGCTTCAGCGCACGGCTGAATCCGGCAATCCCGAACACACGGGTCAAACGCTCAACCGCCTGTTCGAGATCCGCCGATTCATCCCCTTCGATTTTGATGGTGGACTGCGCCGGCGTAAAGGTGAATTTGCCCAAATCGGACAGACGGTATCGCATATTCTTTATCATGATGTTTTCAAAGGTTCTGCGGTTCAGACCTTTGAGGGCAAGTTCCCCGTTTTTAATGAGTATGACTTCTTTCATATTTTAATTCCTTTTCGTTCATAAGGTAATGCCGCACCGTTTAAGGCGTACCGCCGCCTTATCGCTTCTTTTTCAGCAGAGCGGCTCCGCTTTCCAGACCGGTAAGAAGCAAATCGATTTCTTCTTTGGTGGTGAAGCGGGAGAAGCTGATGCGCAATGCACTGTCGATTCGTGCCGGGTCAAGCCCCATTGCAGTCAGCACCGTTGAACGATGCCCCTTGGAGCACGCAGAGCCACCCGAAACATAAATGCCCCGTTCCGACAAGAAATTGAGCATGGTCTGCGCCGGATGCCCCATCACGGAAAGGTTGGTGATATAAGGCAGGCAGTCGGCGCCGGAATTGATGACCACATCGGGTATAGCCGCAGCATTGCGCACAAAATAGTCCCGCTGTTGTGCGGTCTGCTCCAGCTGCATACGCAAATCGGGCAGCGCACGCATGGCGCCGTCAAAACCCAGAATATTCGGCATCGGCTGCGTGCCGGAATAAATACCCCTGCCCTCCTGGCCGCCGCCGACAATATAGGGTGCCAGCTTGACGCCTTTGCGCACATAAAGCAGCCCGGCGCCCTTCAAGCCGTTGATTTTGTGGGCACTGGCACTGAGCAGATCAATGCCGTAGGATGCCGGACGAATGGGCAGCTTGCCGAACGCCTGCACCGCATCCACATGAATGAGTGCCGGTGCACCGCTGCGACGCACGCAGGAACGAATCGCTTCGATCGGCATGATGCTGCCGACTTCATTGTTCACCCACATGATGCTGACCAACACCGTTTTTGCGTTGATCGCCTGCTGCAGGTCACGCCGGCTGATGCGGCCGAATGAATCCACTGACAGACGGATAATTTCAAAGCCTTCCCGTTCCAGCCGGTTCATCGCCTGCATCACACTCGGATGCTCCACGGCTGTTGTTACAATGCGGTTGCCTCTGCGGCGCAGGGCATAAGCTGCGCCAAACACGGCCGTGTTGTTGCTCAGCGTACCGCTCCCCGTGAAAAGAATTTCTTCGCTTTCACAGCCGAGCAGCCTTGCCGCCGTTTCTCTCGCCGCCTCCAGCTGACGCTGCGCCGCTGTGCCGACGGCATGGAGTGATGACGGATTTCCGTAATATTGTGTCATTGCCTCGACCGCTGCCGCCCTGGCTTCGGGGCAAGGGCAGGTCGTTGCGCTATTGTCAAAATATGCTTCCGTTTCTTTTCCCCCCTTGCGAAAAAAACACTCGGGAAAAGTTCACCGAAAAAAGGGAATCCTTCCCCTTTGCATTATACGGTGAAGCCTTGATTTCGTTTCATAATAAAAATGAATTCTACCACTGTGCAATCACTTTGCCGACATAATTTTCTGCCGTAACGACCGTTTCCTCGTTCAGATCTTCTGAGCAATAAAAGGTGACAATTTTATCCTCACCGACTTCACAGTTTGAGGAACGGTAGCTGTTCTCCGCATAGTAGATCACACCGTCCCCGTTTTCCAGCTCGGAAAACGGAGCACATTTGACGAACCACATATGCAGCCCGTCCTCATCCTTTTCGGCGACAAAGGCATGGTTGTAAAGATAAATTTTATCGGGTGTTTTCTTCTCAAGCTCAAAAACACCTACATAACAGCCGACCACAATCAAAACGGCTGTTAACAGCAGAATGATAATCGCCCTTAACACTTCAGCCAATCGTTTCATATGCTTTCAATCAACTCCGCAATTTCCGTTGTTGTGTGAGCAATCCGGGTTGCTCCGTGTTCCTCAAGCTCCGCCTGACCGCCGTAGCCGTACGCCGCACCGATGGTGCGAACACCCGCCTGCGTACCGCCGTCAATGTCAAACAGACGGTCGCCGACCATAACACATTCGTCTTTGCTTACATTCAGTGCCGTGAGTGCTTTCTGAATCAACTGACACTTTGTCGGGTTCACCGTGCCCATTTCGGGGGCACTGATAAAGGAGAAATACCGATCGATGCCGAGATATTCAAGCAAAAGCTTTACATAAGTATCCGGCTTGGAGGAAGCGATGCCGATGGCGATCCCTTTTGCGGAAAGCCGGGCAAGCACCTCGGGGATCCCGGCATACACCTCGGTTTCATATACACCGCCGCCGCTGTAATACTCGCGGTATTTTTTCACAAACTCCTGCGCACGGCTTTCATCCAACCCGTAAAGAGCCATAAAGCTATCCACTAACGGCGGACCGATGAACGAAAGCAGCCGCACAGGGTCGTTTTCTTCAATCCCGTAAAACGCCAGTGTTTTTTTTACGCAGCTGATGACTCCTCGGCCGGTATCGGCAACCGTACCGTCAAAATCAAACAGAACCGCCTTAATTTCATTCCCCATGTGATCTCCCTCTTCTGCCGAAACGGCATACCTACAGATATACAGCTAATTATAGCATACTTTCAACTAAAATGAATATACTTTTTTATGTTTCGACCATCTTTTTTCGTTATTTTTTTCATTGTCACATCCTGTCGAAAAACTTTTTCCGTTTTTTTACGAAAATCTCTTGCTTTTTTCATCACAATGGTTTATACTGTCTATCTGTTGACACAAGTTCATATCGCGGAGTAGAGCAGCTTGGTAGCTCGTCGGGCTCATAACCCGGAGGTCGCAGGTTCAAATCCTGCCTCCGCAACCATGAAAAAACCGCGCAGGCAAGCCAATTTTGGCAGCAGGCACGGTTTTTCTTTTTGTTGATTATACCCGATTTGGGGTGAATTTGGGGTGAATTACCTGAAAAAGCGGTAAATTCTCCCCGCTTTTTAATATTTTATCCTTTATTATTGGCGTTTCAGCAACCCTGCACGCACATTGCCCGCTCGTGCTTTTGCCTGAGCGATCTGGTGCGCGTAAATACTCGTGGTCGTTGCAGCGCTGGCGTGCCCAAGCTCGTTAGCGGTAGTGACAACGTCTATGCCGTTGGCGATCATCATAGACGCGGCCGTATGCCGAAACGCATGAGGGTGAATGTGCGGCAAGCTGTTCCTTGCGCTAAACTTATTCAGCCAATCGGTTAAAC